>NZ_JBJDQL010000016.1:0-166810 GCF_044903305.1 Streptomyces sp. NPDC019531 | reverse complement strand
CCTAGGTGGGTACAGCTGGGCATGCGGTGACTGCACCCACTCAGGGGCGCGGGGAACTGCGCGACCAGCCCCCACCGGCCCGCAGCCGCAGCGTCCACTACGGTTCACCCCTATGCGCACCATCCTGATCACCGGGCCCGGCGGCAGCGGCCGTACGACCATCGCTGCCGCCACCGCCCTACGCGCCGCAGGCAACGGCACCCGCACCCTGGTGCTGAGCGCCGACCGCACGGACACCCTGGGCACCGTCCTCGGCGTGTCCACCGGCGCGACCCCCACCCGGGTCACGCCCACCCTCACCGCCTGGCGCCCCGACGCCAGCGCCGGTTTCCGGGACGATCTGGCCGGGTTCCAGGAGCGTGCCTCCAACGTGCTCGACCTCCTCGGTGCCTCCCGCCTGGACCCCGAGGAGGTCACCCCTCTCCCCGGCGCCGAAGAGCTCACCCTCCTCCGGGCCCTGCGCGACGCGGCTCTGGCGGAAGCGCACGAGCTGCTGGTCGTCGATCTCCCGCCGACCCCGCAGGCCCTCGCCCTCCTCTCCCTCCCCGAGCAACTGCGCCGGTACCTGCGCCGGCTCCTCCCGGCCGAGCGCCAGGCCGCCGCCGGCCTGCGTCCCGTCCTCGGAAGGCTCGCCGGCGTCCCGATGCCCTCGGAGTGGCTGTACGAGACCGCCGCCCGCTGGGACACCGAACTCGGCGCGGTCGAGGCCGTCCTCGCCGACCGGCAGGCAGTCGTACGGCTCGTTGCCGAACCCGGCCCGGCCGGCGCCGACGCCGTACGGTCCGCGGGCCTCGCCCTCGCCCTGCGCGGCCTGCGCCCCGACACCCTGGTCGCCAACCGCGTCGTACCGGAGGAGTGGCCCGCCGGACTCGTCGCCCAGCAGCGCAAGGCCCTGGAGGAGTGGCAGGAGTCGTACGACGTCCATGCGGTCCCGCACCTCGGCCACGACCCGCGCGGCACCGACGACCTCACCACCCTCACCGTCCCCGAGGTCAACGACACGACCTCCACCGTCGAGTGGCCCGTCAGGAATCTCCCCCACTCTCGGCTTCGCTCGAGCGGGGGGACCCCCACCGCCGAGGACGGTGTCCTGGTGTGGCACCTCCCGCTGCCCGGCGCCATACGCGACGAGCTGGACCTGATCCGGCGCGGCGACGAACTCGTCGTCACCGCGGGCCAGTTCCGGCGGATCGTCCCGCTGCCCTCCGCCCTGCGCCGCTGCACCGTCGCCGGCGCCGCCCTGCGCGAGGGCGAGCTGCGGATCAGGTTCGCGCCGGACCCGGATCTGTGGCCCCGCACCCCGTGAACCGCGTACGGCCGTTCGGGTAACGTCGTAGGGACGAACCGTAGTCAGGAGTCCGTCATGAGCGAAGAGCTCCCCCCGTCCGACGCCGACGATCACGAGACCGTGGACGCCGTGGACGAGGTACGGGCGACCGACGCCGACGCGTGGGCGACGGCGGTCGCGGAGGACCTCGCGGCGGAGAAGGCCCGCCGTCGCACCCAGTACGGCCCGCCCCCGGGCTCGGCCGCCGAAGAGCTGCGCAAGCTCGTGGACAACGTCGCCGAGAAGTTGTCCGGCCTGCAGTCCCCGCTTCTCGGGGGCATCGCCGGGCCCGCCGCCCAGCAGGTGGTCAAGCAGGTCGTGCAGCAGGCCAAGGCCGCGGTCGAGCCGGTCATCGAGCGCAACCCGGACGTCTTCGACCACCTCGCCGCCGCGGGCGGCGAACTCCTCGCCGCGTACCGCTCCGCGGTCCAGGCACAGGAGCAGCGCTGGAGCCGCCGCGACGACACGATGCGGGACCGGGGCGAGGACCCCGGCCCCGGCGAGCGCATCGACCTGGACTGAAACCCCCTGACGGCAGGGCCTCGGGTACGGTTGGCCGTAGCGGGGCTCGACCGAAACTGAGGGATTCATGGGACTCACCATCGGCGTCGATATCGGCGGCACGAAGATCGCGGCCGGCGTGGTCGATGAGGAAGGCAACATCCTCTCGACCCACAAGGTGCCGACCCCGGGCACGCCCGAGGGCATCGTGGACGCCATCGCCTCGGCGGTGGAGGGCGCACGCGCCGGTCACGAGATCGTCGGCGTGGGCATCGGTGCCGCCGGTTACGTCAACCGCCAGCGCTCGGAGGTCTACTTCGCGCCCAACATCCTCTGGCGCAACGAGCCGCTGAAGGAGAAGGTCGAGGCCCGTGTGGGTCTCCCCGTCGTCGTGGAGAACGACGCCAACGCGGCCGCGTGGGGCGAGTACAAGTTCGGCGCCGGCAAGGGCCACCGCAACGTCATCTGCATCACGCTCGGCACCGGCCTCGGCGGCGGCATCATCATCGGCAACAAGCTGCGCCGCGGCCACTTCGGTGTGGCGGCCGAGTTCGGCCACATCCGCATGGTCCCGGACGGCCTCCTGTGCGGCTGCGGCTCGCAGGGCTGCTGGGAGCAGTACGCCTCCGGCCGTGCCCTGGTGAGGTACGCCAAGCAGCGCGCCAACGCCACCCCGGAGAACGCCGAGATCCTGCTGGGCCTGGGCGACGGTTCCCCGGACGGCATCGAGGGCAAGCACATCTCCATGGCCGCCCGCCAGGGTGACCCGGTCGCCGTCGACTCCTACCGCGAGCTCGCCCGCTGGGCCGGCGCCGGCCTCGCCGACCTCGCCTCCCTCTTCGACCCCTCCGCGTTCATCGTCGGCGGCGGCCTCTCCGACGAGGGCGAACTGGTCCTCGACCCGATCCGCAAGTCCTACAAGCGCTGGCTGGTGGGCGGCAACTGGCGCCCGGTCGCCGACGTCATCGCGGCCCAACTGGGCAACAAGGCAGGCCTGGTGGGCGCGGCGGACCTGGCGAGAGAACCCGACCCGATCATGTAATCGGGCATGAGGTGGATCTACCCAGGGGTGCGGGGAACTGCGCGACCAGCCACGGCGTACCGGTAGTCGCACACGATCCCCGCACCCCTCCCCCTTGGGCGTAAGTTGATCCACATGGTTCTGGTCAAAGTCCTGAGCTACAACATCCGCTCGATGCGCGACGACACAGACACTCTCGCCCGAGTCATCAGCGCCTGCGAACCAGATCTCGTACTGATCCAAGAAGCCCCCCGCTTCTTCCGCTGGCGCAAGAAACTCGCGAGGCTGGCATCGGCCTCAGGACTGGTCGTCCTGACCGGCGGCGGCACCGCAGCGGGCCCCGCGATCCTCTGCCATCTCCGCGCCACCGTGGAACGCACCGAGGACGTCCTCCTCCCCCTCACCCCCGGCCTGCACCGCCGAGGCTTCGCCACCGCCGTCGTACGACTCGGCGAGGCCAGGCTCGGCGTACTGAGCTGTCACCTGTCGTTGCAGAAGGACGAGCGCTACGACCAGGCAGGCGCGCTCCTCGACCGCCTCGCCGGCATGGGCGTGGACCACGCCGTCGCGGGCGGCGACCTCAACGACCGCCCGGGCGGCTCCGCCTTCGAGCGCATCGCGGCCAACCTCCAGGACTGCTGGGTGACCAGCCCCACCGGCGGGGAACACACCTGGACCCGCACCGAACCCCATCGGCGCATCGACGCGATCTTCGCCACGAAGGGCATCGAGGTACTCGGCTGCGGAGTCCCCACGGACCTCCCCGGGGTCACCGAGACCGACCTGAGGGCGGCCACCGACCATCTGCCGGTCCTGGCCACACTCGGCATCCCCGCGAACTGAACTACTAGACCACGGCACCCCGGCCGGGATCGCCGTCGTCCTCGTCGTCCGCCCGCATCCGCGTCACCAGCGTGACGAAACCACCCAGGAACCCGCCGATCCCCACCGTGGCCAGCCACCACGTCATCTCCCAGCCGAGCAGCACCGAGACCAGCAGCACGAGCGGCCCGCCCAGCACCCCCAGCCACGCGAACTTCGCGGTGGTGTCGGCGGCCGGGAGCGGAGGCGGCTCCGGCGGCACGAAGTGCCCCTCGTCGTCCTCCGCGAAGTCCTCCTCGGACGGTTCGGGCGCGCTGTAGTCGCGCGGTCCGACGCCGGGCGCGAAGGAGACGGAACCGCCCAGCGGCTTGGCCGGCTTCTCGTCCTGCTTCGGCTTGGGCTCCGCCTTCTCCGTGGCCGCCGGCTCGTCGTTCGTCTCGGTCTCAAGCAGCGCGAGATCCTCGACCGACTTGAACGGCTTCGTGCCCGGCGGGTCCGACGGCTCCTCGCCGTACCCGGCGACGATGGCCGCCCAGGCGGCGTCCTCGTCGAACGGGACGTCCTGCTCGTCCGGCTCGTGGCCCTCGTGGCCCTCGCGGCCTTCACGGTCGGAGTCGTGCTCAGCCACGGGCGGCCGTCCCTTCACTGCCGATGCCGGTGGTGAGCCGGCCGATGAACGCGAGGCTCTCGTCGAAAATCCGCTCCGCGTCATGGTCCAACGTCGCCACGTGGTAGCTCTGTTCCAGCACGATCTCTGTTACGTCCGTCGAGGACACCCGGCTCAGCACGCGCGCGGAGTCGGCCGCCGGCACCACATGGTCCTGGGCGCTGCGCAGCACCAGCAGCGGCTGGGTGACCTGCGGCAGTTCGCCGTCGACCTGCCGGAAGAAGGTCCGCAGGGAGTGCGCAGCGTGCAGCGGTACCTTGTCGTACCCCAGCTCGACGCTGCCTTCCTTGGCGATGTCGCTGGCGATCCCCGGGGCCGTGCGGACGAAGTGACGGGCCACCGGAAGGGCGTACGGCGCGAGGCCGTGCATACGGTTCGCCGGGTTCACGACCACGACCCCACTGACCGCGTCCCCCTGCTTGGCGGCCAGCCTGAGGGCCAGGGTGCCGCCCATCGAAAGCCCCGCCACGAACACGGAGGTGCAGCGCTCGCTCAGGGCGCGCAGCTCACGGTCCACCTCGGCGTACCAGTCGTGCCAGCCGGTGAGTGCCATGTCCTGCCAGCGGGTGCCGTGCCCGGGCAGCAGCGGCAGCGAGACCGTGAGGCCCTGCTCGGCGAGGCGCTGGGCCCAGGGCCGCAGCGACTGGGGGGAACCGGTGAAGCCGTGGCAGAGAAGGACACCGGCCTCCCCGCCCTCATGGCGGAACGGCTCGGCTCCGGGGAGGACCGGCACCTAGGTCTCCTGTTCATGAAAGAAGCGTGAGCAAGTCCAGGTGTGGTTCACCGTACGCGACCGCACTGACACCGACCAGGGCCGTCGGGCTGTTTGCCAGGTCCCCGGGTTAAGGTCTGAGCCACGGAAACAGGAGGCAGTCGGTTGTTGTACGGCACGATGAAGGTCGCCATCGGAGGGCCGCTGAAGGTCGCCTTCAGACCCTGGGTGGAAGGCCTCGACAACATTCCCGCCGAAGGCCCCGCCATCCTGGCGAGCAACCACCTGTCGTTCTCCGACTCCTTCTTCCTGCCCGCGGTCCTCGACCGCAAGGTCACCTTCATCGCGAAGGCCGAGTACTTCACGACGCCCGGAGTCAAGGGCCGCCTCACGGCCGCCTTCTTCAAGGGCGTCGGCCAGCTCCCGGTGGACCGCTCCGGCGCGCGCGGTGCCGGGGAGGCGGCGGTGAAGAGCGGCCTCGACGTCCTGGAACGCGGCGAGCTGTTCGGCATCTACCCCGAGGGCACCCGCTCGCCCGACGGCCGCCTCTACCGCGGCAAGCCGGGCGGCCTCGCGCGCGTGGCGCTCGCCAGCGGCGCCCCGGTCATCCCCGTCGCCATGATCGACACCGAGAAGATCCAGCCGCCGGGCAAGGTGATGCCCAAGCTGATGCGCCCGGGCATCCGCATCGGCGAGCCCCTGGACTTCAGCCGCTACCAGGGCATGGAGCACGACCGTTTCGTCCTGCGCGCGGTGACCGACGAGGTCATGTACGAGATCATGAAGCTCTCCGGCCAGGAGTACGTCGACATCTACGCGACCGCCGCCAAGCGGCAGATCTCGGACGCGGCCAAGGCCGAGAAGGCGGCCAAGGCCGCTGTCGCGAAGGCCGGCAAGGGCAAGCCCCAGCAGCCGGCGTCCTAGGATCCTGGGACACGGCAGTCGAGCCGGGGGTGGGAGAGATGGCCAAACAGGTACGCGTCATGCGCATGTCGGTCGAGCAGCCGCTGTGGCGTGCCCTGACCGGGTACCGCGTGCTCACCATGCTGTACGCGGTCGGGCTCTTCGCCACCGAGTACGACGAGTTCGACCGGCCCGGCATCGCCATCGCCTACTACGTCGTCCTGTGCGTCTGGACGCTCGCCACACTGCCCCGCGTCCAGAACGCGGCCGCGTGCACCAAGCGTTTCCTCGCCGTCGACCTCAGCATCGCGATCACCGGGATCGTCCTGACCCCGCTGGTCGTCAACGACCACCACATCGACAGCGGCGGCCCCACCCTGCCGTCGATATGGACCGCGGGATCGGTCCTCGCGTTCGCCATCAAGGGAGGCTGGCGCTGGGCCGCGCTCGCCTCCACGGCGGTCGCGGCCGCCAACCTGTTCGAGCGCGGCCACCCGGCCCGTGACACCGTCCACAACGTGATCCTCGTCTGGGTCGCCTCCATCGCCATCGGCTACGTCGTCGAGGTCGCCCGCGCCTCCGAGCGCACCCTGGCCCGCGCTCTGGAGATCGAGGCGGCGACCCGGGAGCGGGAGCGCCTCGCCCGGGACATCCACGACAGCGTCCTCCAGGTGCTCGCCATGGTGCAGCGCCGGGGCGCGGTCATGGGCGGCGAGGCGGCCGAGCTGGGCCGGATGGCCGGCGAGCAGGAGGTGGCGCTGCGCACGCTGGTCTCCGGCGGCCTGACGTCCGTCTCCCGGGTGTCGCGGGACGCGGCGCAGGGGGCGGTCGTACACGTGGTCGACGACGAGCCAGACGACGAGTCGGTCGACGGGTCGCTCGACCTGCGCGCACTCCTCGCCCCTTACGCCTCGGCGAAGGTCTCCCTCGTCGAGCCCGGCGCCCCCGTCCCGCTGCCCCCGCCCGCCGCGCGCGAGCTGGCCGCGGCCGTCGGGGCCGCCCTGGACAACGTGCACCGGCACGCGGGCGAGCACGCGCGCGCGTGGATCCTCGTCGAGGACGAACCCGACGAGGTGATCGTGACCGTACGGGACGACGGACCCGGCATCCCGGAGGGGCGGCTCGCCCAGGCCGAGGGCGAGGGGCGGCTCGGGGTGGCCCTGTCGATCCGGGGCCGGCTGCGTGAACTCGGTGGCAGCGCCGAGCTGATATCGCCTCCGGGCCAGGGCACGGAAGTCGAGCTGAAGGTACCGAAGGTCTCCCGGGGGAAGGCAGGACAGCGATGAGCGACAAGGGCCCGATCAAGGTGATGGTGGTCGACGACCACCCCATGTGGCGCGACGCGGTCGCCCGGGACCTGGCCGAGTCCGGCTTCGACGTGGTCGCCACCGCGGGCGACGGCGACCAGGCCGTACGCCGGGCCAAGGCCGCGGGCCCCGACGTGCTGGTCCTCGATCTGAACCTCCCGGTGAAGCCCGGCGTCCAGGTCTGCAAGGAACTCGTCGGCCACAACCCGGCCCTGCGCGTTCTCGTGCTGTCCGCGAGCGGCGAGCACGCCGACGTACTGGAGGCCGTGAAGTCCGGCGCGACCGGCTATCTGCTGAAGTCGGCGTCGACAGGGGAACTCCTGGACGCGGTCCGCCGCACGGCCGTCGGCGACCCCGTCTTCACGCCGGGCCTCGCCGGCCTGGTCCTCGGCGAGTACCGTCGCCTCGCCACCGACCCCGCGCCCACCACAGACCCCGACCGGCCCAAGGCCCCGCAGCTCACCGACCGCGAGACCGAGGTGCTGCGCCTTGTCGCCAAGGGCCTGAGCTACAAGCAGATCGCCGAGCGCCTGGTCATCTCCCACCGCACGGTCCAGAACCACGTCCAGAACACGCTCGGAAAGCTGCAACTCCACAACAGGGTGGAACTGGTTCGGTACGCGATCGAACGAGGCCTCGACGACGAGTGAGGCGCGCGTCACACTGACCCTTCGTCAGGCACCTGCGGCGAAGGGATCTGTCCATGCGCGTCGGAGTACTGACCGGAGGCGGCGACTGCCCCGGCCTCAACGCCGTCATCCGGGCCATCGTCCGCAAGGGCGTTCAGGAGTACGGCTATGACTTCACCGGCTTCCGGGACGGCTGGCGGGGTCCACTGGAGGACGCCACCGTGCGTCTCGACATCCCGGCCGTGCGCGGCATCCTGCCCCGTGGCGGCACCATCCTCGGCTCCTCGCGCACCAACCCGCTGAAGCAGGAGGACGGCATTCGCCGTATCCAGGAGAACCTGGCCGAGCGGGAGGTCGACGCACTCATCGTGATCGGCGGCGAGGACACCCTCGGCGTCGCCGCGACCCTGTCCAACGAGCATGGCGTGCCCTGCGTGGGCGTGCCGAAGACCATCGACAACGACCTCTCGGCCACCGACTACACCTTCGGCTTCGACACCGCGGTCGGTATCGCGACGGAGGCCATCGACCGGCTGCACACCACCGCGGAGTCCCATATGCGGGTCCTGGTCTGCGAGGTGATGGGCCGCCATGCCGGCTGGATCGCCCTGCACTCCGGCCTCGCGGGCGGCGCCAACGTCATCCTCATCCCCGAGCAGCGCTTCGACGTCGACCAGGTGTGCGCCTGGATCACCTCCCGCTTCAAGGCCTCGTACGCCCCGATCGTGGTCGTCGCCGAGGGCGCCATGCCGAAGGACGGCGACATGGTCCTCAAGGACGAGTCGCTCGACTCCTTCGGACACGTGCGGCTGTCCGGGGTGGGGGAGTGGCTGGCCAAGCAGATCGAGAAGCGGACCGGCAAGGAGGCCCGCACGACCGTGCTCGGGCACATCCAGCGCGGCGGCACCCCCAGCGCCTTCGACCGCTGGCTCGCCACCCGCTTCGGCCTGCACGCCATCGACGCCGTCCGCGACGGCGACTTCGGCAAGATGGTCGCCCTGCGCGGCACGGACATCGTGCGGGTGCCGATAGCGGAGGCGACGGCACAGCTGAAGACGGTGGATCCAAAGCTGTACGAGGAGGTGGGGGTCTTCTTCGGCTGAGGCTGGGCTGCACTGTTGGCGCCGGTCGGGCATCACAGCCCGTCCGGCCTGCCGCTGATGCCGGAGACCACCCACCTCCTCGACGCCACCGCCCTCAAGGCCATGAAGGACGACGCGATACCGCGCGAGGGCCGCTTCTCTCGACTACACGGCGGGCCGCCGTTCCGAGAACGTGCTGGTACCCCGCAGCTGACCCACCAATTCCCGTAGGACGGCGGCGCCGTTCAGCGTCAGGACCGACTCCGGGTGGAACTGGACCCCGGCAAAGCCCGGCCCGCGCAGGGCGTGCACCTCGTGTGTGCCGCTCCGGCTCACCTCGACGTCGTGCGCGGCCAGCTCCCGGGCGGCCTCGTCGTCGCAGCGCGCCACGAAGCTGTTGTAGAAGCCGACGGTCTCCGGCCGCCCGAACAGGTCGACGGTCGTCTGCGCCCCCTGGTACGGCACTTCCTTCCGTACGATCCCCAGCCCCAGCTCGGCCGCGATCAGCTCATGGCCCAGGCAGACGCCGAGGACGCCGTGCCCGTGGTTGCGGATCACTTCGGCGGTCAGGGTGCGCAGGAACCGCATCTTGGGATCTTGAAGATCGGACGGGTCACCGGGACCGGGGCCGAGCACGACGAGCCCCTCGTGCGCGAGCACGGCCTCCTTCAGCCCCGGTTCGTCGTAGCGCCGAACGGTCACGTCCAGCCCGCCCGAGCGCAGCACATGCGCGAGCATCGAGGTGAAGGTGTCCTCGCCGTCGACCACGAGGGCGTGCCCTTCGAGGTCGTACGACCGCTCCTGCATCCGGAGCCAGAACGGGGCGAGGGAGGTGCGGCGCCCGTCGAGCGCGGCACGCACGCGTGGGTCGTCGGCGAGACTCACGCGCGCGTGCTCCGCGCGGGGCCGGGACGGCCGTACGCCGAGCGCCGTCAGCACCCCCGCCGCCTTCGCGTGGGTCTCGGCCACCTCGCTCGCCGGGTCCGAGCCGCGCACGAGCGTCGCGCCGACCGGGACCCTCAGGCGGCCGTCGGCGGAGATGTCCGCGGTGCGGATGAGGATGGGGGAGTCCAACGTCTGCGCCCCGCCGGAGTCCCGGCCGAGCAGGGCCAGCGCACCGGCGTAGTAGCCGCGCCCCCCGACCTCGTGCCGCTCGATGACCCGGCAGGCGTTCTGCACGGGCGAACCGGTGACGGTCGCCGCGAACATGGTCTCCTTCAGGACCTCCCGCACGTCCAGCGAGGACTTCCCGCGCAGTTCGTACTCGGTGTGCGCGAGGTGCGCCATCTCCTTCAGCCGGGGCCCGACCACCACCCCGCCCATGTCGCCGACCGTGCACATCATCTTGAGCTCCTCGTCGACGACCATCGACAGCTCCTC
Organism: Streptomyces sp. NPDC019531; assembly: GCF_044903305.1. Lineage (NCBI taxonomy): Bacteria > Bacillati > Actinomycetota > Actinomycetes > Kitasatosporales > Streptomycetaceae > Streptomyces > Streptomyces sp. NPDC019531. The sequence continues at coordinate 156,459 of NZ_JBJDQL010000016.1, read as the reverse complement.
GATCTCCTTGCCGTCGGCGAGGAAGTCGAGCAGGTGCTCGGGGGTGGGCCCTTCGGCCGCGTAGCGGTACGTCCCGCTGATCGGGTTCATGACGACGGTCCCGCCGGACATCCTGACGTGCACCTCGGGGCTCGCGCCGACGAGTGTGCGCTCCCCGGTGTGGACGACGAAGGTCCAGTACGCGCCCCGTTCGCCCACCAGGAGCCGCCGGAACAGCGCGAGGGCGTCCGCGCGGGAGAATCCCGGGATCTCACCTTCGTACGTCCGCCGGATCACGAAGTTGGCGCCCTCGCCGCGTCCGATCTCCTCGTGCAGCACGCGGCCGACGATCTCGGAGTACTCCTCGTCGGCCACGTCGAAGCCGCCGCGCTCGACGCGGACGTCATGGGAGGGGAGCTGTTCCAGCGCTTCGGCGAGGGGGATGCCGTACGTCTCCTCGGCGGTCAGCACCGCCAGTGGTGTGCCGTCGTCCCTGACGTCGAAGCCGCGCTCGCGGATCTGCCGGTAGGGGAGGAGCGCGAGCCCCTGGTCGGGCAGGTCGGCGAGGCGGTCGTAGGTACTGATGGGGCCGAGGAGCAGCTCCACCGTGCTCTCGTCGTGGCCGGGGGTGCGGCGGCGGATCAGTGCGAACGGACGGTCGTCGCCCAGCAGGCGGGTCAGGTCCATGGTTCCTCAACTCTCGATGAATCGATGTCGGTGAGGAACGGCCCCGGAAACGCCGAAGGCCGCCCCTCGGGCGGCCTTCGCGAAGTCTTGCGTACGCGCAGTCAGTGGGCCGCCGGATGAGCGGTCCACCACCAGTTCTGGGTCGAGTGCGCGAACATGGCGCGGATCTTACACGTTTTTCCTTCACAGGAATGACTCAGACTTCTCCTTGACGTGCTCATGATCCTCTCGTGAGGCTTGGGGCCTCACGGGTGAAGGGGGACTCATGAAGCGCATCCGGTCATCCTGCGTCACCGCGGTCGTCCTGGCGCTGGGCCTGTCGGGCCTACAGCCGGTGATCGCTCAGGCCGCGCCGAGGCAGACCACCTCGGTCGCGGACGCGGAGAAATCCGTCACGACCGTCGACCGCACCGAGTTACGGGCCGGCGCCCGGCTCGACACCAGACCCGTCGACCCCCAGGGCAGACCCCTCGCCGCCGCCAAGGCCGCGAAGGTCGACTGGCCCGAGGCCGGCGAGGACACCGTCACCGTCGGCACCAAGCCGGCCCGCGCCGCCGGCACCGCCGTGTCGGTCACCGCGCCCCGCAGCCGTGGCGCCGCTCCCGACACCGTCGACATCACGGCGTACGGCAACGGCAAGGCCCGCCAACTCGGCGGCCACGCCACGGCGTTCACCCTCGAAGCCGCACAGCCCGCCGACCGGGTCGGCGTCCGCGTCGACACCTCCGGCTTCCGCCAGGCCTTCGGCGCCGACTTCGAGACCCGGCTGCGCCTGATCGCCAAGCCCGCCTGCGCGCTGACCACTCCGCGCGCCGCGAAGTGCGAGCAGAGCGCGCCGGTCAAGAGCCGCATCGACCTCACCACGCACACCCTCTCCGCCGAGGTGGCCGCCGACCCGGACACGGTGTTCGTGGTCGCCGCCGCGCCCAACGGCGAGACCGGATCGGCCACCGCCACCACGCTCGCCTCGTCCAGCAAGTGGCAGGTCGGCCTCAACTCCGGTGACTTCTCCTGGTCGTTGCCGCTCCCGCAGGTCCCGGCGATCGCGGGCGACGCCCCCGACATCAGCCTCGGCTACTCGTCGCAGGCCGTCGACGGCATGGTCGCCGCCGAGAACAACCAGCCGTCCTGGGTCGGCCAGGGCTGGGACCTCGCCCTGCCCTACATCGAGCGCCGCTACAACGGCTGCGCCGACGACGGCGGTGACACCGGTGACCTGTGCTGGGCGGGCGACGAATACCGCATCTCCCTCCAGGGCACCTCGTCCTCGCTGGTCAAGGACACGGCCGCGGGCGGCGACAGCTGGCGCGCCCAGGAGGACCCGGGCTGGCGCATCCAGCGGAAGACCGGCGCGGACAACGGTGACGACAACGGCGAGTACTGGCTGGTGACCACCCCGCAGGGCACCCAGTACACCTTCGGCCGCGGCAAGCAGGCCACCACCTCAGCCGCCACCGACTCCGTCTACACCGTCCCCGTCTTCGGCGACGACGAGGGCGAGCCCTGCCACACGGGCAGCGTCGAGGACTCGTACTGCACTCAGGCATGGCGCTGGAACCTCGACGGGGTCGTGGACGCGCACGGCAACTCCAACACCTACTTCTACGAGCAGGAGACCAACCGCTACGCCCGCAACGGCGACCCCGACAAGTCGACCTCGTACGTCCGCGGCGGCCACCTCAAGGACATCGTCTACTCGCAGCGTTCCGGCGCCGAGGACCAACAGGCCCCGGCACGGCTGCACTTCACGACCGGCCTGCGCTGCGTCGAGGCCGCCGACGGCAGCGGAGACTGCCCGGCCTTCGACGCCGACCACGCGACCTCCTACCCGGACGCCCCGCTCGACTCCCTGTGCGCGAGCGGCGACTGCACGGGCGAGGACCAGAAGTCGCCGACGTTCTTCACCAGTGCGCTGCTCCGCTCCGTCACCGCCCAGCGGTTGGGCGCCGACGGCGGCTGGACGGACGTCGACCGGCTCGACTTCACCTACGACTACCCCGAGCCCTCCGACGGCACCAGCGCCATGCTGTGGCTGACCAAGGTCCAGCAGACCGGCCTCGCCGGTGACGGCGAACTCAAGCTGCCCGCCGTCGAGTTCACCGGCAAGGAGTACGCCAACCGCGCCGACGCGGCTCCGGAGGAGGGCGCGCCCGAGATGCGCAAGCTGCGCATCAGCGAGTTCGTCGACGAGCTGGGCCGCCGTGTCGACGTGACCTACGGCCAGCCGAACCCGTGCCCGGTCGACGACCTGCCCGAGGGCCGCTTCGACTCCAACACCCAGGACTGCTTCCCGGGTTGGCGCACCAACGGCGAGTCGTCCGGCTTCGGCGTCTGGCACAAGTACCTCACCACCAAGGTCACCGTCCGTGACAACGGCGGGGGTTCACCCCCGCAGACCACCGAGTACCGCTACCGCTCCACCCCCGCCTGGCACCACGACGACGACCCGGTCACCAAGGCCGAGCGCCGCTCCTGGAGCGACTGGCGCGGCTACGGCAGCGTGGACGTCGCCAAGATGACCGACCCGGAGTACCGCGGCGAGGACACCTCCCGCGCCGCCCAGATCACCCGCACCCTGCACTTCCGCGGCATGGACGGCGACTCCCGGGCCGACGGCTCCCACAAGTCCGTCGAGGTCACCGACTCCCAGGGCAACTCCCTCAAGGACCTGCCCTACTTGCGCGGCAAGGAGCGGGAGAGTCAACAGTTCCAGGTGAGTTCGTCCGGCGCGATCGACCACGAGCTCGGCGGCACCCTGCACGGTTACACCTCCGCCCGCACCACCCCGGCGAAGGAGGGCGAGACCGACCCGGACAACGACGCCCACCAGGTCGTCGAGAACGAGTCGATCACCCGCGAGACGGTCACCGCCGACGCCGGCGAGCGCAGCACGCGTACGACCTCCCTGAAGACCACCTACGACACCTACGGCCAGGTCACCGAGGTCCTCGACACGGCCGGTGACGACGTGCGCTGCACGAAAACGACGTACGACCGCTCGGCCGCCACCGTCGACAACTGGATGCTCGCCTTCCCGTACCGCGTGCGCGCCTACTCCGGCACCTGCGCGGACCCCAAGGCGCTGATCAACGGCAAGGACCAGTACTACGACGGCTCCGAACAGCTCGGCGCCGCGGTCACCAAGGGCGACATCACACGCTCGGTCGCGGCGGAGACGGCGAGCGGCCCCGACACGGTCTCCCGCACCGTCACCACGTCGGCGACCTTCGACGCCTACGGCCGCACGGTCACCGAGACCGACGGGCGCGGCAACACCGACCGCACCGCCTACGCACCGGCCACCGGCCGCCCGGCCACGGTCACCGAGACCAACGCCCTCGGCCAGAGCGAGGTCACGACCCTCGAACCCGACCGCCAGCTGCCGGTCGCGGTCAAGGACGCCAACGGCAACACCAAGCGGAACGCCTACGACCAGCTCGGCCGGATCGTCTCCGTCCACGAGGCCGACCAGACCGACGCCGACCCGCCCGCGCAGCGGTACGCCTACGACCTCGACCCGGAGCACCGGCGGCCTCCGCTGGTGACCACCCGCCAACTCCAGTCCGGCGACACCTACTTGACCAACTTCAAGTACCTGGACTCACTCGGCCGCGACCGGCAGAGTCAGGAGGTCTCGCCCGCCTCGACCGACGACGACAAGAAGACCGTCGTCATCGACACCCGCTACGACGACATCGGCAACATCGCCGCCGAGTCGCTGCCCGTGGTCGTCGCCGGGGCGGCGGGCGGTGCCCTGCTGTCCGTCCCCGCCGACCAGGTCGACGAGACCCGGCGCTCCTACGACTCCATGAGCCGCGTCATCCGCTCCGCCCGCTATGGCGACGGCAAGGAGCTGTGGGCGACGAACATCGTCTACTACGGCGACCACGTCCGCTCCACCCCGCCGCCCGGCGGCACCGTCACCACCGTGTGGACCGACGCCCGCAGCCGCCAGGTCCGCCAGCAGGAGGGCACCGACGCCCAGCAGGCGACCGTGTACACCTACACCCCGGGCGACCAGGTCGCCTCGGTGACCGACCCCGCCGGCCATGTGTCCGCCAGCACCTACGACCTGCTCGGCCGCCGCGTCACGGGCGACGACCCGGACGCCGGCACGTCCCGCACGGAGTACGACGCCAACGGCAACGCGACGGCCGTCTGGGACGCCAAGGCCGGTGACAGCCCGTCGCTGCGGACCGAGTACGACGAGCTGGACCGCCCGGTGACCCGCTACAACGGCACCGAGAAGACGGCGAGTTGGACCTACGACTCCGCCGACGTCCCCAACGGCGTCGGCCAGCCCGCGTCGATGACCACCCACCGCGACGGCAAGGACTACACGATCGCCGTCGACGGCTACGACAAGCGGGGCCGAGCCACCGGCCGCACCTGGACCTTCCCGGCCGGCCTCGGCGGGGCCCTGCACCAGCCGTCGTACAGCGTGAACTACGGATACGACGACGCCGACCACACGGTGAGCATCGAGTACCAGGACGCCGTGATCGGCGCCCCGCGCGAGAAGATCACCACGACCTACGACGCCCAGGGCAATCCGGACACCCTCACCGGTGTCCAGAAGGACCCGCTGACCGGCAAGGACGTCACGGTCCCGTACGTCTCCGCCACCGGCTTCGCCGCCGACGGCAAACTCGCCTCCCGCGACTACGCCAACCCGCACCACGACCTGCGGCGCGTGTACGGGTACGAGAGCGACAGCCAGCGCCTGTCCCGCGTCCAGACCCTGACGACCGGCCTCACCGGCGACCAGGAGGCCAGGCAGGACGACACCTACGCCTGGGACCAGGCGGGCAACCTCACCTCGATCACCGACAAAACCGGCCACAAGGACGTCGCCAGCTGCTTCACCTACGACGGCCTCGCCCGTCTCCAGCACGCCTGGACGACATACGAGACCGACTGCTCCGACAGTGACTCCGAGCTCACCCACGACGGCCCGGCCGGCTTCAACCAGTCCTGGACCTACACCGCCGACGGCAACATCGCCTCCCGTCGGAGCCTCCTGGACACCGACACCTACACCTACGGCGACAGCGAGCACCCGCACGCCGTCACCAAGCAGGGTGCGAGCACGTACGAGTACGACGACAACGGCGCCCTGAAGAAGAAGACCGACGGGCTCGTCCCGACGACGTACGACTGGAACGCCAACCAGGAGCTGACCCGGGTCACCAAGGCCCTGCTGGAGAAGACCGACTTCGTCTACGCCCCCGACGGCACCCGCATGGCGCGGATCAGCCCCGGCGGCATCGCCACCCTCTACATCGAGGGCCAGGAGATCACCGTCGCCCTCGGCATCTCCAAGGGCACCCGCTTCTACACCGAGGACGGCATCACCGTCGCCGCCCGGCAGCCGACCGGGGTGCTTGTCTGGCAGCTGAACGACATCCAGGGCTCGGCGCAGGTCGCGGTCGTGGCGGGCACCTCGGTCGCGACCCGGACGTACTACAACCCGTACGGGGACATCCGGCACGGCTCCGCCCCACCACCGACGGACCACGGCTTCCTCGGCAAGGTCCAGGACCCGACCACCGGTCTGAACGCCCTGGGCGCCCGCTACTACGACGCCTCGCTCGGCCGTTTCATCTCCACCGACCCGGCCGTCGACAGCTCCTCCACCCAGTCCCTCAACCCGTACGCCTACGGCAGCAACAACCCGGTCGTCTATGTCGACCCGACCGGCCTGTGGTCGCTGTCCGGCGTGTGGAACTCCGTCAAGGAAGGCGCTTCCGCCGCCTGGGACTGGGCCAAGGAGAACAAGGGCCTGATCGCGGACGTCGCCGTCGGTATCGGCGTCGGCATCGCGGTGGGCGCGCTCTGCTCCACCGGCGTGGGCTGTCTCGTCGTCGCCGGGGTCGCCGCCGGTGCGGCGGGTGCCGCCGCCGGATACGGGGTCGACGTCGCCGAGGGCAAGACCGACTTCTCGCTCGGCGGACTCGCCACCCGGGTCGGCATCGGTGCCGCCGCGGGCGTCCTCGGCGGGGCCATCGGCAAGGGCGTCGCGGCCGTCGCACCGAAGGTCGTCGGCGCCGTCGCCAAGACCGCCGTAGGAAAGGCCGTCGCCTCCGGCAGCTCCAAGGCCGCCTCCGCCATCACCGGCAAGGCCGCCACCGCCGGGCGGGCCATCGCCAACTCCCGGGCCGGTGCCAAGCTCGCGGAGGTCGGCAAGGCGGCAGCCGACAGAATCAAGGCGGTCGCCGGACGGGGCGCGCCCAAGGGTGAGACCGTCGACATCCCGCTCACCAAGGCGACCACCCAGGCCGAGATCGACGCCATCCACGAGTACGCCAAGCTCACCAACCAGTGGCTGGCCAAGAACGGGCCCAAGGTCATCCAGAGCACCGCAGGCCAGCTCCGCACCGACGCCAACGCGCTGGCCCGCGCCGAACGACTGCGGGCGGCCCGCGCCGGAAGCCCGTACACCGGCCAGGCCGGACACGTCCCCGACACGGCGATCTCCGGCACCGCCACCCCGCCCGCCGGCTGGCTCGACATGCCCGGCAAGTCCAACAGCATCGCGGGTGGTGTACTGGGCTCCCGGGTCGGAGTACTGCTCCGAGGATTCACGGTCAACGGAGGACCGCCACTGTGATGCCGCACGCCGCGGAACTCCCGCCGCTCGCCGACCACATCGGGCCCCGGCCCGAGCCGTCGGCGGCGGCGGGAACGCCCGCCGAGCACTTTCCGGAAGCCCACCTCGAACTCCTGTACAGGCTCAACGGATTCACCGTCCACCACGGCGCGTTCCGGCTCCTGGGCCTAGGCCATCCGGTGGCCGCGCTCGATGTCGTCGCCTGGAACGCGCCCGACACCTGGCGCTTCGCCTGGGACCACCGGATCGACGATTTCGTGATCTTCGGCGAGACCGCCTTCGGCGACTCCTACGCCTACCGCCGCCTCCCCGGCGGCGGCCTGGCGCCCGAGGTCCACTTCCTGGAGGGCGTGCTGCTCCGCCCCGAGGTGATCGCCCCGAGCTTCGAGGCGTTCCTCGCGGACGAGCTGCTGCGCAATGCCAAGGAGCCCTACGACCATCTCGTCGTCGCCGCGGTCAACCGTCTCGGCCCGATCGCGCCCGACCAGCACTGGGCGTACGTCCCCTCCGTCGCCCTGGGCGGCGAGGAGGACGTGGAGAACATCACCGTGCTGCCGGCGGCGGTCGCCATGACCTTCGCCGGCGACATCGCCACCGCGATGCAGGGCGCCGACCGGGACGCCACGGGCGTGCAGCCGTACACGGACGAGCGGGGGCGTCCCCGGCTCCGGGTGCTCTTCGACCGCTGACCTGTACGGGGTCGCCGAGGGTGATCCCGTACGAGCGGAATGCGTCTCACTTGATGAGCAGATGAATGGACCCCGGACACGACCACGTAATGTTTACGGGGTGACCGTGAACGCTAAGACCAGCTCCAGCGCTGGCAACACCTGGCGAGACCTGCCCGCGGCGCAGCAGCCCGAGTACCCCGACACCGAGGCTCTGCGCGCAGTGATCGCGGACCTCGAGTCGTATCCGCCACTCGTCTTCGCGGGCGAGTGCGACCAGCTGCGCGCCCGGATGGCGGCCGTCGCCAAGGGAGAGGCGTTCCTCCTCCAGGGCGGCGACTGCGCCGAGGCCTTCGACGCCGTGTCCGCGGACCACATCCGCAACAAGCTCAAGACCCTGCTCCAGATGGGCGCCGTGCTGACGTACGCCGCCTCGGTGCCGGTCGTGAAGGTCGGCCGTATCGCAGGCCAGTACTCCAAGCCCCGCTCCAAGGGCACCGAGACCCGCGACGGCGTGACCCTGCCGACCTACCGCGGCGACTCGGTCAACGGCTTCGAGTTCAACGAGAAGGCCCGCATCCCGGACCCCGAGCGCCTGAAGCGGATGTACAACGCCTCCGCCTCCACGCTCAACCTGGTGCGCGCCTTCACCACCGGCGGCTACGCCGACCTGCGCCAGGTGCACGCCTGGAACCAGGACTTCGTGAAGTCGTCCCCCTCCGGCCAGCGCTACGAGCAGCTGGCCCGCGAGATCGACAACGCGCTGAACTTCATGCGGGCCTGCGGCACCGACCCGGAGGAGTTCAAGACCGTCGAGTTCTACTCCTCGCACGAGGCGCTGCTGCTCGACTACGAGTCCGCGCTCACCCGCGTCGACTCCCGCACCGGGCAGCTGTACGACGTCTCCGCGCACATGGTGTGGATCGGCGAGCGCACTCGGCAGCTGGACCACGCGCACATCGAGTTCGCCTCGCAGATCCGCAACCCGGTCGGCGTCAAGCTCGGCCCGACGACCACGGCCGAGGAGGCGCTCCAGTACATCGAGCGCCTGGACCCCGACCGCGAGCCGGGCCGGCTGACCTTCATCGTCCGCATGGGCGCCGACAAGGTCCGCGACAAGCTGCCCGAGCTGGTCGAGAAGGTCTCCGCCTCCGGCGCGACCGTGGCCTGGATCACCGACCCGATGCACGGCAACACCTACGAGGCGGCCTCCGGCCACAAGACCCGCCGCTTCGACGACGTGCTCGACGAGGTCAAGGGCTTCTTCGAGGTCCACAAGGGCCTCGGCACCCACCCGGGCGGCATCCACGTGGAGCTCACCGGCGACGACGTCACCGAGTGCGTGGGCGGCGGCGACGAGATCTTCGTCGACGACCTGCACCAGCGCTACGAGACGGCCTGCGACCCGCGACTGAACCGCAGCCAGTCGCTCGACCTGGCGTTCCTCGTGGCGGAGATGTACAGGGACCAGTGACGGTTGTGCCTGTTACGCGCAGGTGAAGTGGGGCGTGGATCACATACGATCCACGCCCCACACCACTTTTATGGCTCCTGCGAGCCGGGTAAGGTTAGGTTAGCCTCACCGATCAAGGGGACCTTCGGGCAATCGGTACGGCACCACTTATCGATCCCGGCGGGAGGTGAACCGCGTGTACGTCTGCAGTTGCTTCGGCATCACCGAGCAGCAGGTGAGGAAGCACGCGGAAGGCGGCGCCTGCACCCCCCGCCAGATCGCGTCCGCCTGCAAGGCGGGTACGGACTGCGGTTCCTGTGTACGGCGCATCCAGGCCCTGCTGGGTCGCGGCGCCTGCCCCCGGCGTGAACTCGTCGAGCAGGGGGAGTCCGTCCTGGCGGAACTGGACGAGGCCGCCTAGCTCTCCGGCTGCTCGATCAGCTGCGCGATGTAGAGCGCCTCGCCGAGCTTCTCCAGCAGCTCCAGCTGGGTGTCGAGATAGTCGATGTGGTGCTCCTCGTCCTCAAGGATCGACTCGAAGATGTTCGCCGACGTGATGTCGCCCTTCGTGCGCATGACCTCGATACCGCGCTTGAGTCGGTCGATCGCCTCGACCTCGACCTGCCGGTCGGCCTCGAACATCTCCTTGACGGTCTGGCCCACGCGCACGTGGAACAGCCGCTGGTAGTTCGGCAGCCCTTCGAGGAAGAGGATGCGGTCGGTGAGCACCTCGGCGTGCTTCATCTCGTCGAACGACTCGTGCCGCGTGTACTTCGCGAGCTTCGTCCAGCCGAAGTTCTCCTGCATCTTCGCGTGCAGGAAGTACTGGTTGATCGCGGTGAGCTCGCCCGTGAGCTGCTCGTTGAGGAATTCGATGACCTCGGGGTCGCCCTGCATCGCAGAGGCTCCTTCCAACCGTGGGGAACTGGCAGGTTGCGCCGCATCCTTACACCGGCGAAGAAGATCGTCCAGTAAGTCTTCACTTAGTAAGTAAGGGCATGCTTAGTTCTAATTGCCCGATTTGGGTAGGGGTTGGTCCTGCGCACTGCCCCAGGTCTGTCAGGATGGAGACATGGGTCAGCCGGAGCAGCGCGAGAGCGGAGAAGCGGCGCACTCCGAGCTTCCGCCGGGGCAGCGGCTGCAGCGCGGCTGGCCGGTCACGCACTACGGCCCGGTCCCCAAGTTCCGGCCCGAGCGCTGGGAGTTCCGGGTCTTCGGTGCCACCGCGGACGGTGAGAAACACTGCTGGAACCACGAGGAGTTCGCGGCTCTGCCGTACACCACCGTCGTGGGCGACCTGCACTGCGTGACGAAGTTCAGCATGCTCGGCGCCGAGTGGGGCGGCATCGGCGCCCGTACGATCCTGGAGATCGCCCCGCCCGCGCCGACGGTCACCCATGTGATGGTCTGGGCCGAGTACGGCTTCAGCTCCAACCTCCGCCTCGCGGACTTCGCGTCCGAGCGCACGATCTTCGCCACCCACAAGGACGGCGAACTGCTCACCGCCGAGCACGGCTTCCCGCTCCGCCTCGTCGTCCCCCATCTGTACGCGTGGAAGGGGCCCAAATGGGTCCGCGGCGTGGAGTACATGACCGCCGACCGCCGGGGCTTCTGGGAGGAGCGCGGCTATCACAACGTCGGCGATCCCTGGCGGGAGCAGCGCTACTCCTATCAGGAGGGGCCGGAGGACGGGCCTGAGCTGTGAGCCCGTTCAGTGGCCGTGGTGCTGATGGACCACGGCGTGCCCCTTGCCCCGGCCGATCATCCACTTGTTCACCGGCACCGTGACGACGAACGCGATGACCAGCGAGATCGTCAGCGACGCCCAGAACAGCAGGTCGGCGAGTTCCGCGTCCATCGCGTCCGGCCACAGCGCGATCACGCCGTTGTCGATCAGCTCCATCACCGCGATCGACAGGGTGTCCGCGGCCAGCGCCACCCGCAGCGCCGCCCGAAGGCCCATGCCGGCCTTCAGGACCCCGCGCAGGGTGAAGGAGTAGCCGAAGAAGAAGGCCAGGACGATCGCGAGGGCGGTCGTGGGTACGTTCCCCCAGCCGAGGGCGGTCCCGACGACCATGCCGAGCACCTCGCCGATGGCGCAGCCGGTGAGGCAGTGGAGGGTGGCCTGGATCGCGGTGGTCCAGCCTGATGCCTGGTGCTGCACGAGTGCCCCCAATGTCAGGTGACGGTTCCTGCACTGAGGGGAACCGTATACCCCCTGGGGGTATTCCTCAACGGTGTCACGCGTCCCGGAGTTTCTTCAGCCGCTCCACGTCCGTGGCGTGCCCTTCCTTGCCGCCGGGGGTCTCGATGATCAGCGGTACGCCCTCCGTGGCGGGGTGGTTCATCAGGGCGCGGAACGGGTCCTCGCCGATGTGGCCGGAGCCGATGTTCTCGTGGCGGTCCTTGTGCGCGCCGACCACGTCCTTGGAGTCGTTGGCGTGGATCAGCTTCAGCCTGCCCTCGCCGACGGTGTCCACCAGCAGATCCAGCGTCTGGTGCATACCGCTCGGACCGGTCAGGTCGTGGCCGGCCGCGAAGACATGGCAGGTGTCCAGGCAGACGCCCAGCTTCGGATGGGCGTCCAGGGCCTCGAAGTACGGGCCGAAGTCCCAGGTACGGGAACAGAGGGAGGCGCCCTGGCCGGCGGTCGACTCCAGGAGCAGCCAGGGGTCGTCGTCGTGGGTGAGCTCGTCGAGCAGCGGCAGCATGTACTCCCGCACCTGCTTCAGGGCCACGGAACGGTCCCGGCCGCCGGTCGCGCTGCCGGTGTGCACGACGACACCGAGCGCGCCGATCTCACGTCCGCGCCTGAGGGAGTGCCGCAGCGACTCCACCGACTTCTCCACCGTCGCCTCGGTGTGCGAGCCGAAGTTGATCAGGTACGGGGCATGGACGTACGCCGGGATCGTCTCCTTTGCGCAGGCCTCGCGGAACGCCTCGTCCTGGCGGGGATTTCCGGCGGGGGTGGCCCAGCCGCGCGGGTTGGCCACGAAGACCTGCACGGTCTCGGCGTTCAGGTCACGGGCGTAGGACAGGCCCACGGAGTTCAGGCCGCCGGCCACGGGGACATGGCCGCCGACGGGGTTGCGCTGAGTCGTCACCGGTCAAGGGTGCCATTGCCCGCGGCGCTTGTGCGGGGCGCCTACGGATGTGCCTCGGTCCGCCGTCTTGCGGGGGGTGGCGACGTCGGGGCTGGTCGCGCAGTTCCCCGCGCCCCTGCCGGGCGCGTCCGGTGCACCTGGCCCGGCACCCCGCGGAGCGTTTGTCAGCGAATGGTGATCGTGATCGTCGACCCCTTCGGCGCGGTGTCCCCGCCCTTCACGGACTGCTTCTTGACCGTGTCGCCGAACAGCCCCAGCAACCCGCGGTCCTCGTCGACCTGGAACCCGGCGCCCTCCAGCGCGGCCTTCGCGTCCTCGACGCTGTCGCCCCTGACGTCCGGGACCTCGATCATCTCGGGGCCCTTGGAGATCGTGAGGGTGACGGTGTCGCCGTCGGCGGCCTCGCTGCCGGCCTTCAGGCTCTGCCGGGCCACCTGGCCCTGGTCGTACTCGGAGTTGACCTGCTGGGCGGCGACGATCACCTTCAGGCCGGACTCCGCCAGCTCCGCCCGCGCGTCCTCCAGATCCGCGCCGGTGACGTCCGGGACCTCGACCGGGCTGCCCTTGCTGACGGTGAGCGCGATCGCCGAACCGGCCCGCAGCGTGGTGCCGCCGACCGGGTCTGTGCTGATCACCATGCCCTTCGGGACGTCGTCGCTGAACTCACGGGTGACCATGCCGGGCTGGAGCCCCTCCGCCTTCAACCGGGTCCTTGCCGTGCCCAGCTCGTACCCGTCCACGTCGGGCACCTTCACCGTCTGCGGGCCCTTGGAGACGGTGATCGACACGGAGTCGTTGTCCCGTATGCGGGTGCCGACCCCCGGGTCCGTGCTGATGACGGCGCCGCGCTTCACGGTGTCGCTGTAGGCGTAGGTGACCTTGCCGGTCTCCAGACCGGCCTCGTCCAGCCGGTCTCTCGCCTGGGCCTCGGTCTTCGCCAGGAGGGCCGGGACCCGGGTGAACTGGCCGGAGTTGATGTACCAGACGCCCGCGCCGAGGCCGAGGGCCAGCAGGACCGCGGCGACGATCAGGAGCGGGCCGCGCCGGGAGCCGCCGGAGGAGCGGCCGCGCCGGGACGGCGGAGGCGGCGGGGTCTCCAGAAGGCTGGTGCGGTGATACCCCGGCTCGGGCTCGTCCTCGTTGACCGGCAGGAGGCGCGGCACCGTCAGGGAACGCGGGATCACGCTCGTACGGTTGTCGGCGCCCGCGTGCTCCACGGAGAGCGCCTGCGGCGGCACCATGTCCAGTTGGTCCGCGCTCAGCCTGCCGCGCGCCTCGCGGGTCTGCGCGAGGAGCGCCACGGCGTCGTACGGACGCAGGTCCGGGGTGCGGGCGGTGGCCGACGCCACCAGCTCGTCCAGTTCGTACGGCAGCCCCGGGACCACGGCCGACGGGGGCGGGACGTCCTCGTGAAGGTGCTTGTAGAGGACGATCGCGGGGGAGTCGCCTTCGTGCGGCTGGTTGCCGGTCAGCATCTCGTACAGGACGACACCGCACGCGTACACGTCGACGCGGGCGTCGGCGGCGCCGGGCCGATCGATCTGCTCGGGTGAGAGATAGGACACCGTGCCGAGGACGGCTCCGGTGGTGCTGGTCACGTTGTTCACGGACCGTACGAGACCGAAGTCGGCGACCTTCACCCGGCCGTCGTCCCCTATCAGGACGTTCTCCGGCTTCATGTCCCGGTGCACGAACCCGGCGCGGTGCGCGGCGCCGAGCGCGGCGAGGACCGGCTCCAGGATGTCCAGGGCGGCGCGCGGCTGCAGGGCCCCGCGCTCGCGCAGTACGTCGCGCAGGGTGCAGCCGGCGACGTACTCCATGGCCAGATAGACATACGACCCGTCGGTGCCCTGGTCGAAGACCTGCACCACGTTGGGGTGGGCGAGCCGGGCGACGGACTTGGCCTCCCGGATGAACCGCTCGACGAAGGTCCCGTCCGCCGCGAGCGCGGGGTGCATCACCTTGAGCGCGAGCACGCGGTCCAGACGGGTGTCCAGGGCCCGGTAGACCGTGGCCATCCCGCCGACCGCGATCCGCGCGTCCACGCGGTAGCGGCCGTCGAGCACCTGCCCGACCAGCGGGTCCTGAAGGGTCGTATCCACGCAGGTGAGTGTACGAGCCGCTGCTGACAGTCCATCCGGTTCGGCGGACATAGGGGCGCTACTGGAGCCGAGCTGTGACGGAGGTCGCACCTAGTCGTGCCCTTGGTCGAACGTGTGTTCAGAATGCCGGACGTTCCGGATCCAGTACGGCCCTGCCCTCCACCGGAGACGACGCCTGAGCGAAGTGCCGCCGCGGAATCCGCCCCGCCCGGTACGCCAGCCGTCCCGCCTCCACCGCGTGCCGCATCGCGTGAGCCATCAGTTCCGGCTCCTGGGCCCGCGTCACCGCCGAGGCGAGCATCACGCCCGCGCACCCCAGCTCCATCGCCAGGGCCGCGTCGGTCGCCGTACCGGCCCCCGCGTCCAGGATCACCGGTACGCGTGCGTGCTCGACGATCAGCTGGAAGTTGTGCGGGTTGCGGATGCCGAGCCCGGAGCCGATCGGGGAGCCGAGCGGCATGATCGCCGCGCAGCCCACGTCCTCCAGCTTGCGCGCCAGCACAGGGTCGTCGTTCGTGTACGGCAGCACCGTGAAGCCGTCGTCGACCAGGGTCTCCGCCGCGTCCAGGAGCTCTATGGGGTCCGGCAGCAGCGTGCGCTCGTCGGCGATGACCTCCAGCTTGACCACCTCGGTAGCGAGCGCCTCACGCGCGAGGCGGGCCGTCAGGACGGCCTCCCCGGCGGTGAAGCAGCCGGCCGTGTTCGGCAGGACCTGGATGCCGAGCCTGGCGAGGACGGACAGCACCGAACCGTGCACCGAGGGGTCCACGCGCCGCATCGCGACCGTCGTCAGCTCGGTACCGGAGGCGATCAGCGCCCGCTCCAGCACGTCCAGGCTGGGCGCCCCGCCGGTGCCCATGATCAGCCGGGACGAGAACGTCGTACCGCCGAGGACAAAGGGATCGTCGGCCATGGGTCAGCCTCCTTGGACGGCGGTGAGGACTTCTACGCGGTCTCCCTCGGCGAGGGCGGTCGCCTGCCATCGCGCGCGCGGGACGACGGTCTCGTTGAGCGCGGCGGCGACCCCGGAGGGCGCCGGGGTCAGCGCCCGCACGACGGTGTCGAGGGCCGTTCCGGGAGCGAACTCCCGCGACTCCCCGTTGACGGAGATGTTCATGCCGGCTGCTCCACGCGCTGAAGGAAACGCTTCGGGGTGAACGGGCGGGCCACCTGCGGGAGTTCACCGGTGGTCAGGACGTGCGCCATGACGTCCCCGGTGACCGGTGTCAGCAGTACGCCGTTGCGGTAGTGACCGGTGGCCAGCAGGAGGCCCGGCAGTTCCGTCGGGCCGAGCAGCGGGGCGTTGTCAGGGGAGCCCGGGCGCAGTCCCGCGCGGGTCTCCGTGAGCGGCAGCTCGGTGATCCCGGGGACCAGCTCGTGTGCGTCCCGCAGCAGCTCGTACACCCCGCCCGCGGTGACCGTCGTGTCCCAGCCCAGCTCCTCGCTGGTCGCGCCGATCACGAGCTCGCCGTTTTCCCGCGGCACCAGATAGACCTGGCTGCCGCGTACGACGGCCCGCACGGTGCGGCTCAGGAAGGGCGCGTGGCGCTGAGGCACCGTCAGACGCAGCACCTGCCCCTTCACGGGCCGTACGGGCGGCAGGAGGGCCTCCGGGACCCCTTCCAGACGGCCGCTGAGGCTCCCGGCGGCGAGCACCACGTGGTCCGCGCTCAGCTCGTCGCCGTCCGTCGTGGTGACCCCGGCGGCCCGGTCCCGTACGAGACGCAGGCGCTCGGCCCACACGCGGTTGAAGGCCACGCCCGTCTGCTCGCACGCGGCCAGCAACGCGCGCGTGAGTCGCCGCGGATCGATCTGGTGGTCGCCGTCCACCCGCAGCCCGCCGCGCACCCCCGGCGCGAGCATCGGCTCCAGGCGCCGGCACTCCCGGCCGGACAGCCACTCCGACTCCAGCCCCGACTGCCGCTGCAGCGCGTGCAGTTCGCGCAGATGGGCGCGGTCGTCGGCATCCAGGGCGACGGCGAGCGTGCCGCAGCGGCGGTAGCCGAGGTCATGGCCGGTCAGGTCGGTGAGCTCGGCCGCGAAGTCCGGGTAGCGCCGGGCCGAGGCGAGATTCAGACCGAGCAGGGTCTGCTCGCCGTAGTGCAGTTCGGTGACCGCGGCCAGCATCCCGGCGGCCACCTGGGCGGCTCCGCCGCCCGGTTCCGGGTCCACGACGGCCGTGGTGAGACCGCGCTGTGCGGCCCGCCAGGCCGTGACCAGGCCGATGATGCCGCCCCCTACGACGAGGACGTCTGACGTACGTGAGGACATGGGCGTCCAGCCCCTCCCTTCGCCGGCATGACCCGGATCAGGTTCGTACGGTCGGAGGCCGCCAGCCTCCCTCTCAGCCCGGTGCGTCCGGGCTCCCGCGAGTGCTCTACGTTGGCCACCCTAGCCCTTCGTTCCGCGCCTCTGTAAGGGAGCCTTCCGTCATGCCCCCCTCGCTCGACGGCCTCGTCCTCGCCCCGGTGGCCGACCAGGCCCCAGGTCAGGTGGGTACACGGACCCGGTTCACGTACCACCAGGAGGACGGGCAGATCTGGGCCGAGTACGCGGGCGGCGACGTCGTACGCGGACATCTGGTCGGCACGCGCGCGGGGGACCGTCTCGACTTCCGGTACGTGCAGCTCAAGGGCGACGGCACGACGTCCTCAGGGCATTGTGTCGCGACGGTCGTGGAGCTGGCGGACGGCCGGGTGCGGCTTGAGGAAACATGGGAGTGGGAGTCGCAGCCCGGCAGTGGGACAAGCGTTGTGGAGCAGGTCACGCCGCACGACTCCTGACTGACTGATTGTCAGTTGACTATGGTGATCAAATGAGCGAGCAGACGCGGGCACAGCGGCGGGTGGTCGTGGTCGGCGCGGGCATGGCGGGCGTGCAGACCGCGGTCGCCCTGCGCGAACAGGGCTTCAAGGGCACCGTGACCGTGATCGGCGCGGAGCCCCATCAGCCGTACGACCGGCCGCCGCTGTCCAAGGCGGTCCTGCTCGGGAAGGCCGAGGGCTCCGCCTTCGACGTGGACTTCGAGGCCCTCGGTATCGAACTGCTGCTCGGCCGTGAGGTGCTGCGCGTACGCCCCGAAGCGCACGAGCTGGACACCGGGGCCGGGCCCTTCCCGTACGAGGTCCTGGTCCTCGCCACCGGGGCCGAACCGATCCGGCTGCCCGGCACCGAGGGTGTGCCCGGCGTGCATCTGCTGCGCACCCTGGACGACGCCGAGCAGCTGCGCCCCGTGCTCGCCCGCCGGCACGACATCGTGGTCGTCGGCGCGGGCTGGATCGGTGCCGAGTTCGCCACCGCCGCGCGCGAGGCGGGTTGTGCGGTGACGGTCGTGGAAGCCGCCGACCGGCCGCTCGCCGGCGCGCTGCCCGCCGAGGTGGCCGCCCCGATGGCCTCCTGGTACGCCGACGCCGGCGCCGTGCTGCGCACCCACGCGCGCGTGGCACGCGTCGAGCCCGGAGCGGTCGTCCTCGACGACGGCTCCCGGGTGGCCGCGGGCGCCGTCGTGGTCGGCATCGGCGCACGGCCCGCCACGGCGTGGCTCGCCGGTTCGGGCATCGAGCTCGGGGCGCATGGTGAGGTCGTCGCCGACGACCGCCTGCGCACCTCCGTGCCGGACGTCTACGCGGTCGGCGACTGCGCCTCCTTCCCCTCGGGGAGATACGGCGAGCGCCTGCTGGTCCACCACTGGGACAACGCCCTCCAGGGCCCGCGCACGGTGGCCGCCGACATCCTGGGCGAGACTCCCTCGGTCTACGACCCGGTCCCGTACTTCTGGTCCGAGCAGTTCGGCCGCTTCGTCCAGTACGCAGGCCACCACGCGTCCGCCGACACGACGCTGTGGCGCGGCGAGCCGTCCGGCCCCGCCTGGACGGTGTGCTGGCTGCGCGAGAACCGCCTGGTGGCCCTCCTGGCGGTGGGCCGCCCCCGTGACCTGGCCCAGGGTCGCCGACTGATCGAGTCGGGCACGGAAATGGCCCCGGACCTGCTGGCGGACCCGGCGAGGCCGCTGAAGGCGGCGACGGCGTAAAGGATTCGGCCGTCATCCCCGGGCCATGGCGACGGCCGTGGGGCGGGTGACGTTCCATGACCCGCTCGGCGGAGTTTTCCCGCCCAGACGGCGAGTCGGCCGAAGGCCGAGTTCGGCCGAGTTCGGCCGGGGCCAGGTAGGGCCAGGCGGGGCCCGACGGGGCCCGGCGGCAGGGCCGCTGCCGTCGGCCAGTGGCCCTGCCTCAGGCGGCCCGGCAGGCCTCAGACGGACGGGCCATGCCGCTTCGTTCAGCCACGACGGCAGGACGGCCGGGTGCGGTCCGTCTGCACCCCTGCACCCCACCCCGTGTCGCCCGTCGGAGGCGCCCCGGCTTCCGACTGTCAGTGCGGGATGGCACGCTTAATCCCGTGACCGAGATTGACGCAAAAACCGATGCACTCGTCCCCGCCTGGCTCACCCTCCCCGACATCGCGGAGATGCTCGACATCGAGGTGACGCGTGTGCGGCAGCTGGTCAAGGAGGGCCAGCTCATCGCCGTACGCCGTGGTGAGAACCGCGCGCTGCACGTCCCCGCCGCCTTCATCGACGGGGCCGAGCAGAAGGTCGTCAAGGGCCTGGCCGGGACCCTGACACTCCTGAGGGACGACGGCTTCACCGACGAAGAGATGCTGGAGTGGCTCTTCACCCCCGATGAGAGCCTGCCCGGTACCCCAGCCCAGGCCCTGAGCGAGAATCGCGGCACGGAGGTGAAGCGCCGGGCCCAGGCGCTCGCCGTCTGAACCGCACAGCACCGGTGTACGGGCCGTGACCACCGAGGCCACGGCCACGGTCGAGCCCGGCCCGTACACCATCCGAACCCGGGGGAGACTCCCGCATGTCCGACACCGCTCGCGCCCAGCTCACCGACGCCCGCGTCTACCTCTGTACGGACGCCCGCACCCGCCAGGGCGACCTCGCCGAGTTCCTGGACGCGGTTCTGGCCGGCGGCGTCGACATCGTGCAGCTGCGGGACAAGGGCATGGAGTCGGCCGAGGAGCTGGAGCACCTGGAGGTCTTCGCCGACGCCTGTGCCCGGCACGGCAAGCTCCTCGCGGTCAACGACCGGGCCGACGTCGCCCACGCGGCCGGCGCCGACGTGCTGCACCTCGGCCAGGGCGACCTCCCCGTTCCCGCCGCCCGCGCGATCCTCGGCGACGACATCCTCATAGGCCGCTCCACCCACGCCGAGGCGGAGGCCGCCGCGGCCGCGGTCCAGGACGGCGTGGACTACTTCTGCACCGGCCCCTGCTGGCCGACCCCCACCAAGCCCGGTCGGCACGCCCCTGGTCTCGACCTGGTCCGGTACACCGCCGCCCTCGGCACCGACCGCCCCTGGTTCGCCATCGGCGGCATCGACCTGGGCAATCTCGACGAGGTCCTGGAGGCCGGCGCCCGCCGGGTCGTGGTCGTGCGGGCGATCACCGAGGCGGACGACCCGGCCGCCGCCGCCGCGGAGTTCGCGAAGCGGCTCCGGCACACCGGGTAACCGGTTCGGATGTCCGAGGGGTGGACAACAAGTCGACAATCCGGGCAAATTTCCCTGATTCGGTTGGGTGGTCGCCGCCCCCTGACTAACCTGCGGGTATGGCCCTCGGAACCGCATCCACCCGGACTGACCGCGCGCGCACTGTGCGCGACATGCTCGCCACGGGCGAGACGACGTACTCCTTCGAGTTCTCGGCGCCCAAGACTCCCAAGGGTGAGCGGAACCTGTGGAGCGCGCTCAGGAGGGTCGAGGCGGTCGCTCCGGACTTCGTCTCCGTCACCTACGGCGCAGGCGGCTCCACCCGCGCGGGCACCGTCAAGGAGACCCAGCAGATCGTCGCGGACACCACCCTGACCCCGGTCGCCCACCTCACCGCGGTCAACCACTCCATCGCTGAACTGCGCAACATCATCGGCCAGTACGCCGACGCCGGGATCCGCAACATCCTGGCCGTGCGCGGCGACCCGCCCGGCGACCCCATGGGTGACTGGCTGGCGCACCCACAGGGCCTGACCTACGCCGCCGAACTCGTCCGACTCATCAAGGAGTCGGGCGACTTCTGCGTCGGCGTCGCGGCCTTCCCGGAGATGCACCCGCGCTCCGCCGACTGGGACAGCGACGTCGCGTACTTCGTCGACAAGTGCCGGGCCGGCGCCGACTACGCCATCACCCAGATGTTCTTCCAGCCGGAGTCCTATCTGCGACTGCGTGACCGAGTCCACGCGGCGGGCTGCGCGACCCCCGTCATTCCCGAGATCATGCCCGTGACCAGCGTGCGCATGCTGGAGCGGCTCCCGCAGCTGAGCAATGCGGTCATCCCCTCCGCCCTGAAAGAGCGGATCCTCACAGCCAAGGACGATCCGGCCGCTGTACGCTCGATCGGAATCGAGTTCGCCACGGAGTTCTGCGCGCGGCTGCTGTCCGAGGGAGTGCCCGGACTGCACTTCATCACGCTCAACAACTCCACGGCGACCTTGGAAATCTACGAAAACCTGGGTCTGCACCATCCACCGCGGGCCTAGACCGGCCGCACGGACATACGACACACTGCGTAGCGGTCACTGGGAGAGGGGCGTACATGGGCTGGACGGTCCTCTACATCGCGTTCGGATTCGTCGCGCTGTGGCTGCTGGGCGAGGTGCTGCTGCAGTACAAGGCGCGACTGCGCTGGCGGGTGCTCGCCTTCGTCGGCTTCCTCGGTGTGGTCCTCGGCGTGCTGATCTCGCAGGTGATCGTCATCGGTCTCGGCGCGATCGCCTTCGCGGTCGGCCAGACCTACGTCACCCTGTCGTTCCGCCGCGGCTTCGAGCAGGGCTGGGCGGTCAACCCGCCGGCCGCGCTGGGCGGTCTGACCGGCGGCAAGAAGAGCCGCCGGGAACGCGGCCACGAGGAGCCCGCCCTGGAGGTCTCCGGCCTGGAACAGGCCGAGGGCGCCTACGCCGACGAGGCCATGTACGACCAGGGCCGCCCGGACACCGCCGGTTACGGGCAGAACGACGACTACGACCGCGACGACGTCTTCATGCCCGCGCGCTCCGCAGATCCCTCGGCCGCCGAGTCCACCGCGGTCTACGAGCCTCAGCCCCTGCCCGACGACACCGGCTCCTACGGCATATACAGCGATGCCGCCTACGCCGGTGACCAGTCCTACACGTCCGCGGGCCAGCCCCAGGACCAGTACGCGACGGCCGCCGCCGACCAGTCGTACGGCTACGACGGTTACACCGGCTACGACCAGCAGCAGTACTCGTACGACCAGTCCGGGCAGCAGCAGTACGCCGCCTACTCGGACCCGTACATCGGCACCCAGGCCTATGGCGCCGAGTCGTACGACACCTCCTACGGTGGCCAGCAGCAGTTCGTCCAGCAGGGCTACGGCCAGGACCAGTACGCCGGGTACGGCGGCGAGACCCCGGCCGGCGGGGTGTGGGTGCCGCAGCAGCGCACCGACGAGTACGGCGGCGAGCTCCCGCAGGAGCAGCAGTACTACCAGGACAACAGCGGCCAGGGGCAGCAGAACCAGGGCCAGGGGTACGACGAGCAGTACCGCTTCTGACGCCGGGCGGCCCTCACTGGGAGCCGCGGAACTCCGGCCCTTCCACGATCAGTCCCGCGACCAGCGCGCCCGACATACCCGCGTGGGCGAGCCCGCCGCCGGGGTGGGACCAGCCGCCGACCGTGAACAGGCCCGGTATCGCGGTGGTGTTGGACGGGTGCAGCAGAGTTCCCTCTCCGGCGGCGAGCGCCGGGGCGGGGATCGCGCCGCCCGCCGCGCCGGTCGCCTCGGCGATGTCAGCCGGGGTACGCACCGCACGCCACAGGATGCGCTCGCGAAGGCCGGGCACCGCGCGCTCAGCGGCCGTGATCATGTCGTCCGCGTGGCGGTCGAGGACCTCAGTGTCGGCCCAGCCCTTGTCGGGCCGCACCGGCACCACCGAGGTGAGGGTGATCGTCTCGTGGTCGGAGTCCGGCACCAACTCCGGGTCGTCGGGCCGCAGCACGGTGACCGTCGGGCGCGCTGCCATGCGAGGGCTCGCGCCGAACAGGCACTCCAGCTCGGTCTCCCGGCCCTCGGCGTGCACCACCGTCCGGTGTGCCGCTCCCTGTGCGCGTGCCCCGCGGAGCGCCAGCAGCACCGT
Source organism: Streptomyces sp. NPDC019531 (assembly GCF_044903305.1). Taxonomy (NCBI): domain Bacteria; kingdom Bacillati; phylum Actinomycetota; class Actinomycetes; order Kitasatosporales; family Streptomycetaceae; genus Streptomyces; species Streptomyces sp. NPDC019531. The sequence continues at coordinate 133,701 of NZ_JBJDQL010000016.1, read as the reverse complement.
CAGCAGACTCGCAGTCCCCCGCTGGGCCGGTACGGCGTCCCCGGCACGCACCCCCGACTGCCGGACGGCTCGGGCGAGCGCCTCGGGCGCGACACCGGCGACCACGAAGTCGGCGTCCACCACCGCCCCGCCCGCCAACTCCAGCCCGGCGGCCCGCCCGTCCTTCTCCAGAACCCCGGTGACCTCGGCTCCGAAGTGGAACTCGACCCTGCGCTGGACGCACCGCTCGTACACCGCGCGCGCCAACTCCCTTACGCCGCCTCGGACATACCAGGTGCCGAAGGCGGTCTCCATGTACGGCAGGACAGCCGCGCTCGCCGGGGTGGCGCGCGGGTCGAGGCCGTACGCGAGGGCGTGGCTCTCCAACAGGGCCGTGAGCCTGGGGTCACGCAGCTCCCAGGCGGCCACCTCGGCGAGGGTGCCGGCCCGGCGGGTGCGCAGGAGCTTCTTGTGAGGGACCGAGGGGTAGGGTTCGCGCTCGGCCAGCACCGACCAGTTGGGCCACAGCGGCTCCTCCAGGAGCGGCCTGCGGGTGCGGTCCCAGGCCTCGCGGGCCCGGATCAGGAAGTCGCCCCAGCGGGCGCCGGCGCCCGCGCCGAGGGCCTTGTCCAGAGCGGCCACCACTCCCGCGCGGGACGCGTTCGGCAGGGACACCTCGGTGCCGTCCGCGAACACGTGCCGCGACGACGGGTCGACCTGGACCAGTTCGACGACCGATTCCAGGGGCTCCTTGCCGGTCTTGACGAACAGGTCGCGGTAGACCGCGGGGAGCGTCAGCAGACCGGGGCCGGTGTCGAAGGCGAAGCCGTCCCGCTCGAAGCGGCGCACTGCTCCGCCGTAGGTCTCCGTACGCTCGTACACCGCAACCCGGTGCCCCGCGACGGCCAGCCGGGCGGCGGCCGCCATCGCGCCCATCCCGGCGCCGATCACCGCAATCCTTGCCATGCCTGCGACTTTATCGGCCCCCACTGACAACACGGCCGGGGGTGCGGGTCCGCGCCTTTAGGCGGGTGGTCGTGCCGCCAGTCGTCTTTCCTCCCGGCGTTGGGCCCGGCGTCTGCGGTATCTGCGGATCCGGGAGATCAGGAAGTACAGCACCACCAGGCCCGCCACCAGCAGGAGGCCCGCGATGATCGCCGCCGCCGTGGGGTGGAACATCGCGAACGTGACGATGCCGGCCACGCCGAGATCCTCCGCCAGGCTCAGGACGATGTTGCTGAAGGGCTCGGGGGAGGCGTTCACGGCCATGCGGGTGCCCGCCTTGACCGTGTGGCTCGCCAGCGCCGTCGAACCGCCCACCAGGCCCGCGACCACGTCGTTGAGCGAACCGCTCTGGCCGGCCAGGAGCGCCCCGACCCAGGCACCAGCCACCGGACGGATCACCGTGTGGACCGAGTCCCACGCCGAGTCGACGTACGGGATCTTGTCCGCCACCGCCTCGCACAGGAACAGCACGCCCGCGATGACGAGGACCTCAGGGCGCTGCAGGGTCTCGGGGACGTCGTCGCTCAGCCCTGTCGCGCCGAACACGCCGAGCAGCAGCACCACCGCGTACGCGTTGACGCCGCTGGCCCAGCCGCTGGTGAACACCAAGGGGAGTACGGACACGGACGCGATGGTAACCAGTCGGCCACAGGGCGTCCTGGGGGTGAGCACGCACGACTGAGTATCCGTACCTAGTGGGTGAGATGAGTACGCGCGCGGATGGGCTCCGACCTGCGTGAACGAGAGGGTTGAGGCACGGCGAAGGGGAACGGCTCCGGCACCGGCGACACGGGGCGCCGGAACGGAGCCGCCCCGGACCCGCTCCTTCCGCCGGCCGAGGTCGGCGGGAGCGAGGCACGGGGGAGCCCCGGAAGCGGGGGAACGACCGAACGGGGGCCCAACGGGGGAACGGGGGAACGGGGGAACGCACGGGGGTACGGGGGAAGTCGGGGGAGCAAGGAAGGCGCCGGTTCGAGGTGGCCCGCGGGGGACGCGGCCACAGGGGACCGGCGCTTTCGCATGTCGGCCTCGTGTCAGCCCCGGTGAGCGCTCACCCGCCCCTGCAGCAGCCGCGACAGCGCCGCGTGCACGTCGTCCAGGGATCGATCGGGCTGGAAGGACTGCCAGTCCAGGGCTGCCACCAGAACCATGCCGACCAGGGCGGAGGCCGTGAGCGAGACATCGATCTCCTCGCTGAACTCGCCGTTCTCCACGCCCTCGCGCAGCACGCCCTCCACGACCGCCACGGTCTCCTGACGGACCACCATGAGCGTGGACTGCCAGGCCCTGTTGGTGCGCCACAGCTCGGCCACGTACAGCTGGGTGAAGGCCGGGTAGCGGTCGATGAAGACCAGACCGGCCCGGATCATCGCGTCCAGGGCGTCCACCTTGCCGCCACCCGCGCGTGCCGTCCCTTCGGCCGCCTCCCGGAGAGAGGCGGTGAGCAGACCCACGCCGTGCCGCAGCAGTTCCTCGAAGAGGACGGACTTGCTCGCGAAGTTGTAGTAGACGGTGCCCTTCGCGACTCCGGCCCGCTCGGCGATCTCGTCGACGGTGGTGGCGGAGAAGCCCTGCTCGGCGATGAGCGTGACGGCCGCCTCGTAGAGCTTCTGACGGGTGGCCTCGCGGCGCGTGCTGACGCCCGCCGTGGCGCTGCTGCTTTCCATGGTCCTGATTCTCACAGGCGAGAGAGCCTCTGAGGTCGCGGAAGGGCTCACAGGGTCAGCTCCGGGCGCAGCCGGTCCAGCGTCCACACCTGGCGTCGGCGCGCCGACAGAGCGGTCAGCGCGAGGGTGCCCGCGGTGAAGGCGAGAAGCACCACGCACGCGTGCCACACCGGAGCGAGACCGCCGCCCGCGATGAGCCTCCTGAGGGCCTCGACGACGTGGCTCATCGGCAGCAAGGGGTGGAGCGCGTTGAAGAAGCTCGGACCGGTCTGGACGGGGTAGGTGCCGCCCGTGGAGGTCAACTGGAGCATCAGGAGGGCCAGTACGAGGATCCGGCCCGCTCCGGCCGCGCGGGTCATCTGCAGGCCGAGCGCCCAGTGCGGCACCGACATCAGGGCCGCGGTCTGGAGCACCCCGATCGCCGCCACCGGCAGCCGGCCCGCAAGCGATCAGCATGTACGCCACCATCGCGCCCACCCCCTGAGTTCGCACTGACTGGTCAGTGCGAAAGCGGACCCGAACTCTCGATCGAAGCAAAAGACCAGGTCAGAACGGATTGTCAGTGGCATACCTCACGATGGGAACATACGGCACTCCGTAGCGGGATGTGCCGGCAACCAGACGACAGGAGGTTCGTCATGGCCAGCAATCACGCAGCCGCCGCCCGTCGGCGCCGCGCCACCGGCCCTGCCCCCTCACTGACCGGTCCGGCGAGCGACGTACACCCCGTGCTGCGCCGGACGACGGCCCCGCCCGCCGCCCTCGACCTCCTCGCCCAGGCCCGCGCGGGCCTCGACGAGGCGTCGGCGTTGGAGACTCCGAACGAGCGCTATGCCACCGCCCATCTCGCGGCCCTGCGCACCGCCGCGGCCGTGCTCGCCGCGCGGGGGCGCCCGGAGCCCACGCCCCGACGCCGGGCCAAGATCCGGAGCGCCTGGGAAGTGCTCCCGGAGATAGCGCCCGAACTCGCCGAGTGGAGTGCGCTGTTCGCCTCCGGGGCCCGGCGTCGCGCCCGGGCCGAGGCAGGCATCCAGGGTGCGGCCGGCCGCCGGGACGCCGACGACCTCATACGCGACGTGGCGATGTTCCTGCGCCTCGTCGAGCGGATGCTGGTGCTTCAGCCGGTCCTGCCACAGCCGCGGCAGGACGCGGAGGGGTCGGCGGGCAGCGGCCACGGCACCGACCACGACCGCGACTTCCCGGACGCCGGGTGACCGGTGCGCCGCGCGCCGGGTCCACCGAGGTCCGCCGTACGAGACGCACGGCCGGGCGCTCCACCGGAGTGACCAGGTGGGGTACCGGAGGCAATAGGGTGGAGGGGCGCCTGAAGCCTTTCCACCCGCCGAGGAGTCAACTGCCGTGTCGGACCCGCTGCGACCCCGCGCCTCCCTCCGTACCGCCGTGGTCTGGGAGGTCCTCCAGGACGCCCTCGACCGCCGGGTCAAGGCCACGGGACGCCAGGCGCTGGACGTCCTCGACACCGGAGGCGGCAGCGGCAACTTCGCGGTGCCCGTAGCCCGCCTCGGCCACCAGGTCACCGTCGTCGACCCCAGCCCCAACGCGCTCTTCGCGCTGGAGCGCCGGGCCGCCGAGGCCGGAGTCGCCGACCGGGTCAGGGGAGTCCAGGGTGATGCCCATGGCCTCTTCGACGTGGCCGAGCGAGGCGCCTACGACGTCGTGCTGTGCCACGGCGTCCTGGAGTACGTGGACGACCCCGCCGAGGGCGTGCGCAACGTGGTGGCCGCCCTGCGCCCCGAGGGTGTCCTCAGCCTGCTCGCCGCAGGGCTCGGCGGCGCCGTGCTCGCGAGGGCCCTGGCCGGTCACTTCAAGGAGGCCCGGCAGGCGCTCGACGACCCGAGCGGCCGCTGGGGCGACGGTGACCCCGTGCCGCGCCGCTTCACCGCCGAACAGCTCACCGCGCTCGTCGAGGGCGCGGGCCTCACCGTCGGCGCCGTGCACGGTGTGCGGGTCTTCGCCGACCTCGTGCCCGGCGTGCTCGTGGACACCGAGCCCGGCGCCCTGGAAGCTCTGCTGAAGCTGGAGGAGGCGGCGGCCGAACTCTCCGCCTTCCACTCCGTGGCCACCCAGCTCCATGTGCTCGGTGAGACGCGGGAGACCGCCGAGGCCTGAGCACCCTCTGCGCCGGAGTGCTGATCAGGCAGTTGGTTCGGCACATGGAGTACGCCACAGGCCCCCCGATCGGGCGCTCAGCGCCGTATGATCGAGGGAGACCGCCCGGCATGACGGGACGGCAGCTGGGGAATGACAAGCTTCAGCAGCCGGAGCGTTCATGGCGGATTCCGGTTGGCCAATTGGCGCAGAGGGGCGGGTTTCACGGGGGCGATTCCCTGCCTATCCTGAAGGGACCCCCCGAGTCGCCCCGGCGACTGCACGATGAGGAGGACGACGTGCCGCTCTCGGAGCACGAGCAGCGAATGCTCGAGCAGATGGAGCGAGCGCTGTACGCCGAAGATCCCAAGTTCGCGACAGCGCTTGAGGGAAGCGGGCTGCGTACGTACACCCGGCGACGGGTCTACCAGGCGGTCGCCGGCTTCCTCGTGGGTATCGCGCTCCTCATGGCAGGTATGGTCGCCAAGCAGGTGTGGCTCAGCGTAGTGGGCTTCCTGGTCATGCTGGGTTGTGCGGTACTCGCTGTGACCGGTTGGCGCAAGGCCCCCAAGCCGGGCGAGCAGCCCGCCGCGGGTGCCCCGCACGCCCGTCGCCAGGAACGTCAGAAGCGCTCGATGATGGACCGGATCGAGCAGCGCTGGCAGCGCCGCCGCGACGAGCAGGGCGGCCAGTAGCAGCTCCGAAAGCTCCCACAGAACTCCTGAGGGGTGACCCGCCCGGGCCGGGCGGGTCACCCCTCACGTATGCCCTCGGGTCGCCTGGCGTCCCCGGAGACACAGTGGCCCGGGCCTTCGAGAGGCCGGGCCACCGTCGTTCCGTCGCCGTCAGGCGGCGTTTTTCAGCCTTCCTGACCGGACGTCTTGCGCAGTGTCGGCCGGACCGCCGCCGCGCGTGCCGTGACCCCGGCCCACCACTCCGACGCCGCCCACACCACCCGAGCGGTGGAACGCGGCGCGATCAGCGCGCGAGCCTGTGTGGCCCGGCTGACCGAGACGCGCAGTCCGCCGATCACAAGGTAGACGTCCTGGGCGAGGCCCGCCGTCGGGCGGGGCCGCGGGGCGTAGAGCACCTGCTCCACGGCGTCCGCCACCCGGTGCACCGAGGCCGCGGCCGTGGGGTCGAGATGCCCGAGCCGTACGATCCGCGCCGCCGCCTTGCGCGGGGTCTGCGACTCGTCCGGCGGGATCCCGAAGTCCCACGCCGTGTCGGTCAGCTCCTGCCAGACCGCCAGGGTGTGCGCGGCGGAGTCGGCCTCGCTGCGGCCGTGTCCGCCCAGACGTATCGACCGGGTGCGCATCCGCCACAGCATCGGCGCCATGGGGACCAGGAGCACGACCAGCCCGACGAGCACCCAGAACAGCAGCGCCAGGGGCCACAGCGAGCCACTCAAGGCCCACCAGGGGGTGTCGTCGTCCTTGGCCGCCGCGGCAGCCGGGGACGCGCTGTCGCACGCCTCCAGCTTCCGCAGCTGGGCCGAGCAGCTCTCGCTCGCCGAGGGCGAGGCCGACGGCGCCGTGGACGATCCCGCGGACGGCCGCGCGACGCCTGGGTCCACGCTGCCGGTGGAGTCCGGGACGGTGTACGAGGGCACCGTGCCCCGGGTCGGCGTGGGCTCGAAGCGGGTCCAGCCCACGCCCTCGAAGTACAGCTCGGGCCACGCGTGGGCATCCTTGAGCCCCACCGACACCGAGCCGTCCGCCTGCGGGGTGCCGGGCGCGAAGCCCACCGCGACCCGGGCCGGAATACCCAGGGAACGGGCCATCGCCGCCATGGCGAAGGAGAAGTGGACGCAGAAGCCCTGCTTGTCCCGCAGGAAGTTGGCGATCGCGTTGGGCCCGTCGCCGACCTCCACCTGGGTGTCGTACTCGAAGCCGCCGGTCACCGCGAAGTAGTCCTGGAGCGCGACCGCCTGCTCATAGGGGTTCTTCGCGCCCGCGGTGACCTCACGGGCGGTCTTGGCCACCACGGAAGGCAGTGAGTCGGGCAAGTCGGTGTACTCGCGCTCGATGGCCGGGGGAGGGGCCGGCGCCGCGGCGAGCTGCTCGGCCGTGGGCTGCACGTCCAGGCTCTTCACCTCGTACGTCAGCCCGCCGGTGTTCTGCCCGTGGTCGCCGACCAGCGCCATGCCCTGGGGCTCGTACCGCCACTTGCCTCGGACCTTGACGCCGCTGGGCGGATACGGCATCGGCAGGTAGTTCTGCTGGTACCAGCCCGCCGCCGAGATGGTGGTCTCGACCTCGGTGCGCTTGACGTCCGAGCCGAGGCCGACCGGGGTCGGGAGGCCGTCAGGCACGCCGGTGATGGCCCGCTTGGATGGCTTCCAGGTCCGGCCGTCGAAGTCGTCCAGGGAGACGATCCGCAGATACAGGTTGGAGATGTCGGTGCCGCTCCCGGTCTGCACGGACAGGGCCTGGCGGTCCTCGTCGACGTTCAGGCTGTCGCGCAGGGACAGCAGCGGGTTGATCGCGGAGATCGTGCCGCCGTTCCCGTTGCCGGCGCCCACGCCCGCGCCGGTGGCGTCCAGGAGGCCGCCGTTCATCGCGGGCAGAGTGGCCGATACCGCAAGAGCGATGCCGAGGCTGGCCACGCCGATCCGCCGCCCCGTCCGCACCGGCGCCACCGGCCCGGAGTCGGCGCCCGGACCGCGTGGTGCCCCGCCGAAGACACGGCCCCACTGGGAGAGCCGGTCGCGCCCCTCGGCCAGGAGCAGCAGCAGATAGCCGGCCGCCGCGACCAGGAACCAGAACCAGTCGCCGTGGCCCTCGGACAGGCCCGCGGCGACGGAGTACAGCGCCAGCAGCGGCAGGCCCGCCGGGGCCACGCTGCGGAAGGTCACCGCGAGGGTGTCCACCAGGAGCCCGACTATCAGGACACCGCCGAACACCATCAGCTTGATGCCGTCGGACTCCAGCGGAGCCGGGATCGCGTACCGCGCGATGTCGTCGCTGCCCTGCTGCAGCAGATCCGCGAAGTGCACGAACGCGCCCGGCCCTGGGACCAGCCCGAGGAACGCGTGGTCGCGGGCGAAGATCAGGGTCAGCATGACCAGTGTGACGAGCGTCTGGGCCGCCACGGTCAGCGGACGGGCCAGCGGTATCCGCCGGGTCGCCGCGCCCACGACCGTCTGCACCCCGAGCAGGAAGGCGGCCTGCACGATCCAGGTGACCGGCTCGACGAGAGGCAGCAGGGCGCACGCGGCCATCAGCGTGGCCGCCCACGCGCACAGCGCCAGGCGCGCCCGCCCGCTCATCATGATCCCTCCCCGGCGCCGGCCGCGCCGACGCCCATGCGCTCGCGGTCCGCGAGCCGCCACAGCTCCTCCAGCGCGGCGCCCCGTGGCACGCCCAGTACCGTCCAGCCCGCCTCGCGCAGCATCCGCAGCCGCTGCTCGTGCTCATCCGAGGGATCGGGCACGTCGGCCGGTTCCCGCACCCAGCCCTCGCTGTCCAGCACGAAGGCGAGCGCACCCCCGCTGCGCTGCCGCATCTTGGCGGCGACCGTGGCCTGCTCCTCGTCGAGGTCGCCGAAGAAGGCGACCAGCAGCCCTTCGTTCCCGCTGCGCAGCACGTCGTACGCGCGCGACAGGCCGGTGCCGTCGGAGTGGTCGATCACCGCCAGGGTGTCCATCATCAGCCCGGCCGCGTCCGCCGCCCCCTGGCTGGCGCCCGCGAAACCGTCGGCGCCCTCGCCGGGCACGGAGTCGCCCGTGTCCGTCAACAGCCGTACGGAGAAGCCGCGTTCGAGCATGTGCACCAGGACGGAGGCGGCGCCGGAGACGGCCCACTCGAAGGCCGAGTCCGGGCCCGCGCCCGCGAAGGCGAGACCTCGGGTGTCCAGGAGCACCGTGCAGCGGGCGCGCTGGGGCTGTTCCTCGCGGCGCACCATCAGCTCGCCGTAGCGGGCGGTCAGGCGCCAGTGGACGCGGCGCAGGTCGTCGCCGTACCGGTAGCCGCGCGGGATCACGTCGTCCTCGCCGGCCAGGGCGAGCGAGCGCTGCCGCCCGTCGCCGTACCCCTTGGCCTCGCCGCTCAGGCGCACCGGCGGCAGCGCCTCCACGCGCGGGATCACGGTCAGGGTGTCGTACGTCGAGAAGGAGCGCGTCAGTTCGCACATCCCGAACGGGTCGGTCAGGCGCAGCTGGAGCGGGCCCAGGGGGTAGCGGCCGCGCAGATCGGAGCGGACGCGGTAGGACACCTCGCGGCGGCCGCCCGGTTCGACGCGGTCGAGCACGAAGCGGGGGCGCGGGCCGAGGACGTAGGGCACCCGGTCCTGGAGCATCAGCAGGCCCGTGGGCAGCCGGGAGACGTTGTCCATCCGCAGATGGACGCGGGCCTCGCTGCCGGCGGGCACGCGCGCGGGGGAGAGCCTTCGGCTGCCCGCGACCCGGTAGCGGGTTCGGTAGAGCACGGTGGCGCAGACCAGGGGCAGCACGGCCAGCAGGAGGCCGACCCTGAGCAGGTCGCTCTGGCCCAGGACGTAGGCGCAGATGGCCGCGGCTATCCCGGCGGCGAAGAAGGAGCGACCCCGGGTGGTCAGGCCGGCCAGTGCCGTGCGGACCCCGCCCTTGTCGCCCCGGTCCACATCGGGGCCGTCGGTGCTGCCGGGCCCGCCGGTGGTCATCACAGGCTCCGCGGCGGCTGCTGCGGATACGCGGGCGAGGTCCGGCCGATCCCGAGGCCGCCCTGCTGGGGCGCCGCGGGAACCGGGGTGCGCTGGAGGATCTCCTGCACGACCTGCTCCGCGGTGCGCCGGTTCAGCTGCGCCTGGGCGGTGGGCAGCAGACGGTGGGCGAGGACGGCCACGGCGAGCGCCTGGATGTCGTCCGGAAGCGCGAACTCACGGCCGCTGAGGGCGGCGGAGGCCTTGGCGGCGCGCAGCAGGTGCAGCGTCGCGCGTGGGGAGGCGCCGAGTCTGAGGTCGGGGTGGGTGCGGGTGGCGGAGACCAGGTCCACGGCGTACCGCCGGACCGTTTCGGCGACGTGGACGCCTCGGACGGCCTCGATGAGCTTCACGATGTCGTGGGCGTGCGCCACCGGCTGGAGGTCCTCCAGCGGGCTCACCCCGCCGTGGATGTCGAGCATCTGCAGCTCGGCCTCCACGCTGGGGTAGCCGACCGAGACGCGCGCCATGAAGCGGTCGCGCTGGGCCTCCGGGAGCGGGTAGGTGCCCTCCATCTCGACCGGGTTCTGGGTCGCGACCACCATGAAGGGGCTGGGCAGCTCGTAGGTCGTCCCGTCGATGGTGACCTGGCGCTCCTCCATCGACTCCAGGAGCGCCGACTGGGTCTTCGGCGAGGCGCGGTTGATCTCGTCGCCGATCACGATCTGCGCGAAGATCGCGCCCGGTTTGAACTCGAAGTCGCGGCGCTGCTGGTCCCAGATGGACACACCCGTGATGTCCGAGGGCAGCAGGTCGGGCGTGAACTGGATGCGGCGCACCGAGCAGTCGATGGACCGCGCCAGGGCCTTGGCCAGCATGGTCTTGCCGACACCGGGGACATCCTCGATCAGAAGATGTCCCTCGGCGAGCAGCACGGTCAGCGAAAGCCGTACGACCTCGGGCTTCCCCTCGATCACGCCCTCCACCGAACTGCGTACCCGCTCCACGACGGCGGTCAGATCAGTGAGGCTCGCTCGATCGTCATAGGTGGTCACCCGGCCCTCCTCGGCCCGTACTTTCCGGGCCGACGCTCTGTGATGCGTAACCGGCCCACCCCGAATCACGGACACCACGCGTGAAAAGTTCCGCGCGACGCCACACCCGCATTCTTGCTGCCGTTACCGATTCGTGTCACTCGACTGTGGACAACTGGCTGCACTATGTCGGGTCTTACGGTGTTTTGGGCACCCCGAGGGCCGAAATCAACAGCCAAACGACAGCTTCGGCGGCCGGTCGCGGGGGTCTCAGGCCGGGTCGATCTCGCGCAGCAGACCTGTCTTCACGTCGAAGACGAAGCCGCGCACGTCGTCGGTGTGGAGCAGGAACGGCGAGGTGCGCACCCGCTGCATGGACTGGCGTACGTCCTGGTCGACGTCCCGGAAGGCCTCCACCGCCCAGGCCGGGCGCTGGCCGACCTCCATCTCCAGATCGGTGCGGAAGTCCTCGGTGATCGCCTCCAGACCGCAACCGGTGTGGTGGATGAGGACCACACTGCGGGTGCCGAGCTTGCGCTGGCTGATGGTGAGCGAGCGGATCACGTCGTCGGTGACCACACCGCCCGCGTTGCGGACGGTGTGGCAGTCGCCGAGCTCCAGGCCGAGCGCGGCGTGCAGGTCGATCCGGGCGTCCATGCAGGCCACGACGGCGACGCGCAGGACCGGGCGGGCGTCCATCCCGGGGTCGGTGAACGCGGCGGCGTATCGCTCGTTGGCGTCGACCAGGCGGTCGGTCACGGAGTCGCCGCGGGATATGGCGTCTTCGGTGGGAACGGATGCGGAAGTCGTCATAACCATGACGGTACTGGTCACGGCGGTTCCGGTCCTGCCGTGAGAAGGGAAAAAGAGAGTCATCACGTCCTCTGTGTGAGGTAACCCACAAGAGTGCCGGGTGCACCCGAACGGGTGGTTTCCGTCCATTTACCGCTTCGTGTCCGCGTCGGTACGCGACGCGCAGGCCGGTTGATTGACCGCGAGACACCGTGGACTAAAGTGACGCGAAGCGGGAGGCGAGGCTTCCCTGCTGACATTCCCCGGAGGCCCCCGGCGCACGCACGGACGGTCTCCCCACGTGCGCGGCGCGTACGTACGGCTCGGCCTCCTCCCGCTCCCGGTCGGCTGACGCTTCCGGCGCCGGCAGGCCTCCCCTTCCTGAGCGGGCGGGGACCCGGCGGTGCGTACGGCCCGTGCCGGACCTGAGAGGGCTCCTTGAGCGAGAGTCGACACGTCCCGGTCATGCTCCAGCGGTGCCTGGACCTGTTGGCCCCCGCTCTGGAGCGGCCCGGAGCGGTGGTCGTGGACTGCACGCTCGGTCTCGGCGGCCACAGCGAGGCCCTGCTCCGGCGGTTCCCCGAGGCGCGGCTCGTCGCCCTCGACCGCGACAAGGAGGCGCTGCGCCTGTCCGGCGAGCGGCTCGCGCCCTTCGGCGAGCGCGCCACCCTCGTCCACGCGGTCTACGACGAACTCCCGGACGTCCTCGACCGGCTCGGCATCGCGCGCGTGCAGGGCGTCCTCTTCGACCTCGGTGTCTCCTCCATGCAGCTCGACGAGGCCGACCGCGGCTTCGCCTACGCCCAGGACGCCCCGCTCGACATGCGCATGGACCAGACGACCGGCGTCAGCGCCGCCGAGGTGCTCAACACCTACCCCGCGGGCGAACTCGTCCGGATCCTCAGGGCGTACGGCGAGGAGAAGCAGGCCAAGCGGATCGTGTCCGCGATCGTGCGCGAGCGGGAGAAGGAGCCTTTCTCCAACAGCGCCCGGCTCGTCGAGCTGATCCGGGACTCCCTGCCGCAGGCCGCCAAGCGCACCGGGGGCAACCCCGCCAAGCGCACCTTCCAGGCCCTGCGTATCGAGGTCAACGGCGAACTCTCCGTACTGGAGCGGGCGATCCCGGCAGCGGTGGAGGCGCTCGCGGTGGGCGGCCGGATCGCGGTGCTGTCGTACCACTCGCTGGAAGACCGGCTGGTCAAGCAGGTGTTCGCGGCCGGCGCGGCCAACACCGCCCCGCCCGGGCTGCCCGTGGTTCCCGAGCAGTACCAGCCCCGCCTCAAGCTGCTCACGCGCGGTGCCGAACTTCCCACCGAGGAAGAGATCGCCGAGAACCGGCGGGCCGCACCGGCGCGTTGCAGGGGCGCAGAGCGAATCAGGGAGTCCATCGAGTGAAGTGCGTGAGGCGCGTCAGTGGGTTGGGAAACCGGACTCACTGGAGGGCGTGTGAGTAGGAAACCCGAACTGAGGGGGAGGGCGGCCCGTCTCGCGCGCTTGTTCCCCGGCCCGACGGGCTCAGGGCAGGCAGCCCGCACCCCCTTCGTGCTCCTCGTGGTCCTCCTCCTCGGCGGCGGCCTCATCGGGCTGCTGGTGCTGAACTCCGCGCTCAGCGAAGGGTCGTTCAAGCTCACCGACCTCCAGAAGGACACCAAGAGCCTCACCGACGAGGAACAGGCGCTCCAGCGGGACATCGACGCCTACTCCGCCCCCGACGCCCTTGTGCGGCGCGCCCGTGAACTCGGCATGGTGCCCGGCGGCGACCCGGCCTTCCTCGATCCCGACGGCACGGTCAAGGGTGTCCCGTCGCCCGCCTCCGGCGCCGATCAGGCCTCCTTGCGGATGCCGCTCGTCCTCGCGCCCGAGGCGATCGGCACCGTGACCGTCCCCACGCCGACGGTCAGCCCCACACCCGCGGAGGCCCCCGAGGCCGTACAGACGCCCGGGGCCGGCCCCTCCGAAGTCCCGCCCTCGACCTACCCGACCCCGACCCCCGGCAGGTGACGGAAGTGTCCGACGATTTCGGCAGGCAGCCGCCGCGCCGCCGTGTGCCCGGACCCGCGCGCCCCGAGCGCTCTTCCCGACCCGTCGGCAGGCCGCGCCCGGGCCCCGGCGCCCGTCCTGCCCGCCGCCCCGCGGCGCCCCGTCCCGCGGCCCCCAAGACCATCCGCCTGGGCAGTCCCCGCCCCCGGCTTCGCCTGGTCGGCCTCGCCCTGACACTCGTGCTGTCCGCCTTCGTCGTACGACTGCTCCAGGTGCAGGCCGTCGACGCCAGCACGTACGCCGCCAAGGCCGAGCAGAACCGGTACGTCGGCTACACCCTGGCCGCCGAGCGCGGCGGGATCACCGACCGGGACGGCGTCGCCCTCGCGACCAGCGAGGACGCTTACGACATCACGGCCGACCCCACGCTGTTCACCCGCAAGCAACTGAAGATCGACGACGGTCCCGAGCAGGCCGCGGCCCTGCTCGCCCCGATCCTGGGGCAGGAGCAGGAGACGATCGTCGAGAAGCTGCGGCCCAAGGACGACAAGCTGCGCTACGTCCTGCTCGCGAGCCGTCAGACCCCGCAGGTCTGGAAGCAGATCAAGGACCTCAAGTCCGCGCTCGCGACCAAGGCGGAGACCGACCCGAGCACCGCCAACGTCCTCGGGGGCGTCCTGTCCGTGCCGACCACCAAGCGCGTGTACCCGAACGGCGACCTCGCCGCCGGGATACTGGGCTGGGTCAACGCCGACGGCAAGGGCGGCGGCGGGGTCGAGCAGCAGCTGAACACCCTGCTGACAGGCAAGGACGGCAAGATCCGCTACGCCCAGTCCGGCGGCCGACAAGTGCCGACCGTGGGCTCCACCGAGACCCCCGCGGTGCCCGGCAGCGACGTCGAACTCACCATCGACCGTGACATCCAGTGGGCCGCGCAGAAGGCGATCACCGACCAGGTGAAGGAGTCCAAGGCGGACCGAGGGTACGTGATAGTGCAGGACACGCAGACCGGCCAGGTGCTCGCCATGGCCAACTCGCCCGGCTTCGACCCGAACGACCTGTCCAAGGCGAGCTCGGTGAACATGGGCAACGCCGCCCTCCAGGACGCCTACGAACCCGGTTCCACCGCCAAGGTCATGTCGATGGCCGCCGTCCTGGAACAGGGCGTCGCCACCCCCGAGACGCATGTGATCGTGCCGAACCGGCTGCACCGCGGCGACCGGCTCTTCAAGGACGACATCGATCACGCGACCTGGTACCTCACGCTCAACGGCGTGCTCGCCAAGTCGTCGAACATCGGCACCATCCTGGCCACCGGCCAGCTCGGCAAGACCCAGGCGCAGGCCAACCGGGTCCTCTACTCCTATCTGCGCAAGTTCGGCCTCGGCAGCTACTCCGGGCTCGACTTCCCCGGCGAGACCCCGGGCATCCTCGCCAAGCCCGCCGACTGGTCGACCTCGCAGCAGTACACGATTCCTTTCGGCCAGGGTGTCTCCCTCAACGCGATGCAGGCCGCGTCCGTCTACTCGACGATCGCCAACGGCGGTGTCCGCGTCGAACCCACGCTCGTGCGCGGCACGAAGGGACCCGACGGACGCTTCACCCCCGCCGCGAAGCCCAAGGAGACAAGGGTCGTCAGCACCAAGACGGCCAAGACGCTCGCCCGGATGCTGGAGTCGGTCGTGGACGACGAAGAGGGCACCGGCACCAAGGCCCGCATCCCCGGCTACCGGGTCGCGGGCAAGACAGGTACGGCCAACCGCGTGGATCCGGCCACCGGCAAGTACAAGGGCTACACCTCGTCGTTCGCCGGGTTCGCGCCCGCCGACAAGCCCCGGATCACCGTCTACTGCGCCATCCAGAACGCCACCAAGGGCAGCTACTTCGGCGGTCAGATCTGTGGACCCGTCTACAAGCAGGTCATGGAGTTCGCACTGAAGTCCCTGCAGGTCCCGCCCACGGGAGCGAAGGCCGCGAACCTGCCCGTCACCTACTCGCCCTGATCAGCAGCTCATCAGCAGCTCATCAGCACCTCATCAGCACCTCGTCAGCACCTCGGAAAGGCCACCAGGAACCACCTCGTGACGATGACCACCTCCGACTCCGGCAACCAGGGCACGCCCCGCCCCTCGCTTCGCTCCGAGGCGGGTGCGCCCGGTACGCTCACCGCCGTGCCACACGCTGATCAGTCCCAAACCACCCAGAAGGGCGCACCCGTGACATATCCGGGACCGCCCCGGCCGGTCCGGGTCTCCGCGACACCCCTCGCGGAGCTCGCCGATCAGCTGGGTTCCGCCACGTCGGAAAGCGGCGCCGAGGTCACGGGCATCACCCATGACTCGCGCGCCGTCCGCCCCGGCGACCTGTACGCGGCCCTCCCGGGCGCCCGCCTGCACGGCGCCGACTTCGTCACCCAGGCCGTCGGCCTCGGCGCGGTCGCGGTGCTGACCGACCCGACGGGCGCCGAGCGGGCCGCCGCGACCGGCCTGCCCGTCCTGGTCGTCGACGATCCGCGCGCGCGGATGGGCGAACTGGCGGCCACGATCTACGGCCACCCCGGCCGCGATCTGCTCCAGATCGGTATCACCGGCACCTCGGGCAAGACCACCACCGCCTATCTCGTCGAGGGCGGTCTGAAGGTCAAGAACAACACGGGCCTGATCGGCACCGTCGAGATGCGCATCGGCGACGAGCGCATCAAGTCCGAGCGCACCACGCCCGAAGCCACCGATCTCCAGGCCCTGTTCGCGGTCATGCGTGAGCGCGGTGTCGAGGCGGTCGCCATGGAGGTCTCCAGCCACGCGCTGGTCCTCGGCCGGGTCGACGGCTGTGTCTTCGACATCGGCGTCTTCACCAACCTGAGCCCGGAACACATGGAGTTCCACTCCGACATGGAGGACTACTTCCAGGCGAAGGCGCAGCTGTTCACGCCGAAACGCAGCCGTCTCGGCGTCGTCAACCTCGACGACGAGTACGGCCGTCGGCTCGTCAACGAAGCCACGGTCCCGGTCGTCACCTTCTCCGCCGAGGGCCACCCCGACGCCCACTGGCGTGCCGCGGGCGTCCAGGTCGGCCCCATGGACTCGACGTTCACCGTGATCGGCCCCGAGGGCGAGCGGATCGAAGCCAGGTCGCCGCTGCCGGGTCCCTTCAACGTGGCGAACACCCTCGCCGCGATCGTCGCCCTCGCCGCCGCCGGGCTCGACCCGCAGACCGCGGCCGACGGTGTCGCCGCGGTGCCGGGTGTGCCGGGCCGTCTGGAGCGTGTGGACGCCGGACAGCCGTATCTGGCGGTGGTGGACTACGCCCACAAGACGGACGCCGTCGAGTCCGTCCTCAAGGCGCTCCGCAAGGTCACCGAGGGCAGCCTGCACATCGTGCTGGGCTGCGGAGGCGACCGCGACAGGACCAAGCGCGGGCCCATGGGCGCCGCGGCGGCCCGCCTCGCCGACACCGCCGTACTGACCTCCGACAATCCCCGCTCCGAGGACCCCCTCGCGATCCTCGCAACCATGCTCGAAGGTGCGGCGTCCGTGCCAGTACACGAGCGTGGCGAGGTCCAGGTCTTCGAGGACCGGGCCGCCGCGATCGCCGCAGCCGTCGCCCGAGCACGGCCCGGAGACACCGTGCTGGTCGCGGGCAAGGGCCATGAGCAGGGTCAGGACATCGCCGGGGTGGTCCGTCCCTTCGACGACCGCCAGGTGCTTCGAGAAGCCATCCAGAAGACCCAGGGATGAACTTGTGATCGCCCTCTCTCTCGCCGAGATCGCCTCAGTCGTCGGCGGGCAGACGCACGACATACCGGATCCGTCGGTGCAGGTGCACGGGCCCGTCGTCATCGACTCCCGGCAGGTGAAGGACAACAGTCTGTTCGCCGCCTTCGTGGGGGAGCGCGTCGACGGCCACGACTACGCGGACCAGGCCGTCCGTTCGGGTGCGGTGGCCGTGCTGGCCCAGCACCCCGTCGGCGTACCCGCGATCGTCGTCGAGGACGTCCAGACGGCCCTCGGCGCCCTCGCGCGCCATGTCGTACGACGGCTCGGCGCGACCCTGGTCGCCCTCACCGGCTCGGCCGGCAAGACCAGCACCAAGGACCTGATCGCGCAGGTGCTCCAGCGCAAGGCGCCGACGGTGTTCACACCGGGCTCGCTCAACAACGAGATCGGGCTCCCGCTCACCGCGCTCACCGCCACTGAGGAGACCCGGTTCCTCGTCCTGGAGATGGGCGCCCGCGGTATCGGCCACATCCGCTACCTCACGGATCTGACGCCCCCGAAGATCGGCCTCGTCCTGAACGTCGGCACCGCCCACATCGGCGAGTTCGGCGGACGCGAGCAGATCGCGCAGGCCAAGGGCGAGCTCGTGGAGGCACTGCCGGACGACGGCACAGCTGTGCTCAATGCCGACGATCCCCTCGTACGGGCCATGGCATCCCGTACGAAGGCGAAGGTGATCCTTTTCGGAGAGTCCGGCGAAGCGGACGTACGCGCCGAGAACGTACGACTCATGGACAGCGGACAGCCCGCCTTCATGCTCCACACACCCTCCGGTGCAAGCGAAGTGACCATGCGCCTGTACGGTGAGCACCACGTGTCGAACGCGCTCGCCGCGGCCGCCGTCGCCCATGAGCTGGGCATGTCCGCAAGTGAGATCGCCACCGCGATCTCCGAGGCGGGCTCCCTCTCCCGCTGGCGTATGGAGGTCACCGAGCGCCCGGACGGCGTGACCATCGTCAATGACGCCTACAACGCGAACCCCGAGTCCATGCGAGCGGCCTTGCGCGCGCTCGCGGCGATGGGCAAGGGGCGGCGGACCTGGGCGGTGCTCGGCAAGATGGCCGAGCTCGGGGACGAGGCGCTCGCCGAGCACGACGCGGTCGGACGGCTCGCCGTCCGGCTCAATGTCGGCAAGCTCGTCGCGGTCGGGGGCAGGGAAGCGTCCTGGCTGCAACTGGGCGCATATAACGAGGGTTCGTGGGGTGAGGAGTCGGTGCACGTGTCCGACGCACAGGCGGCGGTCGACCTGCTGCGCAGTGAGTTGCGCCCGGGAGACGTCGTCCTCGTGAAGGCGTCCCGGTCGGTCGGCCTGGAGGGTGTCGCGCAGGCGCTGCTCGATGCCGAGGGTGAGGTTGCCGCCCGATGATGAAGCAGATCCTGTTCTCAGGAGTCATCGGCCTCTTTCTGACCCTGGTCGGTACCCCGCTGCTGATCAAGCTGCTCGCGCGCAAGGGTTACGGCCAGTACATCCGGGACGACGGCCCGCGCGAGCACGCCGCCAAGCGCGGTACGCCGACGATGGGCGGTATCGCCTTCATCCTGGCGACGGTTGCCGCCTACTTCCTGTCCAAGCTCATCACCGGCTACCCCCCGACCTACTCGGGTCTGCTGGTGCTCGGACTGATGTGCGGAATGGGCCTGGTCGGATTCCTCGACGACTACATCAAGATCGTCAAGCGGCGTTCGCTGGGTCTGCGGGCCAAGGCGAAGATGGCCGGCCAGCTGATCGTCGGCATCAGCTTCGCGGTGCTGGCGCTGATGTTCCCGGACGCCCGCGGCAACACCCCGGCCTCCACCAAGTTGTCGTTCATCACCGACTTCGGCTGGAAGATCGGCCCGATCCTGTTCGTGGTCTGGGCGCTGTTCATGATCCTCGCGATGTCGAACGGCGTGAACCTCACCGACGGTCTGGACGGCCTCGCCACCGGCGCCTCCGTCCTCGTCTTCGGCGCCTACACCTTCATCGGTGTCTGGCAGTTCCAGGAGTCCTGCGCCAACGCGGGCACCCTGACCAACCCGAACGCCTGCTACGAGGTGCGTGATCCGCTCGACCTCGCGGTGATCGCCTCCGCGCTGATGGGCGCCTGCCTCGGCTTCCTGTGGTGGAACACCTCGCCGGCCAAGATCTTCATGGGCGACACCGGTTCGCTCGCTCTCGGCGGTGTGCTCACCGGCCTCGCGATCCTCTCCCGCACGGAGCTGCTGGTCGCGATCATGGGTGGTCTGTTCGTCCTCATCACCATGTCGGTGGTCATCCAGGTCGGCTCCTTCAGGCTCACCGGCAAGCGCGTCTTCCGTATGGCCCCGCTCCAGCACCACTTCGAACTCAAGGGCTGGTCCGAAGTCCTGGTCGTGGTCCGTTTCTGGATCATCCAGGGCATCTGTGTGATCGTCGGACTGGGCCTCTTCTACGCGGGATGGGCAGCGGAAAAGTGACCTTCTCGGAGTCCATCGACTGGCAGGGCAAGCACGTCACCGTCGCCGGGCTCGGCGTCTCGGGCATCCCGGCGGCCAAGGTGCTGCACGCGCGCGGGGCCGTCGTCACGGTCGTCAACGACGGCGACGACGCACGCGCGCGTGAGCAGGCCGCCGAGTTGGAGGCGCTGGACGTCACCGTCCGGCTCGGCGACGGCGCGACCCTGCCCGAGGGCACCGAACTGGTCGTCACCGCCCCGGGTTGGAAGCCGGACAAGCCGCTGTTCGCGGCGGCCCGGGAAGCCGGCCTGGAGATCTGGGGCGACGTCGAACTCGCCTGGCGGCTCCGCGGCCCCGACGCGGCCCCCTGGCTCGCGATCACCGGCACCAACGGCAAGACGACCACCACCCAGATGCTGGCGTCGATCCTGAAGGCCGCGGGGCTGCGTACGGCCGCCGTCGGCAACATCGGCGTCTCCCTTCTTGACGCGGTGCTCGGCGACGAGCAGTACGACGTCCTCGCCGTGGAGTTGTCGAGCTATCAGCTCCACTGGGCGCCCTCCCTGCGCGCCCACTCCGCCGCCGTCCTGAACCTGGCGCCGGACCACCTCGACTGGCACGGCTCCATGGAGGCGTACGCCGCCGACAAGGGCCGCATCTACGAGGGCAATCGCGTCGCCTGCGTCTACAACATGGCCGACAAGGCCACCGAGGACCTGGTGCGCCAGGCGGACGTCGAGGAGGGGTGCCGGGCGATCGGTTTCACCCTCGGCACGCCCGGCCCGTCGCAACTCGGCGTCGTCGAGGGCATCCTGGTCGACCGTGCCTTCGTGGAGGACCGGCACAAGAACGCCCAGGAGCTCGCCGAGGTCTCCGACGTCAACCCGCCGGCCCCGCACAACATCGCCAACGCCCTTGCCGCGGCGGCCCTCGCACGCGCCTTCGGGGTGCCCGCCAGGGCCGTAAGGGACGGGCTGCGGAACTTCATCCCGGACGCCCACCGCATCGCCCACGTTGCCGACGTGGGCGGGGTCGCGTATGTCGACGACTCCAAGGCCACCAACACCCATGCGGCGGAAGCCTCGTTGGCGGCGTACGAGTCGATCGTGTGGATCGCGGGCGGGCTCGCCAAGGGCGCGACCTTCGACGAGCTGGTCGCCAAGTCGGCAAAGCGACTTCGCGGGGTCGTGCTCATCGGCCAGGACCGTGCCCTGATCCGCGAAGCCCTGGCGCGACACGCCCCGGAGGTACCCGTGGTCGACCTCGACCGGACCGACACTGGGGCGATGCTCGCGGCTGTCCAGGAGGCCTCACGCCTCGCCGTCGCAGGTGACACGGTGCTGCTGGCTCCGGCCTGCGCCTCGATGGACATGTTCGCCAACTACAACAAGCGCGGTGACGCGTTCGCGGAGGCGGTTCGCGAACTCGGCTCCTGACCGACGTAGCGGAGGCGTTGATGCCCAGTAGCCGTAGCGGCGGGCCGCCCGTGCAGCGGGCGCCCCGCCGCCCCGCCGTCTCCCGGCCGCCCCGCGACAACCCCGTACGACGGCTGTACGGCAACGCCAGGCGGGCCTGGGACCGCCCCCTGACCGCCTACTACCTGATCCTCGGCGGCAGTCTGCTGATCACCGTGCTCGGTCTGGTGATGGTCTACTCGGCCTCCCAGATCACGGCCCTGCAGATGTCGTTGCCGGGGTCCTTCTTCTTCCGCAAACAGTTCCTGGC
Source organism: Streptomyces sp. NPDC019531 (assembly GCF_044903305.1). Classification (NCBI taxonomy): domain Bacteria; kingdom Bacillati; phylum Actinomycetota; class Actinomycetes; order Kitasatosporales; family Streptomycetaceae; genus Streptomyces; species Streptomyces sp. NPDC019531. The sequence continues at coordinate 112,599 of NZ_JBJDQL010000016.1, read as the reverse complement.
CGCCGCCATCGGTGCCGTCCTGCTGCTGATCGCCTCCCTGATGCCGGTCAAGCTGCACCGGGCACTCGCCTACCCGATCCTCGCGGGCGCCGTCTTCCTGATGGCCCTGGTGCAGGTGCCAGGGATAGGGATGTCGGTCAACGGCAACCAGAACTGGATCTCGCTGGGCGGCTCCTTCCAGATCCAGCCCAGCGAGTTCGGCAAGCTCGCCCTCGTGCTGTGGGCGGCCGACCTGCTCGCCCGCAAACAGGACAAGAAGCTGCTGACCCAGTGGAAGCACATGCTGGTGCCGCTGGTGCCGGTCGCCTTCCTGCTGCTCGGGCTGATCATGCTCGGCGGCGACATGGGCACCGCGATCATCCTGACGGCGATCCTGTTCGGCCTGCTGTGGCTGGCGGGTGCGCCGACCCGGCTGTTCGTCGGAGTGCTGTCGGTCGCCGCCCTCATCGGCATGATCCTCATCAAGACCAGCCCCAACCGCATGGCCAGGCTCGCCTGCATCGGCGCCACCGAGCCCAAGTCCGGGGCCGCCGACTGCTGGCAGGCAGTGCACGGCATCTACGCCCTCGCCTCGGGCGGAATCTTCGGTTCCGGGCTCGGCGCGAGTGTGGAGAAATGGGGTCAACTCCCCGAAGCCCACACCGACTTCATCTTCGCGGTCACCGGTGAGGAACTGGGCCTCGCGGGGACGCTGTCGGTGCTCGCCCTCTTCGCGGCTCTAGGCTATGCGGGTATCCGCGTGGCCGGACGCACGGAGGACCCCTTCGTGAGGTATGCCGCGGGAGGCGTGACCACCTGGATCACCGCTCAGGCAGTGATCAACATCGGTGCGGTGCTCGGTCTGCTGCCGATCGCCGGTGTCCCGCTCCCGCTGTTCTCCTACGGAGGCTCCGCCCTGCTGCCGACCATGTTCGCCATCGGGTTGCTGATCGCGTTCGCGCGCGACGACCCCGCTGCGCGGGCGGCGCTTTCGATGCGGCAACCTCGCTTTGGTAGAAAGCGGGCGGGAGGCGCCGAGTCGGCACGGGCGCCTCGGAGATGGAACACGATGCGACGGCGCGCCCCATCGGCGCGCTCGTCCGGAGAGCGGTGAATTTCGGTGCATGTCGTACTCGCCGGCGGGGGGACCGCCGGCCACATCGAGCCCGCGCTCGCCCTCGCGGACGCCCTGCGCAGGCAGGACCCGGGAGTGGGAATCACGGCCCTCGGCACGGAACGGGGCCTGGAGACCAAGCTCGTCCCGCAGCGGGGATACGAGCTCGCGCTCATCCCGGCCGTTCCGCTGCCCCGTAAACCCACCCCTGAGCTGATCACCGTCCCGGGCCGGCTGCGGGGCACGATCAAGGCCACCGAGCAGGTCCTGGAGCGCACCAAGGCCGACGCGGTCGTCGGCTTCGGCGGCTATGTGGCGTTGCCCGGCTACCTCGCCGCCAAGCGGCTCGGTGTGCCGATCGTGATCCACGAGGCCAACGCCCGTCCCGGCCTCGCCAACAAGATCGGCTCCCGGTACGCGGCCCAGGTCGCCGTGGCCACGCCGGACAGTAAGCTGCGCAACTCCCGCTACATCGGCATCCCGCTGCGCCACACCATCGCCACCCTGGACCGGGCCGCCGCCCGTCCCGAGGCGCGCGCGATGTTCGGCCTCGACCCGAACCTGCCGACCCTGTTGGTCTCCGGCGGCTCGCAGGGCGCCCGCCGTCTCAACGAGGTCGTCCAGCAGGCCGCGCCCTGGCTCCAGCAGGCCGGAATCCAGATCCTGCACGCCGTCGGCCCGAAGAACGAACTGCCGCACGTGCAGCAGATGCCGGGAATGCCTCCCTACATCCCGGTAAGTTATCTGGATCGGATGGACCTCGCGTACGCCGCGGCCGACATGATGCTCTGCCGCGCGGGCGCGATGACCGTCGCCGAACTCTCCGCCGTCGGACTTCCGGCCGCCTATGTCCCGCTGCCCATCGGCAACGGCGAACAGCGGCTGAACGCCCAGCCGGTGGTCAAGGCCGGTGGCGGACTGCTGGTCGACGACGCGGAACTGACGCCCGACTGGGTGCGGGGCAACGTCCTGCCCGTGCTCTCCGACCCGCACCGGCTGTACGAGATGTCCCGCGCCGCCGCCGAGTTCGGCCGCCGGGACGCCGACGAGCTGCTCGTCGCCATGGTGTACGAGGCGATCGCCTCCCACCGACGCCAGTAGCCAGGGAAAAGGGAGTGCGCGTGGCCGGATCGACTACCGCCGAGCGCGGTGAACGTCAGCAGGAGTCGTCCGGCCCGCCTCCCGTCCGGCGGTTGAGGCCGCGTCGACTTCGTACGATCATCATCCTCGCCGTGGCGCTCGTACTCCTCGGGGCGGGTTCCGTCTGGCTGCTGTACGGCTCCCAGTGGCTCCGCGTCGAACGGGTCTCGATCTCGGGAACCAAGGTGCTGACCCCGGCGCAGGTGCGCGAGGCCGCCGACGTCCCGGTCGGATCGCCGTTGATTTCCGTCGACACCGATGCGATCGCGGCACGACTGCGCCGTAAGTTGCCCCGAATTGACGTGGTTGATGTCTCCCGTTCCTGGCCTCATGGAATCGGGCTGAAAGTGACCGAGCGTACTCCGGTCCTACTTGTCGCAAAGGGTCGAAACTTTGTCGAAGTGGACGATGAAGGTGTCCGATTCGCCACGGTTTCCGAGGCCCCGAAAGGCGTCCCCACACTGGAATTGACGCTCTCCCAGCCGGACTCCCGGGCCGCGAGCCTGCGCCGTTTCGGCGAGGACCGGCTGGTGCGTGAAGCGGTGCGCGTCGCCGGTGCCGTTCCGGCCGCCGTCGCCCGCGCGACGCGTTCCGTCAAGGTGCGTTCGTACGACGACATCTCGCTGGAGTTGAGCGGCGGTCGGACCGTCGCCTGGGGGAGCAGCGAGAAGGGTGCCGCCAAGGCCCGTACCCTCACCGCTCTCATGAAAGCCGCGCCGGATGCTCGGCACTTCGATGTCAGCGTCCCCATCGCCCCTGCGTCATCGGGGAGTTGACGCACATCAGCGCAGGCCAGCACCCTGGTTGGGCACTGCTATGGCTGATCACATAGGGTGAAAAGAAAAACGGGAGGTTCGGCGTGTTCGTTGAACGTGCGCCACTTGTCGACTTAGTGTCCTGTTCAGAAGACTCCAGGGAACAGACACACTGGTAACCCTAAACTTCAGCGTTAGGGTTCGGGTCGGCGCTACGGACCGTCCCAATCGGCATCAGTCGTTGGATCGCGAGGCAGCAGTGCTTCGTTGATTCGGCGACACGTAACTCGAGGCGAGAGGCCTTCGACGTGGCAGCACCGCAGAACTACCTCGCAGTCATCAAAGTCATCGGTGTCGGCGGCGGTGGTGTCAATGCCATCAACCGGATGATCGAGGTCGGTCTCAAGGGTGTCGAGTTCATCGCCATCAACACTGACGCCCAGGCGCTGTTGATGAGCGACGCCGACGTCAAGCTCGACGTCGGCCGCGAACTCACCCGCGGACTCGGCGCCGGAGCCAACCCGGCCGTCGGCCGCAAGGCCGCCGAGGACCACCGTGAGGAGATCGAAGAGGTCCTCAAGGGGGCCGACATGGTCTTCGTGACGGCCGGTGAAGGCGGCGGCACCGGCACCGGCGGCGCGCCCGTCGTGGCCAACATCGCACGCAACCTCGGCGCCCTCACCATCGGCGTGGTCACGCGCCCGTTCACCTTCGAGGGACGGCGCCGCGCCAACCAGGCCGAGGACGGCATCGCCGAACTCCGCGAAGAGGTCGACACCCTCATCGTCATCCCGAACGACCGGCTGCTGTCCATCTCGGACCGCCAGGTCTCCGTCCTCGACGCCTTCAAGTCGGCCGACCAGGTCCTGCTCTCCGGTGTCCAGGGCATCACGGACCTCATCACCACGCCCGGTCTGATCAACCTCGACTTCGCCGACGTCAAGTCGGTCATGTCCGAGGCCGGCTCGGCCCTCATGGGCATCGGCTCGGCCCGCGGCGACGACCGCGCGGTGGCCGCCGCCGAGATGGCGATCTCCTCGCCGCTCCTGGAGGCGTCCATCGACGGCGCCCGTGGTGTGCTGCTCTCCATCTCCGGCGGCTCCGACCTCGGCCTGTTCGAGATCAACGAAGCAGCCCAGCTGGTCAGCGAGGCCGCCCACCCCGAGGCCAACATCATCTTCGGCGCGGTCATCGACGACGCCCTCGGCGACGAGGTCCGCGTCACCGTGATCGCCGCCGGCTTCGACGGGGGGCAGCCGCCCGCCCGCCGGGAGACGGTGATGGGTTCGTCCTCGAACTCGGCGCGCCGCGAGGAGCCCACTCCGGTACGGCAGACCGAGAGCCGCCCGTCCTTCGGCTCGCTCGGCAGCGTCACGCCGAAGGAGGACCCGGAGCCCGCGACCGAGCCGGCCGCCGATCTCCCGGTCAGCCCGCCGGTCCCACCGTCGCGGACCTACTCCGACAGCGCGGCCGAGGAGCTGGATGTGCCGGACTTCCTGAAGTGATAGGACAGCGCGAGAGCGTGAGCGGCGCGCACTTCGCCTTCACCGACCGGTGGGGCGGGGTGAGCGCCGCTCCGTATGAGGAGCTCAACCTCGGCGGGGCGGTCGGCGACGACCCCGGGGCCGTAAGGACCAACCGCGAGCTGGCCGCCAAGTCGCTCGGCCTCGATCCCGCCCGGGTGGTCTGGATGAACCAGGTGCACGGGGCGGGCGTCGAGGTCGTCTCCGCGCCGTGGGGTGACCGGCCGGTGCCGGAGGTCGACGCGATCGTCACCACCGAGCGTGGTCTCGCCCTCGCCGTCCTCACCGCCGACTGCACCCCCGTGCTGCTCGCCGACCCGGTCGCCGGGATCGTCGCGGCGGCCCACGCGGGCCGGCCCGGCATGGTCGCCGGAGTGGTCCCCGCCGCGCTACGCGCGATGACCGAGCTCGGCGCCGACCCCGCCCGGATCGTCGCCCGCACCGGACCCGCCGTCTGCGGCAAGTGCTACGAAGTGCCCGAGGAGATGCGCGCCGACGTCGCGGCCGTCGAACCCGCGGCGCACGCCGAGACTAGCTGGGGCACGCCCGCGGTCGACGTGACCGCCGGAGTGCACGCACAGCTCGACCGGCTCGGGGTGCGTGACCGGCAGCAGTCGCCGGCGTGCACGCTTGAGTCCGGAGACCACTTCTCGTACCGCCGCGATCGCGCCACGGGGCGACTCGCGGGATATGTCTGGCTGGACTGATGGGGCATGACGGACCGTAAGGACGAACTCGCCGAGAACCTGGCGAAGGTGGAGGAGCGCATCGCCGCCGCGTGCGCGGCCGCCGGGCGGGGGCGCGAGGAGGTGACCCTCATCGTGGTCACCAAGACCTACCCCGCGAGCGACGTGCGGACGCTGTCGGAGCTCGGCGTGCGTCATGTCGCCGAGAACAAGGACCAGGACGCAGCGCCCAAGGCCGCCGAATGCTCGGATCTGCCGCTTACTTGGCACTTTGTCGGTCAGTTGCAGACCAACAAAGTACGATCCGTGGTCGGCTACGCGGATCTTGTGCAGTCCGTCGATCGTTCGAAGTTGGTGACGGCCCTCTCGAAGGAGGCTGTGAAGGTCGGGCGCGAAGTGGGATGTCTCATCCAGGTCGCCCTCGACGCCGGGTCGAGCGAGCGAGGGGAGCGGGGCGGCGTAGCACCGGGCGGAATCGAGGAGTTGGCGGATCTCGTGGCTCGGGCTCCGGGGTTGCGGCTCGACGGGCTGATGACCGTCGCTCCGCTCACCGGCGAGTACGCGGGACGCGAACAGGCGGCGTTCGAGCGGTTGATGGATTTGTCGACCGACCTGCGCCGAGCCCATCCGGCTGCGAACATGGTCTCGGCAGGGATGAGTGCGGACCTCGAACAGGCCGTGGCGGCAGGGGCGACACATGTGCGCGTCGGCACCGCGGTACTCGGAGTCCGCCCCAGGCTCGGGTAACGTCGCCAGGAAGTCGGACCACAGCAGAAAATATGGTCATTGCCGCCGGAAGGCGGTCATAACGACCTCGTGGATCGCGGGCACTTGGCAGTCGTCAGTCGATCCACCACAGAGCGGAGGACTCAGAGAATGGCCGGCGCGATGCGCAAGATGGCGGTCTACCTCGGCCTCGTGGAGGACGATGGGTACGACGGCCGCGGTTTCGATCCCGACGACGACTTCGAACCGGAACTCGATCCGGAGCCCGAGCGGGACCGACGACGGCATGAACCGTCTCACCAGTCACATCAGGCACTTCAGCCCGAAAGGGATGAATCGGTCAGAGTCGTGCAGCCCTCGGTGGCGCGCGACCCGGTGCCCCGATCCTCTTCGCTCGCGGCGGAATCGGTGCGCCCCGCGCGCATCGCGCCCGTGGCATCCATCACACAAGAGCGCGCAAGCCTGGAGAAGAACGCACCGGTGATCATGCCCAAGGTCGTGTCGGAACGAGAGCCTTACCGAATCACCACGCTCCACCCCCGGACCTACAACGAGGCCCGTACCATCGGGGAACACTTCCGTGAGGGCACCCCGGTGATCATGAATCTGACTGAGATGGATGACACAGACGCCAAGCGACTTGTCGACTTTGCGGCCGGTTTGGTGTTTGGTCTTCACGGCAGCATCGAGCGGGTGACGCAGAAGGTGTTCCTGTTGTCGCCTGCTAACGTCGATGTCACGGCGGAGGACAAGGCCCGCATCGCAGAGGGCGGGTTCTTCAACCAGAGCTGAGACGCACGACCGGAAACAGCAGTACAAGTAGTACCCAGCAGCACGGAACAGGGGAGAGGGAAGCACCAGCAATGAGCGTGGTCCTGGATGTCGTCTACATCGCGCTGATGTGCTTCCTCATCGTGCTCATCTTCCGGTTGGTCATGGACTACGTCTTCCAGTTCGCCCGCTCGTGGCAACCCGGCAAGGCGATGGTGGTCGTTCTGGAGGCCACCTACACTGTCACTGATCCACCGCTCAAGCTTCTGCGGCGGGTTATCCCGCCGCTGCGTCTCGGGGGCGTGGCGCTCGACCTGTCCTTCTTCGTACTGATGATCATCGTCTACATCCTGATCTCCGTCGTGAGCCGGCTGTGAACGATACGGTCTTGCCGAATGCCGACGACTACGTTGAGGTGAAGAGATGCCGTTGACCCCCGAGGACGTGCGGAACAAGCAGTTCACGACCGTCCGCCTCCGAGAAGGCTATGACGAGGACGAGGTCGATGCCTTCCTCGATGAGGTCGAAGCCGAACTGACCCGCCTGCTCCGCGAGAACGAGGACCTGCGCGCCAAACTGGCCGCGGCCACGCGCGCTGCTGCCCAGAACCAGCAGAACATGCGCAAGCCCCCGGAGCAGCAGGACCAGCAGCAGGGCGGAATGCAGCAGGGCGGCATGCAGCAGGGTGGTATGCCCGGCCAAGGGATGCCGCAGCAGGGCATGCGTGGACCAGGTCCCGGCGCGCCCGTGCCTGCCGGCATATCTGGTCCGCCGCAGCAGATGGGCGGCCCCATGGGTGGCCCGCCCCAGCTGCCGAGCGGTGCGCCGCAGCTGCCCGCCGGTCCCGGCGGTGGCCAGGGTGGCCCGCAGGGTCCCGGTCCGATGGGCCAGGGTCCCATGGGTCAGGGCCCGATGGGCCAGGGCACCATGGGCGGTCAGCCGCCCATGCAGCAGCAGATGGGTGGTCCGATGGGCGGCCCCATGGGCGGTCCGATGGGCGGCCCCGGTCAGGGCCCCGGTGGCGACAGCGCCGCCCGTGTCCTCTCGCTGGCTCAGCAGACCGCCGACCAGGCGATCGCCGAGGCTCGTTCCGAGGCCAACAAGATCGTGGGCGAGGCTCGTTCGCGTGCTGAGGGTCTTGAGCGTGACGCCCGTGCCAAGGCTGACGCCCTGGAGCGGGACGCGCAGGAGAAGCACCGCGTCGCGATGGGCTCCCTGGAGTCCGCCCGCGCGACGCTGGAGCGCAAGGTCGAGGACCTGCGTGGCTTCGAGCGGGAGTACCGCACGCGTCTGAAGTCGTACCTTGAGTCGCAGCTGCGTCAGCTGGAGACCCAGGCCGACGACTCGCTGGCTCCGCCGCGTACCCCGGCGACCGCGTCGCTGCCGCCGTCCCCGGCGCCGTCCATGGCTCCGGCCGGTGCGAGCGCGCCGTCGTACGGCAACCCGGGCATGGGTGGCGGTCCTTCGCCGGCCGCTCCGTCCTACGGCGGTCAGCAGCAGATGTCGCCCGCGATGACCCAGCCGATGGCGCCGGTACGGCCGCAGGGCCCTGGTCCGATGGGCCAGGCTCCCTCGCCGATGCGCGGGTTCTTGATCGACGAGGACGACAACTGACGGCCTCTAGTACGCCTTAGGCGTCGGCAGCGTTCAGGGCGGGGCCCCGGGTTTTTGATCCGGGGCCCCGCCCTTTAGCTGCTTGGCCTGAGCCGGGCGCCTTTGGATGTGCCGCGTTTTGTCGTGGGGCGGGTGCGGGTTGGTTGTGGCTGGTCGCCCCCACGCGGCGGAGCCGCATATCGACACAGCCCCGCGCCCCTTAAGGGGCGCGGGGAGCCGGGCGGTTACGCCTTGCGCAGGCGGAACGTCAGGGACAGGCCCTCGTCGGTGAACGGCTCGCCGTAGGAGTCGTCCGCCTCGCCCTGGGCGAAGTCGGTCGCCAGGACCTCGTCGGCGATCAGGGGGGTGTGCTCGGTCAGGGCCGCGATCACCGCCGGGTCCGTGGCCGTCCAGCGCAGGACGATACGGTCGGCGACGTCGAGGCCGCTGTTCTTGCGGGTCTCCTGGATCAGGCGGATCGCGTCGCGGGCGAGGCCCGCCTGGCGCAGTTCCTCGGTGATCTCCAGGTCGAGGGCGACCGTGGCGCCCGAGTCGGACGCGACCGACCAGCCCTCGCGCGGGGTCTCCGTGATGATCACCTCGTCGGGGGCCAGCGTGATCGTCTCGCCGTCGACCTCGACCGACGCCGTGCCCTCGCGCAGGGCGAGGGAGAGCGCGGCCGCGTCGGTGTTCGCGACGGCCTTGGCCACGTCCTGGACGCGCTTGCCGAACCGCTTGCCCAGGGCGCGGAAGTTGGCCTTCGCGGTGGTGTCGACCAGGCTGCCGCCGACCTCGCTGAGCGATGCCAGGGATGTGACGTTCAGCTCCTCCGTGATCTGGGCGTGCAGCTCAGGGTCGAGGGCGTCGAAGCCGGTCGCGGCGATGAGGGCACGGGACAGCGGCTGGCGGGTCTTCACGCCGGACTCCGCGCGCGTGGCACGGCCGAGCTCCACCAGCCGTCGTACCAGGACCATCTGCCTCGACAGCTCCGGGTCGATGGCGGACAGGTCCGCCTCCGGCCAGGTGGCCAGGTGCACGGACTCCGGGGCGCCCGGGGTGACCGGCACGACCAGGTCCTGCCAGACCCGCTCGGTGATGAACGGGGTCAGCGGGGCCATCAGCTTGGTGACCGTCTCGACGACCTCGTGCAGGGTGCGCAGCGCGGCCTTGTCGCCCTGCCAGAAGCGACGACGGGACCGGCGTACGTACCAGTTGGACAGGTCGTCGACGAACGCCGAGAGGAGCTTGCCGGCGCGCTGGGTGTCGTACGACTCCAGAGCCTGCGTCACCTGGTCGGTCAGGGCGTGGAGTTCGGACAGCAGCCAGCGGTCCAGGACCGGGCGGTCGGCCGGGGCCGGGTCGGCAGCGGAGGGCGCCCAGTTCGACGTACGGGCGTACAGGGCCTGGAAGGCGACCGTGTTCCAGTACGTCAGGAGCGTCTTGCGGACGACCTCCTGGATGGTGCCGTGGCCCACCCGGCGGGCCGCCCAGGGGGAGCCGCCGGCCGCCATGAACCAGCGGACCGCGTCGGCGCCGTGCCGGTCCATCAGCGGGATCGGCTCCAGGGTGTTGCCCAGGTGCTTGGACATCTTGCGGCCGTCCTCGGCGAGGATGTGGCCGAGGCAGACGACGTTCTCGTACGACGACTTGTCGAAGACCAGGGTGCCGACGGCCATCAGCGTGTAGAACCAGCCGCGGGTCTGGTCGATGGCCTCGCAGATGAACTGCGCCGGGTAGCGGGCCTCGAACAGCTCCTTGTTCTTGTACGGGTAGCCCCACTGCGCGAACGGCATCGAACCCGAGTCGTACCAGGCGTCGATGACCTCAGGCACGCGCGTGGCCGTCTTCTGGCACTGGGGGCAGGCGAAGGTGACCGCGTCGATGTACGGGCGGTGCGGGTCCAGGCCCGACTGGTCGGTGCCCGTCAGTTCGGTCAGCTCGGTGAGGGAGCCGACGCAGGTGAGGTGGTCGTCCTCGCAGCGCCAGATCGGCAGCGGGGTGCCCCAATAGCGGTTGCGGGACAGCGCCCAGTCGATGTTGTTGTTCAGCCAGTCGCCGTACCGGCCGTGCTTGACCGTGTCCGGGAACCAGTTGGTGTTCTCGTTCTCCTGGAGGAGGCGGTCCTTGGCGGCGGTGGTGCGGATGTACCAGGACGGCTGCGCGTAGTAGAGGAGCGCGGTGTGGCAGCGCCAGCAGTGCGGGTAGCTGTGCTCGTACGGGATGTGCCGGAAGAGGAGGCCGCGCTGCTGGAGGTCCTCGGTGAGCCGTTCGTCGGCCTTCTTGAAGAAGACGCCGCCCACGAGGGGGACGTCCTCCTCGAAGGTGCCGTCCGGGCGGACCGGGTTCACGACGGGCAGGCCGTAGGCGCGGCAGACCTTGAGGTCGTCCTCACCGAAGGCGGGGGACTGGTGGACCAGGCCGGTACCGTCCTCGGTCGTGACGTATTCCGCGTTGACGACGAAATGGGCCGGCTCCGGGAACTCCACGAGCTCGAACGGACGTTGATAGGTCCAGCGCTCCATTTCGGCGCCGGTGAAGGACTGGCCGGTGGTCTCCCAGCCCTCGCCGAGCGCCTTGGCGACGAGCGGCTCGGCGACGACGAGCTTTTCCGCGCCGTCGGTCGCGACGACGTAGGTGACCTCCGGGTGCGCGGCGACCGCCGTGTTGGACACCAGGGTCCAGGGGGTCGTCGTCCACACCAGGAGCGCGGCCTCACCGGCGAGCGGACCGGAGGTGAGCGGGAAACGGACGTACACGGACGGGTCCACGACCGTCTCGTAGCCCTGAGCAAGCTCGTGGTCCGAGAGGCCGGTGCCGCAGCGCGGGCACCAGGGGGCGACACGGTGGTCCTGGACCAGCAGGCCCTTGTCGAAGATCGTCTTCAGCGACCACCAGACGGACTGGATGTACTCCGGGTCCATCGTGCGGTAGGGGTCCTGGAGGTCGGTCCAGTACCCCATGCGGGTCGTGAGCGCCTCGAAGGCGTCCGTGTGGCGGGTCACCGACTCGCGGCACTTGGCGTTGAACTCGGCGATGCCGTACTTCTCGATGTCCTGCTTGCCGGAGAAGCCGAGCTCCTTCTCCACCGCGAGCTCGACCGGAAGGCCATGGCAGTCCCAGCCGGCCTTGCGGGCCACGTGGTAGCCGCGCATGGTGCGGAAGCGGGGGAAGACGTCCTTGAAGACGCGCGCCTCGATGTGGTGGGCGCCGGGCATGCCGTTGGCTGTGGGCGGGCCCTCGTAGAACACCCACTCGGGGCGGCCCTCGGATTGCTCCAGGGTCTTGGCGAAGATCTTCTGCTCGTGCCAGAAGTCGAGCACGGCGTGCTCCAGCGCGGGCAGGTCGACCTGGGCGGGCACCTGGCGGTACGTCGGCGTTGTCATCAGCGGGCTTCCTCCGGCGGACTTGCTGCCTTCCGTCCGGAGGGACGAGAGCTTCCTTCTCTACGCCGGTTTCGGCGCGCTCCCGCGGTACCACCCTCCTTGGCCCGCCGACACCTGGTGTGCGTCGGTGAGCCCCCTCATTGGGGCCGCGATGCCGGGTCTACGCCCCCTGGCGGCCCGTGGGCGGGGCCCACTGTCCAAGGACTTTCTTCCGGCGGCTCCGGGGTGATCTTCACGTCGCGCTCGCCCCCGGGCTTCCACCGTCCCCGGGTCGCTCTGGGCTGCGTACGTCGCTACTCGTCCCCATCCACGCTTTTCGCTCCGCCCAGTGTACGGCGCCCCGGGGACAGTGGCCGACCGGTTTTCGGGGACCGGGCCGGGCGGCCGCCGTAGCGCTCGGAGTGCCCCGAATGGAGCGGCACGGCTGTTCGGATTCTGGGACGGACGGTCCGGCGGATTACCCGGCGGGGAGCTGGGCACAACGCTTGCATGCCTCGTGCCGGGTACGCGCGCGGCGGGCGAATCGGGCGGCGTGGCCCGTTGCCGCGGGACTCAAGTCGATTTATCGTCCCAGCACGATTCGCGTGCAAGATCACAATGTGTGAAGGGGCCGCGGCATGGTGGCGAAGAAGACCGCCGTAGAGCAGTCGGCGTCGGGCCGGTCCACACATGCGCGTGCCTCCGGCGGGGCGGCCAAGGACCGGGGTGCGGGAGCGGGTGCGGGTGCGAAGAAGAGCACGCGCGGGGCGGCGTCCGGAGCGGCAGCGGCCGCCGTGGCGTCAGGCAAGGGCACGGCCAAGGCCGTGAAGGCGGTGGGGGCCGGAGCGAAGAGCGCCGCCAAGAAGGCGGCGCCACGGAGAGCGAGCGCCGCCAAAACGGCCACCGGCTCCACCGCGGCCTCCGCCCGGCGGGGCGCCTCCAAGGAGGGCGGCGCGAGGGGGAGACCGAGGGCCGAGCCACCTGTCGGCGAGAAGGCGGAGACCACCAAGGGCATCGGTAAGGCCGCGGTCACGAAGAAGGCTTCGGTGACCAAAAAGGCTTCGGTCACCAAGAAGGCTGCGGTCACCAAGAAGGCCGCGGTCACGAAGAAGGCCGCGGTCGCCAAGAAGGCCGCGGTCACGAAGAAGGCCGCGGTCACGAAGAAGGCCGCGGTTGCCAAGAAGGCTGCGCTTTCGAGAGAGGCTTCGGCCACCAAGAAAGCCGCGGCCACCGAGAAGGCTCCGGCCACGAAGAAGAAGGCCGTCGCCAAGAAGGCCGTCGCCAAGAAGGCTTCGGCCAGGAGCACGGCCGCGACGAAGAGCGCGTCTAAGAAGACGGCCGCGAAGGACACCGCGGTCAGGGAGACGGTCGCCACGGAGGCCGGTGCCCCGCAGGGGGACGCCGGGCAGGGGACCTCCGGGAAGAGCACCCCCACGAAGCGGGCGGCCAGGAAGAGCACGGCCAAGAAGGCGGGCGCGGCTGAGGCCGCGAAGAAGACGGGAGCCACGACGGTGGTTGCGAAGAAGACCCCTGGCACGGCCACGGCGGCGAAGACCGCCGTACCCAGCGCGCGCATCGCTGCGGTGGAGCCCGGCGAGCTCGCGGTGCGCCCCGGTGAGGACCCGTGGACGCCCGAGGAGGTCGCGGAGGCCCGCGCGGAGCTGACGTCCGAGGTCCTGCGGCTGCGCACCGAGATCTCCACATCCGAGGAGTCTCTGGTCGGGCTCATGCGGGATTCCGGGGACGGCGCCGGCGACGACCAGGCCGACACCGGCACGAAGAACATCACGCGCGAGAGCGAGATGGCGCTCGCCGCCAACGCGCGCGAGATGCTCACCCAGAGCGAGCGCGCCCTCGCACGCCTCGACGCCGGCACCTACGGACTGTGCGAGAACTGCGGCAACCCCATCGGCAAGGCACGGATGCAGGCCTTCCCGCGCGCGACCCTGTGCGTGGAGTGCAAGCAGAAGCAGGAACGCCGGTACTGAAGGCGCTTGGCGGCGTGTCGTACCCTCGTCCTCAGTCAGGTACCTAGGTCGAGGGACTCACGTGACAGAGGCGGAGCGCATCATCGGTACGCCGGATACCCCAGAGGCGGCGGGGGCCGAGCCGGAGCAGGACCAGACGGCGCGGCCCAGGGGCAGGCGCCGTATCGCCGTGCTGTTCGCGGTCGCGGCCTTCGCGTACGCCCTCGACCTGGTCAGCAAGATGATCGTGGTCGCCAAGCTGGAGCACCACGAGCCGATCGAGATCATCGGGGACTGGCTGAAGCTGGAGGCGATCCGCAACGCGGGCGCGGCCTTCGGCTTCGGTGAGGCCTTCACCGTGATCTTCACGGTGATCGCGGCCGCCGTGATCGTGGTCATCGCCCGGCTCGCCCGGAAGCTCTACAGCCTGCCCTGGGCGATCGCGCTCGGCCTGCTGCTCGGCGGCGCGCTCGGCAATCTCACCGACCGGCTCTTCCGCTCGCCTGGGGTGTTCGAGGGCGCGGTCGTCGACTTCATCGCGCCCAAGCACTTCGCGGTCTTCAACCTCGCCGACTCGGCGATCGTGTGCGGCGGCATCCTGATCGTGCTGCTGTCGTTCAAGGGGCTCGACCCGGACGGGACCGTCCACAGGGACTGAGCGCCGGTTTTCCACAGGCTCGTTCGGGGTGCCGGATCCAGTCCGGCATACTCGACGGGTGAGCACGATTCCCGAGATCCGTAACCTGCCCGTGCCCGACGGCTTGGAGGGCGAGCGCGTAGACGCCGCCATCTCCCGCATGTTCGGCTTCTCCCGTACCAAGGCGGCCGAGCTTGCCGCCGCGGGGAAGGTCACGGTCGACGGGTCGGTGGTCGGGAAGTCCGAGCGGGTGCACGGCGGGGCCTGGCTGGAGGTCGAGATGCCGCAGGCGCCCGCGCCCGTGCAGATCGTCGCCGAGCCGGTCGAGGGCATGGAGATCGTGCACGACGACGATGACGTGGTCGTGATCGTCAAGCCGGTCGGGGTCGCCGCGCACCCCAGCCCCGGCTGGAGCGGCACGACCGTGATCGGCGGGCTCGCCGCCGCCGGTTACCGCATCTCGACCTCCGGTGCCGCCGAGCGCCAGGGCATCGTGCACCGGCTCGACGTGGGCACCTCGGGGCTGATGGTCGTGGCCAAGTCGGAGCGGGCGTACACCTCGCTCAAGCGGCAGTTCAAGGAGCGCACGGTCGACAAGCGGTACCACACGCTCGTCCAGGGCCACCCGGACCCGACCAGCGGCACCATCGACGCGCCCATCGGGCGGCACCCCAACCACGACTACAAGTGGGCGGTCACCGCGGAGGGCAAGCCGTCCGTGACGCACTACGACCTCATCGAGGCGTTCCGCGCGGCCTCCCTGCTCGACGTGAAGCTGGAGACCGGACGCACCCACCAGATCCGTGTCCACATGGCGGCCCACCGCCACCCCTGCGTCGGCGACCTGACGTACGGCGCCGACCCGACCCTCGCCAAGCGGCTCCGGCTGACCCGGCAGTGGCTGCACGCCGTGCGGCTCGGCTTCGAGCACCCCGGGGACGGGGAGTGGGCGGAGTTCGCGAGCGACTATCCGGATGACCTGCAGCAGGCTCTGGACCTGGTGCGTGAGGAGACCTACGGGTGACCACGGGCGCGTACGAGGTGCGGGTCGCCGACGACCCCGCCGACCGGGAGGCCTGCTTCGCGGTGCGCAAGGAGGTCTTCGTCGGCGAGCAGGGTGTGCCCGAGGACATCGAGTACGACGCCTACGACGCCGTGGCGGTCCATGTGCTGGCCGTGCGGGGGGACGGGGTGCCGCTCGGAACCGGGCGGCTGCTGTACGGGGAGGCGGCGGCCGGGAAGACCGGCGGCGACCTGTCGGTGGGGTCGCTGGGCCGGCTCGCGGTGACGCAGACGGCGCGGGGGCTCGGGGTGGGCGCGGCCCTGGTGCGGGCGATCGAGGACGCGGCCCGCGCGCGTGGACTGGCGGCCGTGGATCTGCACGCCCAGACGCACGCGCTGGGGTTCTACGAGCGCCTGGGGTACGTGACGTACGGGCCGGAGTTCCCGGATGCGGGGATTGCGCACAGAGCCATGCGTCGCGCTCTCTGACGGTCGGCGGAAGCGGCGGCCGCGATGGTCCGCGCGCCGACGGGCAGACTGAAGTGACCGTTGGTTCGTCGATCTGCCCGGAGTTCTGACCGTGGATCAGTTGGCCCTGTTGTTCGTGCTGTTGCTGGGGGCTTTGATCAGTGTCCCGGTGGGGGACCGGTTCGGGTTGCCGGCGCCGGTGCTGATGACGTTGCTCGGGATCGTGCTCGCGGTCCTGGACTTCGTGCCCAATGTCGACATCCCGCCCGAACTGATCCTGCCCATCCTTCTGCCGCCGTTGCTCTACGCGGCGGTGCGGCGCACGTCCTGGCGACAGTTCGCGGCCAACAAACGGCCGATCTTCCTGCTCGCCGTGGCGCTCGTGTTCGTCACGACCGCGTGTGTGGCCGTCGTGGCCCACACCATCGTGCCGGGGCTGCCGATCGCCGCCGCCGTCGCGCTCGGTGCGCTGGTCGCGCCGCCCGACCCGGTCGCCGCGACCGCGGTCGCGGGCCAACTCGGGCTGCCCCGCCGACTGGTGTCCATCCTGGAGGGCGAGGGGCTCTTCAACGACGTGACGGCGATCGTGCTCTATCACGTGGCCGTCGCCGCCGCGGTCAGCGGGTCGTTCAGAGCGGGGGAGGCCGTCTTCGAGCTGGTGCTCTCCGCGGTGGTCGCAGTCGTCGTGGGGCTCGTGCTGGGCTGGGGCGCCAACAAGCTGATGGACATGCTGGGCGACGCCACCCTCCAGATCGGGCTGACGGTCCTCGTGCCGTACGCCTCCTATGTGCTCGCCGAGGAGCTCCACGGCTCCGGTGTGCTCGCCGTGCTGACCACCGCCCTGTTCCTCGCCGAGTACTCCACCGATGCCGACGACGTGATGACCCGGCTCGCCGGGCACACCTTCTGGAACATCGTCGACACCCTTGTCACCGGGGTGGCCTTCGGGCTGATCGGACTCGAACTGCACAACGCGATCCGGACCGCGTCCGGGCGGTGGGGCGAGATGCTCGGCTGGGCCGCGGCGATCGTGGGCGTGGTCGTGGTCGTACGGCTGCTGTGGCTGCTGCCGGCCACCTGGCTCACCAAGCGGATGCACGCGAAGCGGAACTACGACGAGGAGATCCCGATGGGATGGCGGGAGACCGTCATCATGTGGTGGTCCGGGATGCGGGGCGTGGCGTCCGTCGCCCTGGCGCTGGCCATTCCGCTGGAGACCGACTCCGGCACGGGCTTTCCCGACCGGGACGAGATCATCTTCATCGCGTTCGGGGTGATCATGGCGACGCTGGTCCTCCAGGGGTTGACGCTGCCATGGCTGGTGAAGCGGCTGCGGGTGCGGTCCGACACCGAGCGGGAGAAGGAGTTCGAGAAGACTCTCGCCGTTCGGGCGGCGAAGGCGGCCAAGCGGCGGCTCAAGGAGATCGAGAGCGTGGAGGAGCTGCCGGAGGAGCTGTCCGAGCGGATGCTGCGGCGGGCGTTCGAGATCGGGGTGCGGATCTCTCCAGAGATGGGGGACGAGGAGCGCCGGGAGGCCCGGCGGCGGCTCAAGCGGGTGCGGCGGATCCAGGGCGAGATGCTGAGCGCGGCGCGGCATGAGGTGCTGGCGGCGCGGAGTGAACCGGGGGCCGATCCCGAGATCGTGGACCGGGTGCTGCGGCATCTGGATGTTCGTAGTCTGCGGTGAGCTCGCGGGAATCGGGGTGAGCACGCCGATCGGATGTTTGTAGGGTGCAGTTATGGCTCGCAACATAGTGATCAGTGGTGGCGGTACGGGAATCGGGCTCGCGGCTGCGCAGGTGTTCGCTGCGGAAGGGGACCGGGTGCTGCTCCTCGGGCGGCGCGCCGGGGTGCTGGAGAAGGCCGGGGTACCGGGGGCGTTGACGTACGCCGCCGATCTGAGTGACGTCGACGAGGTGCGTGGGGTCGTCGGGTTCGTGGGGCGGGAGCTCGGGACCGTGGATGTGCTGATCCACAGTGCCGGAGGGACCGGGCAGCTCGAACCGGCCGTGGAGAGTGCCGATCCGCTCGATGCCGTCGCACACAACTGGACCGTGAACTTCCGGCTCAATCTGCTGACCGCGGCGCTGCTCACCGAGGGGTTGAAGGACCGGCTCGCCTCGCCGGGTGGGCGGGTGCTGTTCGTCAGCTCCATCGCCGCGTATCGGGGGTCCGGGAGCGGGGCGTACGGGGCGGCGAAGGCGGGGTTGCATCCGTATGCCCATGATCTCGCACGGGAGTTGGGGCCTCGGGGGATCACGGCGAATGTGGTGGCGCCGGGGTATGTCGAGGACACGGAGTTCTTCGGGGCGGCGATTGATGGTGCGCGGCGGGAACGGCTTATTGGTGACACGTCTACCGGGCGGGCGGGGAGGCCGGGAGACATCGCCGCGACGCTTCATTGGCTGGCGTCACCTGGGGCCGGGCATGTGACTTCGCAGGTTGTGCAGGTCAATGGAGGGGCTGAGAGGGGGCATTGATGGTGGGTGGGTGCGGGTCCGTCGTGGCTGGTCGCGCCCACGCGGCGGAGCCGCATATCGACACAGCCCCGCGCCCCTGGGTGGGTGCAGTCACCGGCGCCACGACGGACCGTCTAGCCGCGGCCTGTTCGAGGGGGCTCGTGGGCCCTGCGAGGGGGCTCGCCGTCCCTTGTGTGGCCGTCCAGGCGCTGGAATCCCGGGGCCAGTGTCGCGTCCGCCGTGTTGACCCGGGGCAGGGCGTATGGGTGGTTGTCGGTCAGCCAGCGGATCATCTGTTCGCGGACCGCGACCCGTACCGTCCAGATGTCGTCGGCGTCCTTGGCGGTGACCAGGGCCCTGACCTGCATTGTGTTCGGGGTGGTGTCGGTGACGGCGAGGCCGTAGTCGCGCCCGTCCCAGGCGGGGCATTCGCGGAGGATGTCGCGCAGCCGCTCGCGCATCAGCTCGACCGGGGCCGTGTGGTCGACGTGGAAGTAGACGATGCCGGTCATCTGCGGGGTGCCGCGGGACCAGTTCTCGAACGGCTTCGAGGTGAAGTACGACACCGGCATGGTGATCCGGCGCTCGTCCCAGGTCCGTACCGTCAGGAAGGTCAGCGTGATCTCCTCGACGGTGCCCCACTCGCCGTCCACCACCACGGTGTCGCCTATGCGCACCATGTCGCCGAAGGCGATCTGCAGCCCGGCGAACATGTTGCTGAGCGTCGACTGGGCGGCGACACCGGCGACGATGCCGAGAATTCCGGCCGAGGCCAGCAAGGAGGCACCGGCCGCGCGCATCGCGGGGAAGGTCAGCAGCATCGCGGCCACCGCCACCACGCCGACGACCGCCGCCACCACCCGCATGATCAGCGTGACCTGGGTCCGCACCCGGCGCACCCGGGCGGGGTCGCGGTGCACGCGCGCGTAGCGGGTGTACGTGGACTCCACGATCGCGGCGGCGATCCGGATCACCAGCCAGGCGGCCGCGCCGATCAGCACCAGCGTCAGCGTCTGCCCGATGCCGGCACTGTGCCGTTCCAGCACCTTCGCCTCGTCGTACGAGCCTCTGAGCATGGCCGCGCAGAGCACGAGCTGGTAGGGGATGCGGCCACGGCGCAGCAGACCCCACAGCGGGGTCTCACTGTGGCGTTCGTCGGCCTTGCGCAGCAGACGGTCGGTGGCCCAGCCGATCACCAGGGTGAGCAGAGCCGAGCCGCCGACCACGATCAGCGGGCGGAGTACGTTCTCCATGACCCCGAACCTAACCGGACCGGGGCGGTCATGAACATGTGACTTCCGCCCCGAAGTGGGTACGGCCCCTTCTCCCGGCCGTGCGAAGGCGCTGTCAGTACCGGCTGGCACCATGGGCTCATGAACATCATGCTCTTTCACTCGACCTACGGCCTCAGGCCCGCCGTCCGTCAGGCCGCCGACCGGCTGCGGGAGGCCGGGCACGAGGTGTGGACGCCGGACCTCTTCGAGGGGCGCACGTTCGAGACGGTCGAGGAGGGCATGGCCTTCAACGAGGGCATCGGCAAGGACGAACTCCTCAAGCGGGCCGTCCTGGCCGCCGCGCCCTACTCCGAGCGCGGTCTCGTCTACGCGGGCTTCTCGCTCGGTGCCTCGATCGCGCAGACCCTCGCCCTGGGCGATGAGAAGGCCCGTGGCCTGCTGCTCCTGCACGGCACGTCGGACATCGCGCCGAACGTGACGGTGGACGGGCTTCCGGTCCAGCTGCATGTGGCCGAACCGGACGCCTTCGAGACCGACGACTGGCTGAGCGCGTGGTATCTCCAGTTGGGCCGCACCGGTGCCGATGTGGAGGTCTACAGATACGCAGGGGCCGGTCACCTCTACACCGACCCCGACCTCCCGGACTACGACGAGGAGGCCGCCGAGGCCACCTGGCGGGTGGCCCTCGGCTTCCTCGACACCCTCTAGACCGGCTCTAGACCGGCGTGTACGTCCGCTCGACCTTCTGCGTCCCGGTCCGCGTGCGGTACGAGCGCGCCCAGGACGAGGTCGCGTCGGCCTTCGTCTTGTCGGACAGGACGTAGTAGTCCATCTGCGCCCGGTCGGCGGTGATGTCCAGGACGCCGTAGCCGTGGCGGTCGGTGTCGACCCAGTGGACGTGCCGGTTGGCGACCTGGATGATCGGTGCCGCGAGCGCGGTGACCGTGCCCTCGGGGACCTTCAGGATGTCGTCGAGGTTGTCCGAGGTCACCGAGGTGACGACGAACTCCGTGGCGGCGGAGGCCGACAGCGGGTAGGTGCCGGCGTCCACCGGCACGTCGTTGGCCCACGCCATGTGGATGTCGCCGGTCAGGAAGACGGTGTTGCGGATGGCGTTGGAGCGCAGGTGGGCGAGGAGTTCACGGCGGTCGTCCGTGTAGCCGTCCCACTGGTCGGTGTTGAGGGCGAGGCCTTCCTTCGGCAGGCCGAGCAGCTCGGCGAGCGGCTTCAGCAGGTCCGCGGAAAGGGAGCCGATCGCGAACGGCGAGATCATCACGGAGTTGCCGATCAACCGCCAGGTCGTGTCGGAGGACTTCAGGCCCGTCTTGAGCCAGTCGAGCTGGGCGCGGCCCGTGATCGTGCGGTCCCGGTCGTCGACCGAGCCGCTGCCGACGGAGACCTGCTGCGAGCGGAAGGACCGCAGGTCGAGCAGCGACAGGTCGGCGAGCTTGCCGAAGCGCAGGCGGCGGTAGGTGGTGCCCGCTGTCGCCGTGCGCACCGGCATCCACTCGAAGTAGGCCTGCTTGGCGGCGGCCTGACGGGCCGTCCAGGTGCCCTCCGCGCCCTCGGTGTGGTTCTCGGCGCCGCCCGACCAGGCGTCGTTGGCGAACTCGTGGTCGTCCCAGATCGCGACGACCGGGGCGACCGCGTGCAGCGCCTGGAGGTCCGGGTCCGTCTTGTACTTGGCGTGCCGGACGCGGTAGTCGGCCAGGCCGAGGATCTCGTGGGTCGGCGCGTGCTGCCGTACGACGGTGTCGCGGGTGCCGTACTCGCCGGTGCCGTACTCGTAGATGTAGTCGCCCAGGTGCAGCCAGGCATCCAGGTCGCCGCGGGCCGCGAGATGGCGGTACGACGAGAAGTAACCGGCCTCCCAGTTGGCGCACGAGACCACGCCGAAGCGGAGGTTCGCCACGGCCGCGTCCGCCGCCGGCGCGGTGCGGGTGCGCGCCGCCGGGGATGTCGTGCCGCCCGCGGAGAAGCGGAACCAGTAGTCGGTCGCGGGTGCGAGGCCGCGTACGTCCGCCTTGACGGTGTGGTCGGAGGAGGCGGTCGCGGTGACGGAGCCCTTGGCGACGACGGTCGTGAACGCCTTGTCCTTGGCCACCGTCCAGGAGACCTCGGTGTCCGGGCCGAGCCCGGATCCGGGTTCGGCCTCAGGAGTCGGTGTCACCCGGGTCCACAGCAGGATGCCGTCCGGTAGCGGGTCGCCGGAGGCGATGCCGTGCAGGAAGGCGGGGGCTTCGGCCGCGCGGGCCGGCAGGGCGACGGTGAGCGGGGCGGCCAGGACGGCGCCGGCCGCCGCGGCCTTGACGACCGTACGGCGGCGCGGGGACAGGGAGTTGGTTTCGGCTGATCTGTATCGACTGGTCACGGCCGATCAGGTTACTGATCGGTATTAACGAGAGCGGGCGAACTCGTGAAAGTTCGCCCGCTCTTTTACCGAAGGGTGTACGCGACGAGGCGTCAGGCCTTCAGGGCCGCGTCGATCGCCGTGGTGAAGTCGGCCACCGTCATGGGTGCGTTGCCGTCGGCACCGGTCAGCGTCTTGCCGTTCATCTTCAGGGTCGGGGTGCCGGTCACGCCGTCCTTGTTGAACTTCTCGGACATCACCAGGGCCCACTTGTCGTAGGTGCCGTTCTTCACGGCGTTCTGGAAGGTCTTGTTGTCCTTCAGCTCCGGGACGGTCTGCGCGATCTTGATGAGGTAGGCGTCGTCCTTGAACTTGTCGGTGTCCTCGGAGGGGTGCCACTTCGTCGAGTACATCGCGGTCTTGTACTCGAGGAAGGCCTCGGGGCTGACGTTCAGGGCCGCGCCGAGCGCGCTCAGGCCGTTCTTGGAGCCCTCGCCGCCGAGGTTGCCGTCGAGGAAGGAGGCGCCGACGTACTGGATCTTGAACTTGCCGGCGTCGTAGTCCTTCTTGACCGTAGAGCCGACCGTCTGCTCGAACTGGGCGCAGACGGGGCAGCGCGGGTCCTCGTACATGACCAGGGTCTTCTTGGCCGTGCTCTTGCCCATGACGACGGTCGTGCCGTTGGTGCCCGTGGTGTTGGCCGGCTTGACCAGCTTGTCGTTCTTGGCTTCTTCCCAGTAAGTGGGCTTGTTGTTCTGGACGACTGCGTAGCCGATGCCGCCGGCTATCGCCAGGACGCCGACCACGGCGCCGGCGACGATGATCTGCCGCTTCATCTTGTCGCGCTTGGCCTGGCGCTCGCGCTCGATGCGCAGCCGCTCGCGGGCGGCGGTCTTCGCCTGCTGGCTGTTCCGCTTGCTCATGGTGGTGTTCTCCGTAAGGGGGACGCGCACACGTCGTGTGCGGGGGTACGTGAAGGGGGACTGGTGGTGCTCAGGCGGAAGCGGCCGAGCACGGCGGTCCACGCCGTCCCAGGGAGTGCACGAGGATCTCGTCGAGAACCACGGCGGTACGGCGGCCGGGGCGCACCGGGCGGCCCGGCTCGGGCGCCGACCGCACGGTCAGTGCGGCGGCCGCCAGCAGGAGCGGCCGGAAGGTGGTGGCGGCCACGGCCCGCAGGAGCTGGGCCAGGGCCCGCTCACCGCGGCGCAGCCAAGCGGCCGCGAACAGGCCCACACCGATGTGCGCGCCGAGCAGCAGCCAGGCGGTCTGCGGGTCGGCGTGGGCCAGCAGGCCGCCGAGCCGGTCGGGGTCGGTGCCGGTCATCCGGGCCAACGGCGAGCCGACGCTGGTGCCGTCGCCGCAGAACACGTCCCAGCCGACCGAGCGCAGCGGGCCCGCGACCGGGCCGCCCGCGGCGCCGTAGCAGACGTGCTGGCCGGTGGTGAAGACGGTGTCGGCGGCCAGCTCCAGCGGGATCAGCACGGCGGCGATCCGCCCGAAGCCGCGCTCGCGGCCGGCCAGCGCGTAGGCCAGTGCGAACACGGCGACGGCGACCGCCGCCACCGTGTTCAGCGGCAGGGGAGCCCGGGACAGCAGCACGTGCGACGCGGTGCTGAGTGTCACGACGAGTGCCGTGAAAAGCGCCGCGCGGAGCGCTCGTAGCCGGGTCCCGGATATGTCCATAGCGTGGAGAGTGTGACACGTGGGCCTGTAAGAGACCCCTAAAGGGTCTCTGTGAACGGCCCGTCGTTATCGACCGGTCACAGACCGGGGATCCGGCCGTTGCGGAACAGGTCCACGAAGGTCTGGTGGTCGGCACGCGCGCGTGCGCCATAGGTGTGCGCGAAGTCGACCAGAAGGCCGGCGAAGCCCTCCTCGTCGGCCGCGATCGCCGCGTCGATGGCCCGCTCGGTGGAGAAGGGCACCAGGGACTCGCCGGAGGTGTCGTCCGCCGCCCCGTGCATGGTGGCCGTGGCCCGGCCGAGGTCGGCGACGACCGCCGCGATCTCCTCCGGGTCGTCGATGTCGCCCCAGTCCAGGTCCACGGCGTACGGCGAGATCTCGGCGACCAGTTGGCCCGCACCACCCAGCTCGGTCCAGCCCAGCCACGGGTCGGCGTGCTGCTGCAGGGCGCGCTGCGAGATCACCGTGCGGTGGCCCTCGTGCTGGAAGTAGTCGCGGATCGCCGGGTCGGTGATGTGCCGGGAGACCGCCGGGGTCTGGGCCTGCTTGATGTAGATGACGACGTCGTTCTCCAGGGCGTCGCTGTGGCCCTCCAGAAGGATATTGTACGACGGCAGCCCCGCCGAACCGATGCCGATGCCCCGGCGGCCCACGACGTCCTTGACGCGGTAGGAGTCCGGGCGGGCCAGGGAGGTCTCCGGCAGGGTCTCCAGATAGCCGTCGAAGGCCGCGAGCACCTTGTAGCGGGTCGCCGCGTCCAGCTCGATCGAGCCGCCGCCCCCCGCGAAGCGGCGCTCGAAGTCGCGGATCTCCGTCATCGAGTCCAGCAGTCCGAAGCGGGTCAGCGAGCGGGCGTCGCGCAGCGCGTCCAGGAGGGGGCCCTCGGCGGTGTCCAGGGTGAAGGGCGGCACCTCGTCGCTCTTGGCGCCGGTGGCCAGGGCGTGGATCCGCTCGCGGTACGCGCCCGCGTACACCTGCACCAGCTCGGTGATCTGGTCGTCGCCGAGCGCCTTGGCGTAGCCGATGAGCGCGATGGAGGCGGAGAAGCGCTTGAGGTCCCAGGTGAAGGGGCCGACGTAGGCCTCGTCGAAGTCGTTGACGTTGAAGATCAGCCGGCCGTTGGCGTCCATGTACGTGCCGAAGTTCTCCGCGTGCAGGTCGCCGTGGATCCACACGCGCGAGGTGCGCTCGTCCAGGTACGGGCCGCCCCTCTTCTCCGCGTCCAGGTCGTGGTAGAAGAGGCACGCCGTACCCCGGTAGAACGCGAACGCCGAGGCCGCCATCTTGCGGAACTTCACGCGGAACGCGGCCGGGTCGGCGGCCAGGAGCTCGCCGAAGGCGGTGTCGAAGACAGCGAGGATCTCCTCGCCGCGGTGCTCGTCGTTGAGCTGCGGTACCGACATCGCGGGGTGCCTCCTGGTGCATGTGTACGACAGCGTTTCTGCCGTCTCTCCAACGGGCGGGCCCGGGTGAAAGTGCCCATGACCCTCGTTGTGAAGGTACGCGGGGCGGCCCCCTGAGTGTCAGTGCCGAGGCATAGACTTCGACGCTGTCCCCCGAACTGTCCGCCCCCCTGTCGCCCAGCGTTTTCCATGGAGGCCACGCCGTGTCAAAGCCGCCGTTCACGCACCTGCACGTCCACACCCAGTACTCCCTGCTGGACGGTGCCGCGCGGCTCAAGGACATGTTCAACGCGTGCAACGAGATGGGCATGACCCATATCGCCATGTCCGACCACGGCAACCTTCATGGGGCGTACGACTTCTTCCACACCGCGAAGAAGGCCGGGGTCACCCCGATCATCGGGATCGAGGCGTATGTCGCCCCCGAGTCCCGGCGCAACAAGCGCAAGATCCAGTGGGGCCAGCCGCACCAGAAGCGGGACGATGTCTCCGGTTCCGGTGGTTACACCCACAAGACGATGTGGGCCGTGAACTCGACCGGCCTGCACAACCTCTTCAAGCTCTCCTCGGACGCCTACGCCGAGGGCTGGCTGCAGAAGTGGCCCCGGATGGACAAGGAGACGATCTCCCAGTGGTCCGAGGGGATCGTCGCCTCCACCGGCTGCCCCTCCGGCGAGCTCCAGACCCGGCTGCGTCTCGGCCAGTACGACGAGGCCCTGAAGGCGGCCGCCGAGTACCAGGACATCTTCGGCAAGGACCGCTACTTCCTGGAGCTGATGGACCACGGCATCGAGATCGAGCACCGGGTCCGTGACGGCCTGCTGGAGATCGGCAAGAAGCTCGGCATCCCGCCCCTGGTGACCAACGACTCGCACTACACGTACGCGCACGAGTCGGTCGCCCACGACGCCCTGCTGTGCATCCAGACCGGCAAGAACCTCTCCGACCCGGACCGCTTCAAGTTCGACGGCACCGGCTACTACCTGAAGTCCACCGACGAGATGTACGCCGTCGACTCCTCGGACGCCTGGCAGGAGGGCTGCGCCAACACCCTCCTGGTCGCCGAGATGGTCGACACCACCGGCATGTTCGAGGCCAAGAACCTCATGCCGAAGTTCGACATCCCCGACGGCTACACCGAGGTCACCTGGTTCAAGGAGGAGGTCCGCCGCGGCATGGAGCGCCGCTTCCCCGGCGGTATCCCCGAGGACCGCCAGAAGCAGGCCGACTACGAGATGGACGTCATCATCCAGATGGGGTTCCCCGGCTACTTCCTCGTGGTCGCCGACTTCATCATGTGGGCCAAGAACAACGGCATCGCGGTCGGTCCAGGGCGAGGCTCCGCGGCCGGCTCGATCGTCGCCTACGCCATGGGCATCACCGACCTCGACCCGATCCCGCACGGCCTGATCTTCGAGCGGTTCCTCAACCCCGAGCGCGTCTCCATGCCCGATGTCGACATCGACTTCGACGAGCGCAGGCGCGTCGAGGTGATCAGGTACGTGACGGAGAAGTACGGCGCCGACAAGGTCGCCATGATCGGCACCTACGGCAAGATCAAGGCCAAGAACGCGATCAAGGACTCCGCGCGCGTACTGGGCTACCCGTACGCGATGGGCGACCGCCTCACCAAGGCCATGCCCGCCGACGTCCTCGGCAAGGGCATCGACCTGAACGGCATCACCGACCCCTCCCACCCGCGCTACAGCGAGGCCGGCGAGATCAGGTCGATGTACGAGAACGAACCGGACGTGAAGAAGGTCATCGACACCGCAAAGGGCGTCGAGGGCCTGGTCCGGCAGATGGGTGTGCACGCGGCCGGCGTGATCATGTCCAGCGAGCCCATCGTCGACCACGCGCCGATCTGGGTGCGGCACACCGACGGCGTGACCATCACGCAGTGGGACTACCCGCAGTGCGAGTCGCTCGGCCTGCTGAAGATGGACTTCCTGGGCCTGCGCAACCTCACGATCATGGACGACGCCATCAAGATGGTGAAGGCCAACAAGGGCGTCGACCTGGAGATGCTCGCCCTCCCGCTGGACGACCCCAAGACCTTCGAACTGCTCTGCCGCGGTGACACCCTCGGCGTCTTCCAGTTCGACGGCGGCCCGATGCGCTCACTGCTCCGCCAGATGCAGCCCGACAACTTCGAGGACATCTCCGCCGTCTCGGCCCTCTACCGGCCGGGCCCGATGGGCATGAACTCGCACATCAACTACGCCGAGCGCAAGAACAAGCGCCAGGAGATCACCCCGATCCACAAGGAGCTGGAGGAGCCGCTCGAGGAGGTCCTCGCGGTCACCTACGGCCTGATCGTCTACCAGGAGCAGGTGCAGAAGGCCGCCCAGATCATCGCCGGGTACTCGCTCGGCGAGGCCGACATCCTGCGCCGCGTGATGGGTAAGAAGAAGCCCGACGAACTGGCGAAGAACTTCACCATCTTCCAGGCCGGCGCCCAGAAGAACGGCTACAGCGACGAGGCCATCCAGGCACTGTGGGACGTCCTGGTCCCCTTCGCCGGCTACGCCTTCAACAAGGCCCACTCCGCCGCGTACGGACTGGTCTCCTACTGGACCGCGTACCTCAAGGCCAACTACCCGGCCGAGTACATGGCCGCGCTGCTCACCTCGGTCAAGGACGACAAGGACAAGTCGGCGGTCTACCTCAACGAGTGCCGGCGCATGCGCATCAAGGTGCTCCCGCCGAACGTCAACGAGTCGGAGCACAACTTCGCCGCCCAGGGCGACGACGTGATCCTCTTCGGCCTCGAAGCGGTGCGCAACGTCGGTACCAACGTGGTCGAGTCGATCATCCGCAGCCGCAAGGCCAAGGGGAAGTACGCCTCCTTCCCCGACTACCTCGACAAGGTCGAGGCGGTCGCGTGCAACAAGCGCACCACGGAGTCGCTGATCAAGGCGGGCGCGTTCGACACCATGGGGCACACCCGCAAGGGCCTCACCGCGCACTTCGACTCGATGATCGACAACGTGGTCGCGGTCAAGCGCAAGGAGGCCGAGGGCCAGTTCGACCTCTTCGGCGGGATGGGCGAGGAGGACACCAGCGAGCCCGGCTTCGGACTCGACGTGGAGTTCACCACCGAGGAGTGGGACAAGACCTATCTGCTCGCCCAGGAGCGCGAGATGCTCGGTCTGTACGTCTCCGACCACCCGCTCTTCGGCCTGGAGCACGTGCTGTCCGACAAGGCCGACGCGGGCATCGCCCAGCTGACCGGCGGCGAGCACTCCGACGGGGCCGTGGTGACCATCGGCGGCATCATCTCGGGCCTCCAGCGCAAGATGACCAAGCAGGGCAACGCCTGGGCGATCGCCACCGTCGAGGACCTCGCCGGTTCCATCGAGTGCATGTTCTTCCCGGCGACCTACCAGTTGGTGTCGACCCAACTCGTCGAGGACGCCGTGGTGTTCGTCAAGGGCCGCCTCGACAAGCGCGAGGACGTGCCCCGCCTGGTCGCGATGGAGCTCCAGGTCCCCGACCTGTCCAACGCGGGCACCAACGC
Organism: Streptomyces sp. NPDC019531; assembly: GCF_044903305.1. NCBI lineage: Bacteria > Bacillati > Actinomycetota > Actinomycetes > Kitasatosporales > Streptomycetaceae > Streptomyces > Streptomyces sp. NPDC019531. Next base: position 84,223 of record NZ_JBJDQL010000016.1, on the reverse strand, counting down.
GCCGGTCATCCTCACCATCCCGGCGCTGAAGGTCACGCCGCCGATGGTCAGCAGGCTCGGTGAGATCCTCAGCCATCACAAGGGCGAGAGCGAGGTCCGCATCCGGCTCCAGGGCCCCAGCAAGACCACGGTCCTCCGGCTGGACCGGCACCGGGTGAAGCCGGACCCGGCCCTCTTCGGTGACTTGAAGGTGCTGCTCGGACCGTCCTGCCTCGCGGGCTGAGAGAGTTGCAGAGGGGCGCACCCGCAACCGGGTGCGCCCCTCTGTGTGCCTGGATCTCAACAACCCTTTATGCAGATGTCAGTTGTGGCCGAAGCTCTTCTGCCGGCCTTTGCGGGCGACATCGCCGGGGGTCACCTGCGTGGCGCGCTGCTCGGTCTGCGCCTCCATCGAGGACTGCTGTGCCTCCTCGCGGCCACGCTCGGACTGCGGCTGCTTGCGGTTCTGCTTCTTGTTCTTGGCCATGGTGATCTGCCTCCTGAAGGGGATCTAGGGGCCAGGGCCGGGACCAGATTCACATAGGCTGACAGGAGGCGCATTTCGGATAATTACCGTGTGTGACAGGGGATGTCGCGTGCCGATACCCCGAAACGCCACGCCGAAGATCGAGTTCGGGCCGTTAACCCTCGCGTCGTCGGGCAGACTCGAAGCAAGCCCGAAGCCCGAAGCAAACCTCCCGGAAAGAGGGTGGATCGCGTGGACCGCTGCATCGTCCTGGTGGACGCCGGGTATCTGCTGGGGGCCGCCGCGAGTCTCCTTGCCGGGGAACCCTCCCGCTCCCGCATCACCGTCGACCACACCGCCCTGGTCCAGGGCCTGCGCGACCGGGCCGAGTCCGACACGGAACGGCCCCTGCTGCGCATCTACTGGTTCGACGGCGCCCCCGACCGCGTTCCGCAGCCCGAGCACCGTCGGCTGCGCGTGATGCCCCGGGTCACCGTCCGGCTCGGCGCCCTGACCCGCAGCGACGGACGCTGGGCCCAGAAGGGCGTGGACGCCGCCATGCACGCCGAGCTCACCGAGCTGGCCCGCAACCGCGCCTGCTCCGACGTCGTGCTCGTGACCGGCGACGGGGACCTGCTGCCGGGCATGATGGCCGCCAAGGAGCACGGGGTCGCCGTACACCTGTGGGCCGTGCAGGCCGCCGACGGGGACTACAACCAGTCCGAGGACCTGGTCGCCGAGGCGGACGAGCGGCGCGTCCTGGACCGTACGTGGATCACCAAGGCCGTACGGGCGAAGGACCTCGGCGGGGTCTGCGCGCCGCCGCCGGTACCGCGGCCCGAGATCGCCGCGATCCTCTCGGCGCCGCTGCCGGAGTCCGCGCCCGCGTCCGGGCGGACCGCGGAGGAGGGCGAGCACGCTCAGGCGGCCGCCTCGGAGAACGGCACACAGGAGCGGGTGCCCGCCCCGAAGGGGGTGCCGACGCCCAAGGACCTGGCCGCGCTGCGGGCGCCCGGTTCCCAGCCCGCCCCGCATCCGGCGAGCGCGACCCTGCGCTGGTCCTCCGACAAGGGCTGGGTCGACCGGCCCGGGGGCGCCGCCGAGCCGCCCGAGGTCGCCTCCATGCCCACGCTCGCGCAGCTCACCACGGCGGAGCAGCGATGGGCCGACCGGGAGGAGGACATCACCACCGTCGGCGGGGACCCCTTCGAGGTCGGGCAGGTCTTCGCGCGGCGCTGGATGGAGCGGCTCGGGGACCAGGGGCATCTGCAGCGGTTGTCCGGGATGTATCCGCGGGTCCCGCACCGGATCGACGGTGAGCTGCTGCGGTACGCGGCGCGGTTCGGGCTGCTCGCCCACAAGGACGACCAGATCGACGAGCACGACCGCTATGCGATCCGGGCCGGGTTCTGGCGGGAGATCGACGTGCGGACGGCCGCGGAACACGCGCCCGCCGGTGAGTGAGTATTGCGGCGTATTTCGGTATGAGAGACGCCCCGGGAACGGCGGAGCGTTCCCGACCCCGTAGTCTCGTCCCTTGTGAGTACGCGCGCGGCACAGGCACTTCGGCACGGCGGTGATGTCGTGTGTGCGGTGCGCGGGCTGACCAAGACCTATCCGGCGGTGCGCGGCCGGCGGGGGGCTCCGGCGACGCCCGAGGTGCGGGCCACCGACGACGTACGGCTGGACATCCGGCGGGGTGAGATCTTCGGGCTGCTCGGGCCGAACGGCGCCGGGAAGACCACGCTCGTACGGCAGCTCACCGGGCTGATGAGGCCCGACCGCGGCAGTGTCGAGATCCTCGGGCACGACATCGTGCGCCATCCCGACCGGGCCTCCCGCATCCTCGCCTATCTCGGCCAGGAGTCCACCGCCCTGGACGAACTGACCGTCTCGCTCGCCGCCGAGACCACCGGACGGCTGCGCGGCCTGGAGGCACGGCAGGCGCGGGCCGAGCGGGACGCCGTACTCGACGAACTGGGGCTCGCCCCCCTCGCCGGGCGGCCGATCAGGAAGCTGTCCGGTGGGCAGCGGCGGCTCGCGTGCTTCGCGTCGGCGCTCGTGGGGGAGCGCCCGCTGCTCGTGCTCGACGAGCCGACCACCGCGATGGACCCCGTGGCGCGGCGCGCCGTGTGGTCCGCCGTGGACCGGCGGCGGGCCGAGCGCGGTACGACCGTGCTGCTCGTCACCCACAACGTCATCGAGGCGGAGACGGTCCTGGACCGGGTCGCCGTCCTCGACCAGGGGCGGGTGATCGCCTGTGACACCCCCGCCGGACTCAAGGAACAGGTCGCCGGAGAGGTCCGCGTCGAACTCGTGTGGCGTGAGGCGGTCCCGCTGCACGTGCCCGAGGTCGCCGCGCTCCAGGACCGTGCCGTGGCCTCCGGGCGCCGCTGGACGCTCCGGCTCGCCCCGGACGAGGCCCGCGCGGTCGTCGCCACCGTCACCGGCGGGGCCGCCTTCGCCGCGCTGGACGACTTCACGCTCACCACGCCCAGCCTGGAGGACGTGTACCTGGCGTTGGGCGGGGCCGCGCAGCAGGGGCTGGTGAAGGCGTGAGCACTTTGAGTACGCGGACGGCCGTATCCGTACGTCACAGGGCGACCGCCGGAGCGAAGAGGAGCAGAGCCACGTGAGTGTCGTACCCGCCGAGGTTCTGCCGGGCGCCCTGGCCGTCGAGGAGACGGGCCGGGACGCGGCCGCCGAGCTCGGGCCGCGCGCGCGGCTGTGGCCGTCGCTGGTGGCCGTGTACCGGGCTCAGTTGTCCCGCGCGCGCGTCGCTCGCATCCCGCTGCTGTTCGTGGCGACCTTCCAGTCGATCGGGATCATGATCCTGATGCGGGGGGTGGTGGACGATGCCGGCGAGGCGCGGTCCGTGGTCGCGGGCGCCTCGGTGCTGGTCGTCGCCTTCGTCGCGCTGAACCTGCTCGCGCAGTACTTCGGGCAGTTGCGGGCCAGTGGGGGGCTTGATCATTACGCCACTCTGCCGGTGCCGCCCGCTGCGGTCGTCCTGGGCGCCGCGGGGGCGTACGCCTCCTTCACCGTGCCCGGGACCGTCGTGACCGCCGTCTTCGGGTGTGTGCTGTTCGGGCTGCCGCTGGCGCATCTGTGGGTGCTGGTGGCGGTCATTCCGCTGGCCGGTGCCGCTCTGGCGGGGCTCGGCGCCGCGCTCGGACTGCTCGCGCCCCGGCCGGAACTGGCCACGCTGCTCGGACAGCTCGGCATGTCCGCCGCGCTGCTGCTCGGGGTGCTGCCCGCCGACCGGATGCCCGAGGTGGTGCGGTTCGCCCGGGATCTGCTGCCTTCGACCTACGGCGTCGAGGCCTTCGCACGGACCTTCGGGCCGCATCCGGACTGGGCCTTCGTGCTCGGTGACCTCGCCGTGTGCGGATGCGTGGGCGTGGTCTCGCTGGCCGTCGCCACCTGGGCCTATCGGCGGGCGGCCGTCCGGTGACGCGCCGCACAGACGGGCCTGGCACGATGTCAGGGTGACCGCACCGTTGACTCCTCCTCCGCCGCCGCACGAACCGTCCTCGTCCTCGCACGATGCGTGGCAGGCCCCTCAAGGCGGGTACGCGGCTCCTGCCGAAGCTCCGTACGGGCAGGGTGGGCCCGGGATGAAGACCGAGCTGATCGAGGCCGCGGTGATCACGGTCGCCGTGGCGGTCGGCGGGGTGCTGCTCGGGGTGCTGTGGTGGTGGCTGGCGCCGCATGTGCCGCTGGTCGGGGACGTGGACGAGCAGGGGAGCTGGGTCGTCTACCTCAAGGACACCGAGGGGGAGCAGGCGGTGGGGGTGGACGGGACGTTCACCCTGCTGGCACTCGTGTTCGGTTTTGTGAGCGCGCTCGTCGTGTTTCTGTGGCGGCGGCGGGGTGGTGTGCCGTTGGTGGTGGGGCTGGCGGTCGGAGGGCTGCTGGGGTCGCTGCTCGCGTGGCGGATGGGGATGTGGCTCGGGCCGTCGTCCGATGTGCTCGCCCATGCGAAGTCCGTGGGCAAGGGGGTGACGTTCTCCGCGCCGCTGAAGCTGGGGGCGAAGGGGGCGTTGCTGGCCTGGTCGTTGATGGGGCTCGTCGTGCATCTGGGGCTTACGGCGTTGTTCGGGCCGCGTGATCCTGAGCCTGTGTATGGGCAGGCGGTTCCCGAGGACGGGTACGGGGCGCCTGTGCAGTAGGGGATGTTTTTCGCCCCCGCCGCCCCTACCCGTCCCATCCCCAGCGGCGCTGCCCCTTCGACCCCGGGTTCCTGGGGGCTGCGCCCCCAGACCCCCATCGGCCCTTTAAGGGGCCTTGTCCTCAAACGCCGGACGGGCTGAAAGTGCCTGGGCCCGCGTTCATCAGAGGTGAAGGCCCCAGCGGGTGGGTGGGGGTTTGGGACGGGCTCTACGCCGGGCGGCTGCCGTGGTTCGAGCGGCCCTTCTTGGTGCGCCACTTGCGTTTGCGTGTTTTCTTCGACATGCCCTCTGCTTAGTCCAGGAAGGGGGCCTCGTCGAGGGGTCACGCGCGGGCGATTGGTGCCAGGGTCGCGTTCGTGAGGTGGGCCAAGGCGGTCGGTGCGAGTTCCACCTCCAGGCCTCTGCGGCCCGCCGAGACACAGATGGTGTCGTGGGCGGCGGCCGAGGCGTCCAGGACCGTGGGGAGCCTCTTGCGCTGGCCGAGCGGGGAGATACCGCCTCGGACGTAGCCCGTGGTGCGTTCGGCGAGGACAGGGTCGGCCATCGCCGCCCGCTTGCCGCCTGCTGCGGTCGCCAGGGCCTTCAGGTCCAGTGAGCCGGCCACCGGGACCACCGCCACCGTCAGCGCCCCGTCCACGTCCGCCACCAGGGTCTTGAAGACGCGCTCCGGGGAGACTCCCATCGCCTCGGCCGCCTCCTCGCCGTAGGACGGGTGGGAGGGGTCGTGGTCGTAGGAGTGGACCGTGTAGGGCACCTCGGCGGCGGTCAGGGCCACCGTCGCCGGAGTGCCCCCCGACTGCTGTTGCTTCTTCGGCTTCTTCGGCATCTTGCGGTTCCGGCCTCAGTTCAGACTCGTCGGGCCACGCGTCAGCTCTGACGCCGGCAACGACGGAAGGTTACGGATGATCGACGTCTCCGCGCGCAGGAGTTTCAGTTCGTCGCGGAGGCGGGACGCCGTGTCGGGGGCCTGGAGGAGCCGCTGCTTCGAGGGGATGTCCAGCATCATCGCCGCCGCCACCAGGTAGGAGACCACCGACGGTTCGTCGGGCAGGTCCGCGCCGGAGGACAAGGAGCGCTCCCTGGCTCCCGCCAGGCGCTTCTGGTACTGGCGGAAGGCCCGCAGCACCCCTTCCGCCAGCGCCCCGGACCCGTCGCCCGTCTCCTCCGGCAGCACCTCCAGTTCGGCCGTCAGATACGGGCCCGAGGAGTCGACGGACAGCAGCCGGACCCTGGTCGTGCCGGTCGCCAGGACCTCGAACGTGCCGTCCGCCCGCTCCCGTACCGTCGCCGCGTCCGCCACACAGCCGACCGCGTGGAACGCCTTGAGCGGGTCCTCGCCGAAGCCGGCCGCGGGACCGCGCTCGGCCACCGTCGTCCGGTCCGGCATCCCGGGTGCGCTGGGCGCCACCTCGTGGCCGTCGCGGATCGCCACGACGGCGAAACGGCGCGGCTCCTCCTCGGGCGTCTTCAGCAGTTCGCGCATCATGGCGCGATAGCGCTCCTCGAAGACGTTGAGAGGAAGCACGAGCCCCGGGAAAAGCACCGAGTTCAGGGGGAAGAGCGGGAGCCGCACACTGGTCACGGCGCCAAAGCCTAATGGCCGCCGGGGCGGACACGTCCCCCGTGCTCACTCCGTGGATGGATCAGGGCGTGCCGACGGACCTCTTCGCGGACCTCAAGGAACCGGCCCAGCGGGTCCTCCGACTCCCGGCTCCACGGGAACGAGGTCGCGCACGGGCCGATCATGCGCAGCTGCTCCAGGGCGTCCGTCCAGCGGCCGAGGCGCACCAGGACGTACACGAGCTTGTTGCGGATCTCGGCCGGCCACGGGTCGGCCGCAGCGAACATGGCGGACAGGTCGATGGCCCGGTCGGCCGCCGCGTCCAGCCGCTCGCGCGACACGACGGTGGCGCCGCCGTCGGTCAGACAGGCGAGGGTCGCCCGCGCGGGCAGCGCCTGGACGAGGGAGCCTGCCGGGGCGTCCTGTGCGGCCCGGTCGGCGAAGTCGAAGCACTCGCGGTGCGAACCGCGCCAGGAGGTGGCCAGATAGCGCAGGGCGGCGACATGACAGCCGTAGTGGAGCGGGGCGCGCCTGAGGGCCGCCTCCCACAGTTCGCCGAAGTAGGTGGGACCGGCCTGCGAGCCGCGCGCGTGGTCCAGCGCGAGCCGCCACGGCACCGGGTCGCGGTCCTCACCGCGCGCGGCTCCCGTGATCAGGGGGTTCACCTCGCGCAGCAGCTCCGCCCGGGCCGGTGAGCCCCAGGCGCGATCCACCGCGAGCTGGGCGCCGAGCAGCAGCTGGTCGGGGTCGTACGGGGCTTCAGCGCGCCAGACGTCGTACCACTCGTGGCGGGAGCGGGCGAAGGCGGCCAGCCGTCGGACGTACCGGTCGCGCAGCTCCCAGGCGGCGTCCTCGCGGGTCGCGGCGAGCAGCTCGGCCGCCCGCCCGTAAGCGCCCTGCCCGGCCGCGACCAGCGCGGGTCCGAGCCGGTCGTCGGGCGCGTCGAGCAGCACCTCGTCGTCGGCGGGCAGACCGCCGGTGACGTACGGAGGCATCGGTGACGCGCGGATGAAGGGGGGCAGCAAAGCCATGGTGCCGACCATTGAAAGACCGCGGCCCGGCGTTGCGCCAGTGCGCACGTGCAACTCATGGAAAGTTGTACGCCGAACAGTCAAGGCGCGGTAAAGGCGTGACCTTCGTTCACCTTCCGCACCACAAACCTCCCTAACTCCGCCGCAACAGCCTCGTGGCCCCCGCCGCCACCGTGGTCGCCAGGATCCAGCCGACGAGGACCATCGCCGCCGCCAGCCACTGCCAGCCCCCGCGCAGCTGCCAGAAACCGACCTGCCCCAGATCGATCACCGGGAGCAGCAGGTCCAGGGCGAAGAGGGCCGGATTCCAGGCCGGATGGTCGCCGCCCTTGAGCGGCGGATGGCTCGCGTGTGCGAACGCCACGGAGCTCGCCGCCCACAGCACCGCCATCCATACGGCGGCCCGGCCGGGCCGGTACCCGTAGGCGACCGTCCAGTCCTGCACGAATCCCCACAGCTTGGCGGCCGGCGGCAGACTCTCGCGGCGCCGGCGCTGCTTGGCGAGGAGCACCTCGCGCGCGTCCTCGTCCTCGCCGCCCGTCCGCAGCACGGCGGCGAGCCTCTCGTACGGCTCCGGGTTGTACTCGGCGGTCGCCGCCGCCACCCACTCCAGCCGCTCGGCCAGCGGGAAGGGGCCGTGCGGTACGAGGTTCTCGTAGACGAAGCCGCCCATGTGGAGATTGCCGGGCCCCGGCCAGGCGCTCGCCCGGTCCACGAGGTTGCCGACCCGCGCCCCCGACAGGACCACCTTGCCGCGCTGCGGCTTCTCGCCCAGGAAGCGCAGCTCGGGCGCCTGGACACGGCGCAGCGACAGCTCCTGCTCGTCGGTGAAGGTGAACCGGGCCCGCTCCAGGTCGACCGCGTCACCGAACCGCCCGTCGTCAAGGCGGACCCCGCCCTGGCACTCGAAGCGCTGGATCCGCGTCCCGCGCGCGGGAGTCGCCCCGCTCAGCATGGAGGCGCCGACGCCCGCCGGGGTCAGATACAGCGTGCGCTCGACGGTCAGCTGCGGAGCGTTCAGCGCGAGCCGGGTGTACGGGTTGTTGAGCCGGGCGCCGCGCAGGCTCAGCGAGACGCCGATGGTGGCGCTGCGCAGGCTCAGCTCGCCGTGCGACTCCAGGAGCTCGGCCTGGAGGTCCTGGCCGACGGTCATGCCGTCCGCGGCGATCGAGCGGCCGCTGCGGTCGCGGTAGACGATGGCCTGGTTCATCAGCAGGTCGGTGCCGATGTGCGCGTCGGTCAGCCGTACGCCGTTGTGGAACCGGCAACGGGGCAGGTGCAGGTCGCCCTCGGTGTGCACCCGGGCGGCCTCCAGGCGCGGCACCGAGCAGTCCACGAACCGTGCGGTGGTGAAGTGGGCCTCCGGCAGCAGGATCTCCCGCTCGAAGCGGCAGCCCTTCATCTCCACGTACGGCACCACCGTGCCGCCCGCGAGGTCCAGCGTGCCGCTGATCTGCACGCCGGTGAGCTTCAGGGACGACACCCGGCCCGCGAGCGCGGGCGGACCGTCCAGGAGCAGCCAGCAGACGATACGCGCGCGTACCGTCCGCTCGGGCCCCCACGGATGCCCGCCGTGCGGATCGTCGACGACGGTGTCGCCGCTGCTCAGGTCGTACACCGTGCCATTGCGGAAGGCCTGCCACATGCCGGCCTCGGCGGCGGTCAGATCGTCCGGCAGGTCCCCGTTCCGGATGCCGGCCCCCTCGGTCACGTCTCTTCCATCCCCCTTGGCTGCTGACGGGTTTCGCACAACCGTTCATGCCCGCTCAGTGACCCCCCGAACGCTAGACGTGAAGGGGATCTTCCGGGTTGCGTATCAGCCAATGGAATGCGCGAACGGCCGCTGACGAGGGTCTGAGAGAATTGACCGCGTGATCTCCCGAATCGATCTGCGCGGCGACGCCCTCCCCGAGGGCCCCGCCCTGCGCGACCTGCTGCCCCGAGCCGACTTCGACGTTCAGGCCGCCCTGGAGAAGGTGCGTCCGATCTGCGAGGCCGTGCATCATCGGGGTGACGCGGCGCTGATCGACTTCGCGGAGAAGTTCGACGGGGTGCGCCTTGAGTCGGTGCGGGTCCCGGCGGAGGCGCTGGACAAGGCCCTCGAAGAGCTCGACCCCGCTGTGCGCGCGGCCCTGGAGGAGTCCATCCGCCGCGCCCGTCTCGTCCACCGCGAGCAGCGCCGTACGACCCACACGACCCAGGTCGTGCCGGGTGGCTCGGTCACCGAGAAGTGGGTGCCGGTCGACCGGGTCGGGCTGTACGCACCAGGCGGTCGCTCCGTCTACCCGTCCTCCGTGATCATGAACGTGGTGCCCGCGCAGGAGGCCGGGGTCGAATCGATCGCCCTGGCTTCGCCCGCCCAGGCCGAGTTCGACGGACTCCCACACCCCACGATCCTCGCCGCGTGCGCCCTGCTGGGCGTCGACGAGGTGTACGCCGCCGGTGGCGCCACCGCCGTCGCGATGTTCGCGTACGGCACCGAGTCCTGCCCGCCCGCCACCATGGTCACCGGGCCCGGCAACATCTGGGTCGCCGCCGCCAAGCGCTACTTCACCGGCAAGATCGGCATCGATGCCGAGGCCGGACCGACCGAGATCGCGGTCCTGGCGGACTCCACCGCCGATCCGGTGCACGTGGCGTCGGACCTGATCAGCCAGGCCGAGCACGACCCGCTGGCCGCGGCCGTCCTGGTCACCGACTCCGTCGAGCTGGCGGACGCGGTCGAGAAGGAGCTGGAGCCGCAGGTCGCGGCCACCAAGCACATCGAGGACCGGATCGTTCCCGCGCTGAAGGGCAGGCAGTCCGCGATCGTCCTCGTCGACGGCATCGAAGAAGGCCTCAGGGTCGTCAACGCCTACGGCGCCGAGCACCTGGAGATCCAGACGGCCGACGCTCCCGCCGTGGCCGACCGGGTCCGCAACGCGGGCGCGATCTTCATCGGCCCCTGGGCCCCCGTGTCCCTGGGAGACTACGCCGCCGGGTCCAACCACGTGCTCCCGACCGGCGGTTGCGCCTGCCACTCCTCGGGCCTGTCCGTGCAGTCCTTCCTGCGCGGTATCCACATCGTCGACTACACGAAGGACGCGCTGGCCGACATCGCCCAGCACGTGGTGACGCTGGCGGAGGCGGAGGACCTGCCCGCGCACGGCGCGGCGATCAAGGCCCGGTTCGAATGGAAGGTACCCGGAAGCAAGTGACCGGCATCGACGATCTCCCCGTACGGGACGAGCTGCGCGGCAAGTCCCCCTACGGCGCGCCCCAGTTGGACGTCCCCGTACGGCTGAACACCAACGAGAACCCCTACCAGCTGCCCGAGCCGCTGGTCGAGCGCATCACCGAGCGCGTCCGTGAGGCGGCCCGCGACCTCAACCGCTACCCGGACCGGGACGCGGTCGAGCTGCGCACCCGGCTCGCCGAGTACCTGACGAACACGTCGGGGCACGAGGTCGGCCTGGCCAACGTCTGGGCGGCGAACGGCTCCAACGAGGTCATCCAGCAGCTGCTGCAGACCTTCGGCGGACCGGGCCGTACGGCGATCGGCTTCGAGCCGTCGTACTCGATGCACGCCCTCATCGCGCGCGGCACCGGTACGGGCTGGATCTCAGGACCGCGCGACGCGGACTTCACGATCGACGTCGAGGCGGCCGTGCGGGCGATCGCCTCGCAGAAGCCGGACGTCGTCTTCGTCACCACTCCCAACAACCCCACCGGCAACGCGGTCCCGCCCGAGACGGTCCTCGCGCTGTACGAGGCCGCGCAGGCCGCGAAGCCCTCGATGGTCGTGGTCGACGAGGCGTACATCGAGTTCAGCCACGGCGACTCGCTGCTGCCACTGCTCGAAGGACGGCCGAATCTCGTCATCTCCCGGACGATGTCGAAGGCGTTCGGGGCGGCTGGCCTGCGCCTCGGCTACCTCGCCGCACACCCGGCGGTCGTGGACGCGGTTCAGCTCGTACGGCTGCCCTACCACCTGTCGGCCGTGACGCAGGCGACCGCCCTCGCCGCCCTGGAGCACACCGACACGCTGCTGAAGTACGTCGAGCAGCTGAAGGCCGAGCGGGACCGGCTGGTGAGCGAACTGCGCGTGATCGGCTTCGAGGTCGTGGAGTCGGACGCGAACTTCGTGCAGTTCGGTCTCTTCGATGGCCCCGGGGGTTCGCACGCGGCCTGGCAGAAGATCCTCGACCGGGGTGTCCTGGTCCGGGACAACGGCATTCCGGGGTGGCTGCGGGTGTCGGCCGGAACCCCCGAAGAGAACGACGCGTTCCTCGACGCGGTACGTGAACTGAAGAAGGAGCAGAGCACATGAGCCGTGTGGGACGCGTGGAGCGAGTCACCAAGGAGACGTCGGTGCTCGTCGAGATCGATCTCGACGGCAGCGGCAAGGTCGACGTGTCGACAGGGGTCGGCTTCTACGACCACATGCTCGACCAGCTCGGCCGGCACGGTCTGTTCGACCTCACCGTGAAGACCGAGGGCGACCTGCACATCGACTCGCACCACACCATCGAGGACACCGCCCTCGCGCTCGGCGCCGCCTTCAAGCAGGCGCTCGGCGACAAGGTGGGGATCTACCGCTTCGGGAACTGCACGGTCCCCCTGGACGAGTCCCTCGCCCAGGTCACCGTCGACCTCTCCGGCCGCCCCTACCTCGTGCACACCGAGCCCGAGAAGATGGCGCCGATGATCGGCGAGTACGACACCACGATGACCCGCCACATCCTGGAGTCCTTCGTCGCCCAGGCCCAGATCGCCCTGCACGTGCACGTGCCCTACGGGCGCAACGCGCACCACATCGTGGAGTGCCAGTTCAAGGCACTGGCCCGGGCCCTGCGGTACGCCTCCGAGCGCGATCCGCGCGCGGCCGGCATCCTCCCCTCCACGAAGGGCGCGCTGTGAACGGTCTGTCGACCCTCCTGATCGTCGTCGGCCTCTTCCTGGCCGGCGGCATCTACTCCTTCGTCAAGCAGCAGATGCCGAAGGGGCTCATCGTGCTGCTCTCCATCGCCGCCGGGATGTGTCTGATCGCCGGTGTCGTGAGGCTGGAGGTGTGGAATTGAGCGCTTCTCCTTCGAAGAAGGTCGTTGTCTTCGACTACGGCTTCGGCAATGTGAGGTCCGCCGAGCGCGCCCTCGCGCGCGCGGGGGCCGAGGTCGAGATAACGCGTGACTACGACAAGGCCATGAACGCCGACGGCCTGCTGGTGCCGGGCGTCGGCGCCTTCGCCGCCTGCATGAAGGGGCTGCGCGAGGCGCGCGGCGAGTGGATCATCGACCGTCGGCTGTCCGGCGGGCGCCCGGTGATGGGCATCTGCGTCGGCATGCAGATCCTCTTCGCGCGCGGCATCGAGCACGGCGTCGAGTCCGAGGGCCTGGACGAATGGCCCGGCTCGGTCGAGCCGCTGCAGGCCGACATCGTGCCCCACATGGGCTGGAACACCGTCGACGCGCCGGCCGGCTCCCAGCTCTTCGCAGGCCTTGACGCGGACGCCCGCTTCTACTTCGTGCACTCCTACGCCGTCCACGACTGGTCGCTGGAGACGCGCAACCCGTCGATGCAGGCGCCGCGCGTGACCTGGTCGACGCACGGCAAGCCCTTCGTGGCCGCCGTGGAGAACGGTGCCCTGTGGGCCACGCAGTTCCACCCCGAGAAGTCCGGCGACGCCGGTGCCCAGCTCCTCACCAACTGGATCGGAACACTGTGAGCAAGCTCGAACTCCTGCCCGCCGTCGACGTCCGCGACGGCCAGGCCGTCCGCCTCGTGCACGGCGAGTCCGGTACGGAGACCTCGTACGGCTCCCCGCTGGAGGCCGCCCTGTCCTGGCAGCGGGCGGGCGCCGAATGGCTGCACCTGGTCGACCTGGACGCGGCGTTCGGCACCGGCGACAACCGGGAGCTGGTCCGCCAGGTCACCGAGGCGATGGACATCAAGGTGGAGCTGTCCGGCGGCATCCGGGACGACGCCTCCCTGGCGGCCGCCCTCGCCACCGGCTGCACCCGGGTGAACCTCGGCACCGCCGCCCTGGAGAGCCCGGAGTGGGTCGCCAAGGTCATCGCCGAGCACGGCGACAGGATCGCGGTGGGTCTCGACGTACGCGGTACGACCCTCAAGGGCCGCGGCTGGACCAGCGAGGGCGGCGACCTCTACGAGGCGCTGGGGCGGCTCGACAAGGAGGGCTGCGCCCGGTACGTCGTCACCGACATCGCCAAGGACGGCACCCTCCAGGGCCCCAACCTGGAGCTGCTCCGCAACGTCTGCGCCGCCACCGACCGCCCGGTGGTGGCCTCCGGCGGCGTGTCCTCGCTGGACGACCTGCGGGCCATCGCCGAGCTGGTACCCCTCGGTGTCGAGGGCTCCATCGTCGGGAAGGCCCTGTACGCGAAGGCGTTCACCCTGGAAGAGGCCTTGGAGGCGGTGGCTCAGTGAGCGATCTGCGACGTGTCACGACCGGCGCGCCCTGGGAGGAGACCTTCGGGTACTCCCGCGCGGTGGAGCTGCCCAACGGCCTGGTGCTGGTCTCCGGCTGCACGTCGGTCGTGGACGGCCAGATCGCCGGGGGCGGGCCCTACGAGCAGACGGTCAACTCCTTCAACGTCGCGTTCGCGGCGCTGGAGCAGCTGGGTCTCGGCCGGGACGACGTGGTGCGGACCCGCCTGTACATCACCCATGCCCGGGACGTCGACGAGGTCGGACGCGCTCACAAGGAGCTGTTCGACACCATCCGGCCCGCCGCATCCCTGATCATCGTCTCCGGCTTCGTGGACCCCGGTCTGGTGGTCGAGGTCGAGGTGGAGGCGTTCCGAGGAGTGTCCTCAGCATGACCCTTGCCGTACGAGTCATTCCCTGCCTGGACGTGGACAACGGCCGGGTCGTCAAGGGCGTCAACTTCCAGAACCTGCGCGACGCGGGCGACCCCGTCGAGATGGCCAAGGTGTACGACGCCGAGGGCGCCGACGAGCTGACGTTCCTGGACATCACCGCCTCGTCGGGCAACCGCGAGACGACCTACGACGTGGTGCGCCGCACCGCCGAGCAGGTGTTCATCCCGCTGACCGTCGGCGGCGGGGTCCGCACGGCCGAGGACGTGGACAAGCTGCTGCGGGCGGGCGCGGACAAGGTCGGTGTGAACACCGCCGCCATCGCCCGTCCCGACCTGATCCGCGAGATCGCCGAGCGGTTCGGCCGACAGGTGCTGGTGCTGTCGGTGGACGCGCGGCGCACTCCGGAAGGCGCCTTCGAGGTCACCACCCACGGCGGTCGCAAGGGCACCGGCATCGACGCCGTCGAGTGGGCCCACCGGGCCGCCGAGCTGGGCGCGGGGGAGATCCTGCTCAACTCGATGGACGCGGACGGCACCAAGGACGGCTACGACCTGGAGATGATCGAGGCCGTCCGCAAGCATGTGACGGTCCCGCTGATCGCCTCCGGCGGCGCGGGGAAGCTGGAGCACTTCCCGCCGGCCATCGGGGCCGGGGCGGACGCGGTGCTGGCGGCCTCGGTGTTCCACTTCGGCGATCTGCGGATCGGCGAGGTCAAGGAGGCGCTGCGGGGGGCGGGTCACCCCGTTCGCTGATCTTCCAAAGTGCGAAAGGAAAGTTGCGCAAAATATATTGTGCAACTTTTCTTTCGTATCTACGGTGAGGGCATGCCACGCGAGCAGAACCGCCCGATCACCGATCTCGGCACGCTGAAGGCCCTCGCCCATCCGCTGCGGATGCAGCTCTACCGGGGGCTGTGCGTGGCCCGGGTCGCCACTGCCTCGCACCTCGCCGACCAGGTCGACGAGGCCGTCTCGCTGGTCAGCTACCACCTGCGCAAGCTGGCCGAGCACGGGCTGATCGAGGAGGCGGAGCCGCGCAGCGGGGACGGTCGGGAGCGCTGGTGGCAGCTCTCGTCGGAGGGCGTGAGCATCCGCGACAAGGACTTCCGGGACGCGCCGGAGAGAGCGGCCGCGCACCTCGCGGCCACCCGGCTCTTCCACGAGCAGCGAGCCGACATGTACCGCCGCTACCTCGACGAGCGCCCCACCTGGAGCGCCGAGTGGAACGCCGCGGCTCCGGACAGCGAGTCCCTGCTGCGGCTGACCGCGGCCGAACTGGAGGAACTGCGCGAGGAGTTGCTGGCGCTCGCCAGGAAGTACGACGAGAAGGGCCGGGCCGCCGAGGCAGCGGGCGAGACGGAGGGGCGCGAGAACGTCGCGCTGCACATGTACGGCTTCCCGTTCCGGGTCTGAAGTCCGCGTCTGAATGTCGCGTCTGAGCCCGCGTCTGATCCGTCTCTGAGAGGACCCGCGTCCGTGACCACCACGCTCACCGCCTCGGCCGACGTCGTCGACACTCCGGCCCACCGCGACGGGAACGTCTGGCGCTGGCTCGCCGCCTACACCGCCTCCATGATGGGCGACAGCGTCTACTACATCGCCCTGTCCTGGGCCGCCGTACAGGCCGGGACGCCCGCGCAGGCCGGAGTCGTGATGTCGGTCAGCGCGCTGCCGCGGGCCGTGCTGATGCTGGGCGGGGGAGTGATCGCCGACCGGTTCGGGCCGCGCAGGGTCGTCATCGCGAGCGACGCGGTGCGCTGCGCGGCTGTGCTCGCGGTGGCGGGGCTGCTGTTCCTCACCGGGCCCGGCCTGTGGCCGCTGGCCGTGCTCGCGCTGGTCTTCGGTGTGGTCGACGCCGTGTTCATGCCGGCCGTGGGCGCCCTCCCCGCGCGCGTGACGACTCGCGGGCAACTCGCGCGCGTACAGGGCATGCGGGGTCTGGGAATCCGCTTCGCGAGCGTGGTCGGAGGACCGCTGGGCGGGCTCGCGGTGGCGGTCGGTGGCGCGTCGGCCGCCTTCGCCTTCGCGGGACTGCTGATCGCGGTGTCGGTGCCGTTGCTGGTCTCCGTGCGGATACGGGAGGTGCCGGCCGCTGGCCGCGACGAGGAGACGGCGGCTCGGCGGGGCACGGCCTGGCGGGACCTCGTGGACGGGCTCGGCTACATCCGTCGGCACCCCGTGCTCGGCCCGCTGATGGTGGCGATCGCCCTCGGTGACCTCGGCTTCGTCGGGCCGCTCAACGTGGGGCTGGCCCTGCTCGCCGAGGAGCGCGGCTGGGGTGCCTCCGGGATGGGCTGGGTGCTCGCCGGGTTCGGCGTCGGCGCCGGAGCCGCCTCCCTGGCGCTGGCAGTACGCGGGCGCGTGCCGCACGCCGGGCAGGTGATGGCATACGCCTGTCTCAGCGGGGCCATCGCGATCGGCGCCCTGGCCTTCGTCCCGAGCGTCGTCGCGGCCGTCGGTGTCGCCCTGCTCGTCGGACTGCTCGCCGGGCTCAGCGGCGCCATGTGCGGCGCCCTGCTGCAGACCCAGGCCGACCCCGCCTTCCTCGGCCGTGTCACCGCCGTCTCCTCACTGGTCAGCCTCGGCTTCGCCCCGCTCGGCATGCCGCTGTCCGCCGCCGCGATCGGGGCGTGGGGCACCGCCCCGGTTTTCGTGGTCAGCGCGGCGGTGTGCGGCCTCGGGGGCGTGATCGCCCTGTGCGTACGGGGGCTGCGCGGGGCGGAGCTGCCCGGGTGACGAGTGCAGCGCTGGGGCTGAGGCGAGGTTCGGGTCTACTGCTCGGGGTCGGGCGGCGTGCGGGGCTGCGCCGGGCTGGGGTGCCGGTGCGCCTGACGGCGCTGGGCTGGGGTGCGGCGGTGTGCGGGGTCCGTGCTGGGGCGAGTGTTGCTCGGGTGGGGTGCGGGGTCGGTGCCGGGCTGGGGTGCCAGGTGCGCGGGACGGCGCTGGGCTGGGGTGCGGCGGTGTGCGGGGTCCGTGCTGGGGCGAGTGTTGCTCGGGTGGGGTGCGGGGTCGGTGCCGGGCTGGGGTGCCAGGTGCGCGGGACGGCGCTGGGCTGGGGTGGCGCGGTGCGCAGGATCCATGCTGCGGCGAGTGTCGCTCAGGTGGGGTGCGGGGGCGGTGCTGTGGTGAGGTGCCCGGCGTGCGGGGCCTGAGCTGAGTCGGGCGCCCCGGTGGCATACCGGAACCGCGCCATGCCGAGCACCCGGCTGACGTACAACACCGGACCGCTCAGATGGCCGCGCCCGACGCCGACCCCGCTCGCCGGGCCTGCCTCAGATACCCAGCTCCTTCGCCTCGTGCAGCCTGGCGATCGCCTCCTTGTCGCCGTCCAGCTCCACCTTGGCCGCGCCATGCCGGCCGTACAGGAACAGCAGCAGCTCCGAGGGCTCGCCGGTCACCGTCACGACCGGGGCGCCACGGTGTGCGACTGCCGTCTGGCCGTCCGGGCGGCGCAGCACCAGGCCGGTCGGGACGCCGCGGCCCATCAGCCGGGCGGTGCGCTCCAGACGGGACCACAGGGCGTCCTGGAAGACGGAGTCCAGCTCGCGCGGCGCCCAGTCGGGGCGGGCCCGGCGGACGTCCTCCGTGTGGACGTAGAACTCGACCGTGTTCGACAGCTCCTCGACCTGCTTGAGCTGGAACGGCGAGAAACGCGGCGGGCCGGTGCGGATGAGCTGGATCAGCTCCTCGTACGGCTTCTCGGAGAACTCGGTCATCACCCGGTCCAGACGGGACGCCAGCTGCTTGATCAGCAGGCCGCCGGCGGCGTCGGGGCGGCGCTCGCGCACCACCACGTGCGCCGCGAGATCGCGGGTGAGCCAGCCCTCGCAGAGAGTGGGGGCGTCCGGACCCTCGGCCTCCAACAGGTCGGCGAGGAGAAGTCGTTCACGCTTGGCGAAAGTCGACATGCAGCCAGCCTACGACCGTGTTCGGGGTCCGCCCAGTGGACACCCCACAGTCACTGTCAGTGGTGCGCGGCAGAATGGCAACCATGACCAGCACGCCCCCGCCCAGCAGCCTCGACCCGGAGATCGCCGAGCGCCTCAAGCGCAGCGCCGACGGGCTCGTCCCCGCCATCGCCCAGCAGTACGACACCGGTGAGGTGCTCATGCTCGGCTGGATGGACGACGAGGCGCTGCACCGCACGCTGACCACCGGCCGCTGCACCTACTGGTCGCGCAGCCGCCGTGAGTACTGGGTCAAGGGCGACACCTCCGGCCACTTCCAGTGGGTCAAGTCCGTCGCCCTCGACTGCGACGCCGACACCGTGCTGGTCAAGGTCGACCAGGTCGGCGCCGCCTGCCACACCGGCGCGCGCACCTGCTTCGACGCCGACGTGCTGCTCAAGGAAGCCCCGGGTGCCGATTCCGGCGTGCCGGGCTCGGATCAGTAAGGTCAGCCGCCATGGACCTCGATACCTTCCGCAAGCTCGCCACCGACCGGCGCGTCATCCCGGTCACGCGCAAGCTGCTCGCCGACGGTGACACCCCGGTCGCCCTCTACCGCAAGCTCGCCGCCGAGCGCCCCGGCACCTTCCTGCTGGAGTCCGCGGAGAACGGCCGCTCCTGGTCCCGCTACTCGTTCGTGGGCGTGCGTTCGGCCGCGACCCTGACGGCCCGCGACGGCCAGGCCCACTGGCTCGGCACCCCGCCGGTCGGCGTCCCGGTCGACGGCGATCCGCTCGCCGCCCTGCGCGCCACCATCGAAGCCCTGCACACCCCGCACCAGGAGGGCATGCCGCCGTTCACCGGCGGCATGGTCGGCTATCTCGGCTACGACATCGTCCGCCGCCTGGAGAAGATCGGCCCCGGCGAGCGCGACGACCTGAACCTCCCCGAGCTGACCATGCTCCTGACCAGCGACCTCGCAGTCATGGACCACTGGGAGGGCTCGGTCCTGCTGATCGCCAACGCGATCAACCACAACGACCTCGACACCGGCGTGGACGAGGCCCACGCGGACGCGGTGGCCCGCCTGGACGCGATGCAGGCCGACCTGTCGCGGGCGGTCGCCCAGCCCCCGGCGGTGCTCCCGCCCTCCGAGCTCCCCGAGTACACCGCCCTGTGGGGCGGCCCCGACTTCCAGGCGGCCGTCGAGGACGTCAAGGAGCGCATCCGGGCCGGCGAGGCCTTCCAGGTCGTCCCCTCCCAGCGCTTCGAAACGCCGTGCGCGGCAAGCGCGTTGGACGTCTACCGAGTCCTGCGGGCGACGAACCCGTCGCCGTACATGTACCTGTTCCGCTTCGACGGATTCGACGTCGTGGGCTCGTCCCCCGAGGCCCTGGTCAAGGTCGAGGACGGACAGGCCATGGTCCACCCCATCGCCGGCACCCGCTGGCGCGGGGCCACCCCGCAGGAGGACCAGGCCCTCGCCGACGAGCTGCTGGCCGACCCCAAGGAGCGCGCCGAGCACCTGATGCTGGTGGACCTCGGCCGCAACGACCTGGGACGGGTCTGCGAGCCGGGTTCGGTGGAGGTCGTCGACTTCATGTCCGTCGAGCGGTACTCCCATGTGATGCACATCGTCTCCACGGTCACCGGCAGGGTCGCGCAGGGCCGCACCGCCTTCGACGTCCTGACGGCCTGCTTCCCGGCCGGCACCCTCTCCGGCGCGCCGAAGCCCCGCGCGATGCAGATCATCGACGAACTGGAGCCCTCCCGGCGCGGGTTGTACGGCGGCTGCGTCGGCTACCTCGACTTCGCGGGCGACTCCGACACGGCGATCGCCATCCGTACGGCACTGCTGAGGGACGGCACGGCCTATGTCCAGGCCGGTGCCGGCATCGTCGCCGACTCCGACCCGGTCGCCGAGGACACCGAGTGCCGCAACAAGGCGGCGGCGGTCCTGCGGGCGGTCCACACGGCGAACCGGCTCGGCAAGTAGGGGTCTTCACCGGAGAATGGGGCGCTTCTCACGGAACCCCGGGTGACCGTTCGCCCGGGGTTCGGGTGATAGTGGGGTACGTGACTGCTGTACCTCACCCCCGTTCCGAAGCCGCAGGACCCGCCAGGGCCGGCCGCCTCAGTCTTGCCGTGGCACTGCTGTCGGGTGCGCTCGGCGCGGCCGTAGCGCTGCTCGCGACCCGCCAGCAGTGGTCCGAGGGCACCGCGACCGTGGCCGGTGGCGACTTCCCCCTGACCGCCAGGGGCAGTGACGTCACCGGCGTCCCGGCCGCCCTGGCCATAGTGGGCCTCGCCGCTCTGGTCGCCGTCTTCGCCGTACGCAGGGCCGGGCGCCTTCTGGTCTCCGTGGTGCTCGCGCTCTCCGGCGCCGGCATCGTCGTCGCGGCCCTGCTCGGTGCGGGTGATTCGTCCGCGCTGGACGAGGAGGCGGCGAAGGCCTCCGGAGACACGTCGGCGACGGTCTCCGCGCTCAGCCATACCGCTTGGCCCTATGCCGCCGTGGCGGGGGGTGCGCTGATTCTTGTGGCGGGACTTCTTGCCCTTCGGTACGGGCGGTTGTGGCCGGCCATGTCGGGGCGGTACGAGCGGGACGGGGCGCCCAAGGTGCGGCGTAAGGCTGTCGTCGTGGATCCTGATCGGCCTGAGGACATCTGGAAGGCGCTCGATCGTGGGGAAGATCCGACGGGGGCGTAGCGGTCGGTTTCTGGCTGCGGGCCGGTGGGGGCTTGTCGCGCCCGCGCGGCGGTAGCCGCACATCGATACAGCCCCGCGCCCCTATAGGGCGCACCAAAGCGACCCCCGAATACATCGCGACCCTGCGTACGGAAGAATGGGCGCAGACATCACGTACTTCAGCACCTAGGAGCAAGCAATGGCGGGCAGCAGCCACGGTCACACCCCGGCCGCCTGGACCGGTGTCACGATCGCCTTCATCGGTTTCTGCGTCGCGGGCGCCTTCATGGTGATGGCTCAGCCCGCGGGCTTCTGGGCCGGTATGGCCATCGTGGTCATCGGTGGTGTCATCGGCTGGATCATGAGCGCGATGGGGATGGGCATGTCCAAGGACGCCCACAAGCCGCTCGTCACCTCGCAGCCCGAGCAGGCGGACGCCAAGAGCTGACACGCGGACACGAAACTCGTGGAGGGGTGGCCCGGCAGAAATCGCCGGAGCCGCCCCTCACGCGTTCGACGCAAGGGCGGGGGAGAATGCCAGACGTGAATACCGACAGTCAGCGAGTGCTGCCCCGGACCGGCCCGCTGGGACGCCTGGCCGTCCCCGGCGGGATCCTCGCGGCCGTCGCCGGGGCCTTCGCGTACGTGGGGACCGTGGACCCCAACCGGCCCGGCCACTACCCCGTCTGCCCGCTCTACCAGCTCACCGGCCTCTACTGCCCCGGCTGCGGCGGCCTGCGCAGCGCGCACGCGTTCATTCACGGCGACTTCCCGGCCGCCCTCCAGGACAACGCGATCGCCGTTGTGGGCTATCTGGGCTTCGCCGTGCTGTGGACCGTCTGGGTGGTCCGCGCGGCGCGGGGACGGCCGCTGCGGCTCGGTCTCGGGCCGGTGCACCTGTGGACGCTGGGCACATTGGTGCTGGTCTTCACCGTTGTCCGGAACTTGCCGTTCGGTGGCTGGCTACACCCTTGATCAACTGGCGAACGTCCAGGTAGTGGGACCGGCGTCAACCGGATGTGAGGCGTACGCCCTCCTCCGGATACCATCGCAGTGACCATCTGTTTTCATCGGTCGCTGGAACTGTCAACCGTCTGGAAGGGGGCCGCTCGCGTGAGTGTGCTCGACGAGATCATCGACGGAGTCCGTGCCGACCTCGCGGAACGGCAGGCGCGCGTCAGCCTCGACGAGCTCAAGGAGCGCGCGGCGAAGGCTCCCGCTGCCAAGGACGGCGTGGCCGCACTGCGCGGCGAGGGCGTCAAGGTCATCTGCGAGGTCAAGCGCTCAAGCCCTTCCAAGGGCGCGCTGGCCGCGATCGCCGACCCGGCCGGCCTCGCCGCGGACTACGAGGCGGGCGGCGCGGCCGTCATCTCCGTCCTCACCGAACAGCGCCGCTTCGGCGGCTCGCTGGCAGACCTGGAGGCCGTCCGCGCGCGCGTGGACATCCCGGTCCTGCGCAAGGACTTCATCGTCACGTCGTACCAGCTCTGGGAGGCCCGGGCCTACGGCGCCGACCTCGCGCTGCTCATCGTGGCGGCCCTGGAGCAGCCCGCCCTGGAGTCCCTGATCGAGCGCGCGGAGTCCATCGGACTCACCCCGCTCGTCGAGGTGCACGACGAGGACGAGGTCGAGCGCGCGGTGGACGCCGGCGCGAAGATCATCGGCGTCAACGCGCGTAACCTCAAGACCCTTGAGGTCGACCGCGGCACCTTCGAGCGCGTCGCCCCCGAAATCCCGGCCGGCCTGGTCAAGATCGCCGAGTCCGGCGTGCGGGGCCCGCACGACCTGATCGCCTACGCCAACGCCGGCGCCGACGCGGTCCTGGTGGGCGAGTCCCTGGTGACCGGCAAGGACCCCAAGACGGCGGTGTCGGACCTGGTGGCGGCGGGCGAGCACCCGGCTCTTCGGCACGGCCGCGGCTGATCACCGGCTAGAGTTGGCCCGATGACTCTCACCACGACGACCGCAGACAGGCACGCGCGCCTCGCGCGCGGCTGCCGTCCGCGCGGCTGTCGCGCGCCCGCGAGAAGGGTGCACGGCCGCCGCGTGCGGTACGTCATCGGTGACGAACCCGGGCAGGTGAACGGCCGTCGATGGCAGCGCCCCTCCAGGGGCGCGGGGCTCTGTCTGATTTGCGGCTACCGCCGCGCGTGCGCGACCAGCCACAACGGTCCCGCAGCCGACTGACTGTCTCCGCCCCCACGGCGAATAGTGTCTTTTCCACGCACTCACCGTGAGGTATCCGCATGCCCAGCGAGTTCTTCATCCCCGACCCCGAGGGTCAAGTCCCCAGCCCCGAAGGCTACTTCGGAGCGTTCGGCGGCAAGTTCATCCCGGAGGCCCTCGTCGCCGCCGTGGACGAGGTCGCCGTCGAGTACGACAAGGCCAAGCACGACCCCGAGTTCGCCCGCGAGCTCGACGACCTGCTGGTCCACTACACCGGCCGCCCCAGCTCCCTCACCGAAGTCCCCCGCTTCGCGGAGCACGCGGGAGGCGCCAGGATCTTCCTGAAGCGGGAAGACCTCAACCACACCGGCTCCCACAAGATCAACAACGTCCTCGGTCAGGCCCTGCTCACCAAGCGCATGGGCAAGACCCGGGTGATCGCGGAGACGGGCGCCGGTCAGCACGGCGTCGCCACGGCCACGGCCTGCGCGCTGTTCGGCCTCGAATGCACCATCTACATGGGCGAGATCGACACCCAGCGCCAGGCCCTCAACGTCGCCCGGATGCGCATGCTCGGCGCCGAGGTCATCGCCGTGAAGTCCGGCAGCCGCACACTGAAGGACGCGATCAATGAGGCGTTCCGCGACTGGGTCGCCAACGTCGACCGCACCCACTACCTCTTCGGTACCGTCGCAGGACCGCACCCCTTCCCGGCCATGGTCCGCGACTTCCACCGCGTGATCGGCGTCGAGGCCCGCCGCCAGATCCTGGAGCGGGCCGGCCGTCTCCCCGACGCGGCCGTCGCCTGTGTCGGCGGCGGCTCCAACGCCATCGGCCTCTTCCACGCCTTCATCCCCGACGCGGACGTACGCCTCATCGGCTGCGAGCCCGCCGGGCACGGCGTGGAGACCGGTGAGCACGCGGCGACCCTCACCGCGGGTGAGCCCGGCATCCTGCACGGCTCCCGTTCCTACGTCCTCCAGGACGAGGAGGGCCAGATCACCGAGCCGTACTCGATCTCGGCCGGTCTGGACTACCCGGGCATCGGTCCCGAGCACTCCTACCTCAAGGACTCCGGCCGCGGCGAGTACCGCGCGGTCACCGACGACGCGGCCATGCAGGCCCTGCGCCTGCTGTCCCGTACCGAGGGCATCATCCCGGCCATCGAGAGCGCGCACGCGCTGGCCGGCGCCCTGGAGGTCGGCAAGGAGCTCGGCAAGGACGGCCTGATCGTCGTCAACCTGTCCGGTCGCGGCGACAAGGACATGGACACGGCCGCGCGGTACTTCGGCCTGTACGACACGGACGCGGCCGTCGCCGCGGACGAGGCCGGAACCGGCGCGGAGATCGAGGGGGACGCCAAGTGAGCGGGAACATCCAGCTGCTGTCGGACACCCTCGCCGCCGCCAAGGCCGAGGGCCGGTCCGCGCTCATCGCCTACCTCCCGGCCGGGTTCCCGACCGTGGACGGCGGTATCGAGGCGATCAAGGCCGTCTTCGACGGCGGTGCCGATGTCGTCGAGGTGGGTCTGCCGCACAGTGACCCCGTCCTCGACGGTCCGGTCATCCAGACCGCCGACGACATCGCCCTGCGCGGCGGCGTGAAGATCGCCGACGTCATGCGGACGGTGAAGGAGGCGTACGAGGCCACCGGGAAGCCGGTGCTCGTGATGACGTACTGGAACCCCATCGACCGCTACGGCGTCGAGCGCTTCACCGCCGAGCTCGCCGAGGCGGGGGGTGCGGGCTGCATCCTGCCCGACCTGCCGGTGCAGGAGTCGGCGCTGTGGAGGGAGCACGCTCAGAAGCACGGGCTCGCCACGGTCTTCGTGGTCGCGCCCAGCAGCAAGGACGCGCGGCTCGCCGAGATCACCGCGGCGGGCAGCGGGTTCGTGTACGCCGCCTCCCTGATGGGCGTCACCGGTACGCGCGAGTCGGTCGGGGCGCAGGCCCAGGACCTGGTCGAGCGCACCCGGGCCGCCGACGCCGGTACCGGCCTGCCCGTCTGCGTCGGGCTCGGTGTCTCCAACGCCCAGCAGGCGGCCGAAGTCGCCGGCTTCGCGGACGGCGTGATCGTCGGCTCGGCCTTCGTGAAGCGGATGCTGGACGCGCCGGACGACAAGGCCGGGGTCGAGGGCGTGCGTGAGCTCGCTGGCGAGCTGGCGAAGGGCGTGCGCCGACAGGTGTGACCCACGGCGCCTGTCATGGCGTAACGGAAAAATCGGTCACTCGAACGGGTGGACCTGGGGCCGGGGAGGCGCGGTGCGCCTCCCCGGTTCGTTTCCGGGGTGTGAGCGAGAAGAACCGTGAGGGAAAGCGCACCGCCCGGGAGCGGCTGGCGGAGGAGCGCGAGAAGCAGAGGGCCGCGGAGAAGCGACGCCGGGTGCTGGTCGTGGGTGCGAGCGTCGTGTGCGTGCTGGGTCTCGCGGCGGTGATCGGCGTCGTCGCGGCCAACTCCGGCAAGGACAAGGACAGCGACTCCTCGGGCCCGGTCGTGGCGCCCTCGGGGGCCAACGGCCAGGACAGCCTCGCCATCCCGGTCGGCGAGGAGAGCGCCAAGTCGACGCTCGTCGTCTGGGAGGACTTCCGCTGCCCGGCCTGCAAGGCCTTCGAGACCGCGTACCGGCCGACGATCCATGAGCTCACCGAGTCCGGCAAGCTCAAGGTCGAGTACCACCTGGCGACGATCATCGACGGCAACATGGGCGGCACCGGCTCGCGCAACGCGGCCAACGCGGCGGCCTGCGCCCAGGACGCCGGGAAGTTCACGGGGTACCACGACGTGCTCTACGAGAACCAGCCCGCGGAGACCAGCGACGACTACGCCAAGGACGAGAAGCTGCTCGAACTGGCGAAGAAGGTCGACGGCCTGGACACGCCGGCGTTCCGCACCTGTGTCGAGAAGGGCACCCACGACAGCTGGGTGGAGAAGTCCGCGGCCGCCTTCCGCAACGGCGGCTTCTCCGGCACACCGACCGTGCTGCTAAACGGCAAGAACATCTACCAGGACCAGACCATGACCCCGGCGAAGCTGAAGCAGCAGGTGGAGGCCGCCGCCAAGGGGTGACCGGGGGTAAGGCGGCGGGCGGGTTCCCTCACCCGCCTGTTATGGACCCGTTGCCGGGCCGCCTGCCGTGGGCCCGGCCCGGCAGGGTAGCGTCGACCCTGCCATGGAAATTGCCTACATTCCCAGTCCGTCGCGCGGGGTGATCCACCTCGGTCCCATCCCGCTGCGTGGCTACGCGTTCTGCATCATCATCGGCGTCTTCGTAGCCGTCTGGCTCGGCAACAAACGCTGGATCGCCCGTGGCGGGCGGGCCGGCACGGTGGCCGACATCGCGGTCTGGGCCGTGCCGTTCGGACTGCTCGGCGGTCGCCTCTACCACGTCATCACGGACTACGAGCTGTACTTCAGCGAGGGCCGTGACTGGGTGGACGCCTTCAAGGTCTGGGAGGGCGGTCTCGGCATCTGGGGCGCGATCGCGCTCGGGGCGGTGGGCGCGTGGATCGGCTGCCGTCGTCGTGGCATCCCGCTGCCCGCGTACGCCGACGCCATCGCGCCCGGTATCGCCCTCGCGCAGGCCATCGGCCGCTGGGGCAACTGGTTCAACCAGGAGCTGTACGGCAAGCCGACGGATCTGCCGTGGGCCCTGCACATCACGTCCTCCACGGACGGACGGGTGCCGGGGTACTACCACCCGACGTTCCTGTACGAGTCGCTGTGGTGCATCGGTGTCGCGCTCCTCGTCATCTGGGCCGACCGCCGCTTCAAGCTCGGCCACGGGCGGGCGTTCGCGCTGTACGTCGCCGCGTACTGCACGGGGCGCGGCTGGATCGAGTACATGCGCATCGACGACGCCCACCACATCTTGGGGCTCCGCCTCAACGTCTGGACCGCGATCGTCGTGTTCCTGCTCGCGGTGACCTACATCGTGCTGTCGGCGAGGAAGCGGCCGGGGCGCGAGGAAGTGGTCGAACCGGGTGCGGACGTCTCCGACGGTGAGGTCGAAGAGGGCGAGAAGGCCGACGGTGACAAGAAGGCCGAGTCCGAGGTCGAGTCCGCCGAGGTGACGGACGAGACCAAGACCGAGGCCGAGACCGAGTCAGCGAAAAAGACCTGACGGTTGGTCGTACGTCGATGAGGGCGCCCTGGGATTGATCCTGGGGCGCCCTCGCCGTATGTCAGGGGCGGTGGGTCAGGGCGAGGGTGCGGTGGGCCTGCGCGACCACCGCCGCGTCGATGAAGGTGCCGTTCGGGAGGGCTTGGGCTCCCTGGTGGGCTTCCGCTGCCTTGAGGATGGATTCCGCCTGCTCGATTTCCTGTGCTGTGGGGCGGTAGGCGTCCTCGATGACCGGGAGTTGGCGGGGATGGATGGCTGCTCGGCCGAGAAAGCCGAGGGCGCGGCCTCGGGCGCAGGAGGCTCTGAGACCGTCCAGGTCCTTGGCGTCGGGATGGACCGACTGGGGTGGGGGAGCGAGGCCGGCTGCTCTCGCGGCCACGACGACCCGGGAGCGGGGCCAGTCCAGGCCGCTGTCGTGTCGTACACAGAGGTCGGCCCGTAGGTCCGCCTCGCCCAGGGCGATGCCCCGGAGGGCGGGGTGGGCGGTGGCGATGTCGTAGGCACGTTCGATGCCCAGAGCTGATTCCAGGAGGGCGTACAGGGGTGGGGCGCCTCCTTCGGACGGGGCCGTCGTCTCTGCGATGCGTGTGATCTGGCCGGGGGCGGTGACCTTGGGGAGGCGTAGGCCGCAGACGCCCGGGAGTTGGGCGATCGCCGCCAGGTCCGCCGTTGCCAGGGGGTTGTCCAGGGCGTTCACACGGACATGGACCGGGGTCGGCTGGGGGTCGGTGAGGCGTTCCGCCGTTGCCTCGCGGGCGTACTGCTTGCGGTCGGGAGCCACCGCGTCCTCCAGGTCGATCACCACCACGTCGGCGCCGACGGTCAGGGCCTTGCTGACGGTCTCGGGGCGGTCGCCGGGGACGTACAACCAGGTGAGTGCCGTCATACGGCGCCCTCCTCGCGCAGGGTCGCCAACTCGGCGTCGGTCAGGCCCAGTTCTGCCAGGACCTGGTCCGTGTCCGCGCCGTGCGGACGGCCCGCCCAGCGGATCGCGCCGGGGGTCGAGGAGAGCCGGAAGAGGACGTTCTGCATACGGAGGGGGCCGAGGTCGGGGTCGTCGACGGTGGTGACCGTGTCGAGGGCCTGGTACTGCGGGTCGGTCATCACGTCCCGGATGTCCTGGATGGGGGCGACCGCGGCCTCCGCCTTCTCGAAGGCCGCGAGGACCTCGTCGCGGGGGCGTTGGGCGATCCAGGAGCCGACCGCCTTGTCGAGGACGTCCGCGTGTTCCGCTCGTTGCGCGCCCGTCGCGAACCACGGTTCGTCGATCAGTTCAGGGCGGCCCACCAGGCGCATCACACGTTCCGCGATCGACTGGGCCGAGGTGGAGACGGCGACCCAGGTGCCGTCGGCCGTGCGGTAGGTGTTGCGCGGGGCGTTGTTGGCGGAGCGGTTGCCGGTGCGCTCCTGGACGTGGCCGAGCTGGTCGTACCAGGTCGGCTGAGGGCCGAGGACCGTCAGGATCGGCTCGATGATCGCCATGTCGACGACCTGGCCCTCGCCGGTACGGTCGCGGGCCGCGAGGGCGGTCATGACGGCGTAGGCGGTGGCGAGGCCCGCGATGGAGTCGGCGAGGCCGAAGGGCGGCAGGACCGGGGCCGCGTCCGGTTCGCCGGTGATCGCCGCGAAGCCGCTCATCGCCTCGGCGAGGGTGCCGAAGCCGGGGCGGCGGGAGTAGGGGCCGAACTGGCCGAAGCCGGTGACCCGGGTGAGGACCAGACGGGGGTTGACGGCTTGCAGCTCCGGCCAGCCCAGGTCCCACTTCTCCAGGGTGCCCGGGCGGAAGTTCTCGATGACGACGTCCGCCGTCTCGGCGAGGCGGAGGAAGGTGGTGCGGCCGGCCGGTTTCGAGAGGTCGAGCGTGATCGTGCGCTTGTTGCGGCCCAGGAGTTTCCACCACAGGCCGATGCCGTCCTTCGAGGGGCCGTGGCCGCGGGACGGGTCGGGTTTGGCGGGGTGCTCGATCTTGACGACCTCCGCGCCGAAGTCGCCCAGCATGGTGGCGGCGAGGGGGCCGGCGAAGAGGGTGGCCAGGTCGAGGACGCGGAGACCGGTGAGAGGGGGGCGGGGCCGGAATTCCTCGGCCGTTCGGGCTTCCTCGGTCATGGGCGGTGTGCCTCCCGGTGGGTGAGGTGGGCCAGGGTGTCGAAGCCGGTGCCGTTGAAGTCGGCGACGGAGGTGGCGAGGCGGTTCTTGAGGGGGGTCGTCCAGCGGTCGGGGAGGTTGTCGGGGCTGCCGGCGAGGAGGCCGGCGATGCTTCCCGCTGTCGCGCCGTTGGAGTCGGTGTCCCAACCGCCGCTCACCGCTTTGCAGATGGAGCCGGTGAAGTCGCCGTTCGCGTGCGTGAGGGCGGCGGCGATGAGGGCGGTGTTGGGGAGCGCGTGGACCCAGTGGTGGGTCTCGGCGTGGGTGGCGTGGAGTTCGTCCACGACCCTGTCGAAGTCGTCGTGCCGGTGGGCCAGTTGGATGGCGTGGGTGATCGCCTTGGTGAGGCGGGAGTTCGGGGGGATCACGGTGAGGCCGGTGCGGAGGCAGGTCTGGATGTCGGGGGTGGTCGTTGCCTGTGCGATCACCGCCGCTGTGAACATCGCCGCGTAGACGCCGTTCGCCGTGTGGGTGAGGGTGGCGTCCCGGTGGGCCTGTTCGGCTGCGGCGGCCGGGTCGCCGGGGTTGGTCCAGCCGTGGACGTCCGCGCGGATCAGGGCGCCGATCCATTCACGGAAGGGGTTGCGGTGGCGGGCCGTTCGTGGGGGTTCCAGGCCCTGGAGGAGGTTGCGGTAGGCGATGCGTTCCGCGGTGAAGGTGCGGCCGGCGGGGAGTTCGTCGAGCCAGAGCTTTGCCACGTCGGTGGTGGTGAAGTGTTTGCCGTGGCGTTGGAGCAACAGGAGGTTCAGTAGGGGGTAGTTGAGGTCGTCGTCCTCGGGCATGCCGTCGATGTTCTCGGCGAGGGAGGTGGTTGCTGAGCGGCGGTTCCAGGGGTACGTCGTGGTCAGTTCCGGTGGGACTCCTCGTGCTGTGAACCAGGTGTTCAAGGGCCAGTTGCCGGTTGATTCGGCGAGTTGACGGATGGCTTCGAGGGGGAGTTTTTCTACGGGTTTGCCCAGGAGGCAGCCTGCTGCTCGGCCCAGCCAGGCTGCTTCCAGGCCGGCCTGGGTGGGGCCTGGGGTGGGGTGGGCTTCGCTTGCCAGGGCAGGACAGAGAACCGCGATCCTGGCCAGGTCAGTGGGCTCGTCCTCCGCCAACTTGCTCGGCAGGTCCGCCAGTTCGTCCAGCAGGTCTTCTGCCAGCTGTCGTAGGTAGCGGGATGCCGGCTCCGGCGAGGCGCCTGCTCTTACCGGGGCTTGCCTTCCTCCCGCCGCCCGCCACCTCGCCGCGATCGCCGACGGCTCCCGGCCGTCCTGGGTCGCCTGGCGGAGTTCGTGGCCGATCAGGTCCTCCGGTTGGACCCAGGTCAGTCGGAGCATCCTGGGCCTCCGAGGGCGGTGAATGCCGACTCGTGGGCTCTGCGGCGGCGTACGTCCTGTTCGAAGATCTGTTTGGTGACGGCGGTCAGGGTCGTTGCCGGTTCCCACAGGTCCAGGCGGCTCGCCTCTGCGACCCTCTTCGACCAGTCGTCCGGCACCGGGGAGCCCAGGGCGCCTGCCATCGCGCCCGCCATCGTGGCGATCGAGTCGCAGTCCCTGCCGTAGTTCACCGCGCCGAGGACGGCCTGGCGGTAGTCGCCGGCGGACACGAGCAACATGGCGAGGGCGATGGGGAGTTCCTCGATCGCGTGCACGCGGGAGGGACGGCGGGCGGCCAGAGAAGGGGTGCGGTAGTCGGGGCCGACCGTGTCGTAGGGGGACACCGCCTCGCGAAGGGGGCGGAGCGCCGACTCGAAGTCCGTGTGGTGGGTGGCCACTTCGCAGACCTGGTCGATTGCGGTTCGGGTGCCGTCCTTCGCCAGGGCGAGGCAGGTCGTGATGATCGAGTCCGGTGTCGCGCCCGGTGTCGCCGCCGCGGCCACCGCCGCCGCGAAGACTCCCGCCGCCTCACGGCCGTACGACGACTGGTGGGCGCCGGCGATGTCCAGGGCCTCGGTGTAGGCGGCTTGTGGGTTGGCCGCGTTGACCAGGCCCACCGGGGCCATGTACATCGCCGCACCGCAGTTGACGATGTTGCCGACGCCTGCCTCGCGGGGGTCCGTGTGCCCGTAGTGGAGGCGGGTGACCAGCCATTTCTCCGCGAGGAAGATACGGTGCAGGGGGAGGGCCGTCGCCTCCAGTTCCGGGATCCAGCGCGGGTTCGTCATCAGGTCGGGGACCAGGCGGTCGGCGATCGCGTAGGCGTCGAGGTGATCGCGGACCTTGGCGTAGACACGGATCAGCGCGTGGGTCATCAAGGTGTCGTCGGTGATGTGGCCGTCGCCCTTGTGGTACGGGGCGATGGGGCGGGCGCTGCGCCAGGCGTCGCCGTTCCAGGGGCCGACGATGCCGTGGACGCGGCCGCCGTGGCGTTCGAGGATCTGGTCGGGGGAGTAGCCCTCGACGGGGCCGCCGAGGGCGTCGCCCACCGCCGCGCCCACGAGGGCTCCGGTGATCCGGTTCGCAAGGCTGATCTCTGATTCGTTTCCTGGGCGTTTGGGCTGCATGTTCCGAATCATCCCCCTGCGAGGGGCGGTTGTGCGGCTTCCAGGAGTCCGGCGAGTTCCACGAGGTCCGTGCCGGTGAGACGGGGGAGGGCGCAGCCGGAGAGGGTGCGGCAGGTGGCCTGCCAGGTGGCGGGGATCGCGGCGGTGCCTCCGAGTGCGCCGGTCAACGCGCCCACCAGGGCCGGGGCCGAGTCGGCCACCCGGGAGAGACAGGCTGCCGCGGGGATCGCCTCGGCGATACGGCCCTGAGCGGCGGTGGCCAGGGCCAGGGCCACGGGCACCGTTTCGGCGGCCGCGATGCCGTAGCTGTAGACGTGGTCGACGATTTCGTGTTCCAGGGCGGGGATCAGGGCGAACGCGCTGTCGGCGGACCGGGCGAGGCGCAGGGCGTGGCGGGCGTTGCGGCCGATCTCCGTCTCTTCCGGGAGTTCGGTGAGGGCGGCCGCCACGCAGAGCTCCACGGGTGCGCCGGTCAGGGCGAGGGAGAGGGCCGCGGCCATCGCTCTCGCTCCGTGTACTCCGTCGCCGTCCTGGGTGTAGCGGGCGTCGAACTCGGCGAGGTCGGCGGCGAGTCGGGGGCTGCCGGGGTGGGCGACCGCGAGGACGCAGGCTCGGATGCAGGCCGCGTCGTCGAAGTAGTGGGGGTTGTCGTGGCCGGTGGCGGGTGGGCGCAGGCCGGTGGCGAGGTTGCCGAGGCCTGCTCGTACGGAGATGCGGGCGCGGAGGGGGAGGACGGCGGACTCGATCTCGGGGGCGCGGTCCGCCGCGGCGGCGACTTCGGCGGCGATGGCGTTCCAGGTGAGGTCGATGGCGGCTCTTGTACGGCGTTCTTTCGTCAGGTCGCCGAGGGCGGTGTCGTCGCCTGCCCTGAGGAGGGCTTCCGCGGTGAAGGCCGCCCATTCGGCGTCGTCGGAGGGGCCGAGGCGGAGGGGCTCGGGGGGCTGGTTGAGGGCGATGGGGACGGGGAGGGTGGTGGTGGCGTTCTGTTCTGCGAAGGTGTCGAGTTCGCGGGTGAGGCGGCGGGTCCAGTCGGGCATGCGGGCGGCTCTGTGACGGGCGGAGGGCCAGCCGGCGGCGTCGCCTGCGGCGAGGCCCAGGAGGAGGGCTGCGGTTCTTCCGGCCTCGGCTTCGCCTTCGGCCTTCTTGTACCCACCCGCACCATCCGTTTCGCTATCGTCGTCGGGTGCGGGTGGCCCCTGCGGGGGGTTCTCGCCGTCGGCGGCCGCGGGTTCCAGCGGCCTGGGCATGCCGGACGCGGTCTCGCCCCATGGGCCGGGCGGCCTCACCGGCCCTCCCCGGCCACCAGCAACTCCGCCACGTCCAGCACGTGATGGCCCGCCATCGACGGGAGGCAGCTGCCTCTCGCCGGGCCGATCGCCGTGGCCCATTCGGTCGGGATCGCCGACGCGCCTCTCGTTGCGCCCGCCAGCGCTCCCGCCACCGCCGCCGTCGTGTCCGCGTCTCTCCCCATGTTGACCGCCGTCAGGACCGCCTCGCGGAAGTCGCCGTCCGCCGCCGCGTACGCGCCGAAAGCCAGGGCCACCGCCTCCGGGGCCAGGTCGGTCCAGGGGTAACCACCGATGACGACGGCGGAGCGGACCGCGCGTTCGCCCCGGTGGGCCACCGCCACGGCACGGCGCAGGGAGCGGGCCGTCCAGCTGTCGTCCGGGATCACGGCCAGCGCGGAGGCGACGACGGCGATCGTGGGGGCGCCCGCCATCGCCGCCGCCACCCCTGCCGCCACCGCCTGGCCGCCGTAGATGCCCTCGCCGTCGTGGCTCACCGAGCCGTCGACGGCCACCAGACGGGCCGCCTCGGCCGGGCGGCCCGCCGCGAAGACGCCGAAGGGGGCCGCCCGCATGGCCAGGCCGTCGCTCCAGGCGTGGCGGTGCTGGGCCGAGATGGGAGCCGCGAGGCCCCGGCGGAGGTTCTCCAGCGTGCCGCGCTCACTGAAACCGGCGCCCCGGAAGGGACCCTCGTCGCGGTCCGCGATCCACTCGTGCCAGGCCGCCTCCACGTGGGGCGCGGTGAGGGCCGAGCCGTGGCGGGCCAGGAGCAGCCCGGAGAAGATCGCGTACTCCGTGTCGTCCGTGCCGGCCGGCTCGTCCACGACATAGCCCTCGATACGGCCCCAGCGGGCGCGGATCTCCGACGGCTTCATGTTCTCGGCGGGGGCGCCGAGGGCGTCCCCGACCGCCAGGCCCAGCAGGGCGCCGCGGGCCCGCTCGCGAAGATCGGCGGCGTTGTGCGGCGCCGGGGTCGAGGGAACGCAGCCGATCGATGTCATACGCGGGCCTTTCCACAGAGACACCTTTGCGAATGTGTCCCACCATCGGCGGTTGACCCGAGCCTCCCCGGCCTCAACGTCACCCGGTCGACATCTGTGCAGCCCTGCTATCGAATGAGCGCTCGATGGTAAAGGTGCAGGTTAGCGCAGCCTCTCCTTGCTGGCGGGCGGGAATGGGCGGACGTACTGTAGGTGTTGTTGAGAATTAGAATCTGTCCAAAGTTAGCTTTGGCTTAGCTTTCCTGGGGGGCCGGAATGGCTGTCATCGACATGGAAGCGCCACTGCACGAGGCGCACCGCGACAACCACACGCATCGGGATGTGAACGGCGGCTGGCTGCGGCCCGCCGTCTTCGGGGCCATGGACGGACTCGTCTCCAACCTCGCCCTGATGACCGGTGTCGCCGGCGGGGCCGTCGGTCATCACACCATCGTGCTGACCGGACTCGCGGGGCTCGCCGCCGGCGCCTTCTCCATGGCCGCCGGTGAGTACACCTCCGTCGCCTCGCAGCGCGAGCTCGTCGAGGCCGAGCTGGATGTGGAGCGGCGGGAGCTGCGGAAGTATCCGCAGGACGAGGAGGCCGAGCTCGCCGCGCTGTACGAGGGGAGGGGGGTCGAGCCCGCGCTGGCCAGGGAGGTCGCCCGGCAGCTGTCGAAGGATCCCGAGCAGGCCCTGGAGATACATGCCCGTGAGGAACTCGGCATCGACCCCGGTGATCTGCCCTCGCCGCTCGTCGCCGCCGTGTCCAGCTTCGGATCCTTCGCCCTGGGTGCCCTGCTCCCCGTGCTCCCGTATCTGCTCGGTGCGACCGCGCTCTGGCCCGCCGTGCTGCTCGCCCTTCTCGGACTGTTCGTGTGCGGTGCCGTCGTGGCCAGGGTGACCGCGCGGACCTGGTGGTACAGCGGACTGCGGCAGCTCGTGCTGGGAGGCGCGGCGGCCGGTGTGACGTACGCCCTGGGCAGTTTGTTCGGAACGGCCGTAGGATAGTTCGGCTGCTACTTATGCGATGGGCCGCATAAGTAGCCGTTACTCGCTGGTTTCGAATGCTTAACCACTGGGCATGAGCCGTAAGCGCTGCGGGCAATGACGCTTGCGGCGCACTCGTGGAGTGGGCGACGACGCCTCCTCCGCCCCTGGGCCGATGGACGACGATCTGACCGATCAGTCCGCTTCGGTCCCCACATACTTCAAGCCATGTGTGCGACACCCCCCTCGCACGCCATGGCGTCCGCATGTTGGAACGGAATATCCAGTTTCCGAGAACCGCTCCATCATGTAACCTGCACGAAATTTTGCACACACGCAGAGGGCCAACGTCGTCCCTCGGCAAGCTGAATATGCCAATTGACGACGACGGGAGAGCCGATGCGTACGCCGCGCCAGCCGTCCCAGCACTCCACGAGTGGCCAGAAGTGGTCGTTCATGGATGCTCGCCCTGCTGCGCAGGGTATGTACGACCCCCGCAACGAGCGCGACGCCTGTGGCGTCGGCTTCGTGGCCACCCTCACCGGCGAGGCGAGCCATGCGCTGGTCGAGCAGGCGCTCACGGTTCTGCGCAACCTGGAGCACCGCGGTGCCACCGGCTCCGAGCCCGACTCGGGTGACGGCGCGGGCATCCTGTCCCAGGTTCCGGACGCCTTCTTCCGCGAGGTCGCCGGCTTCGAGCTGCCCGCGGCCGGCGCGTACGCCGTCGGTATCGCCTTCCTGCCCGAGGAGGGCACCGAGGACACCGTCTCGAAGATCGAGACGATCGCCGCCGAGGAGGGCCTCACCGTCCTCGGCTGGCGCGAGGTCCCGGTCGCCCCCGAACTGCTCGGCGCCACGGCCCGCTCGACGATGCCGGTCTTCCGCCAGATCTTCGTCGGCGACGGCTCCTCGACGGACATCTCCCTCGACCGCAAGGCGTTCGTGCTGCGCAAGCGCGCCGAGCGCGAGGTCGACACCTACTTCCCGTCACTGTCCGCGCGGACCATCGTCTACAAGGGCATGCTGACCACCGGCCAGCTGGAGCCCTTCTTCCCGGACCTGTCCGACCGCCGCTTCGCCTCCGCGATCGCGCTCGTGCACTCCCGGTTCTCCACGAACACCTTCCCGTCGTGGCCGCTCGCGCACCCGTACCGCTTCGTCGCGCACAACGGTGAGATCAACACCGTCAAGGGCAACCGCAACTGGATGGCGGCCCGCGAGTCCCAGCTGGTCTCCGACCTGCTCGGCAATGACGACAAGGCCCTCGAGCGCGTCTTCCCGATCTGCACGCCGGACGCCTCCGACTCGGCGTCCTTCGACGAGGTGCTCGAACTCCTGCACCTGGGCGGCCGTTCGCTGCCGCACTCCGTGCTGATGATGATCCCGGAGGCGTGGGAGAACCACGACTCCATGGAGTCGGCCCGTCGCGCCTTCTACCAGTTCCACTCCAACCTGATGGAGCCCTGGGACGGTCCGGCCTGTGTCACCTTCACCGACGGCAAGCAGGTCGGCGCGGTCCTCGACCGCAACGGCCTTCGCCCCGGCCGCTACTGGGTCACCGACGACGGCCTCGTCGTCCTGGGCTCCGAGGTCGGCGTCCTCGACATCGACCCCGCCAAGGTCGTCCGCAAGGGCCGTCTCCAGCCCGGCCGGATGTTCCTCGTCGACACCGTCGAGCACCGCATCATCGAGGACGACGAGATCAAGGCCGGCCTCGCCGGCGAGCAGCCCTACGCGGAGTGGGTGGAGGCCGGCGAGATCGAGCTCGGCGACCTGCCCGAGCGTGAGCACATCGTGCACACCCACGCCTCGGTCACTCGCCGCCAGCAGACCTTCGGCTACACCGAGGAAGAGCTGCGCGTCCTGCTCGCGCCGATGGCCAAGGCCGGTGCCGAGCCGATCGGTTCGATGGGTACGGACTCGCCGATCGCCGCGCTGAGCGAGCGTCCCCGCCTGCTCTTCGACTACTTCACCCAGCTGTTCGCACAGGTCACCAACCCGCCCCTGGACGCGATCCGCGAGGAGCTCGTCACCTCGCTGCGCTCGGCCCTCGGCCCGCAGGGCAACCTGCTCGACCCGAGCGCCGCCTCCTGCCGCTCCGTCGTGCTGCCCTTCCCGGTGATCGACAACGACGAGCTGGCCAAGCTCATCCACATCAACGCCGACGGCGACATGCCCGGCTTCAAGGCCGCGACCCTCTCCGGCCTGTACCGGGTCTCCGGCGGCGGCGACTCCCTCGCCGCCCGCATCGAGGAGATCTGCGCCGAGGCCGACGCCGCCATCGACAACGGCGCCCGGTTGATCGTCCTGTCGGACCGGCACTCCGACGCCGAGCACGCGCCGATCCCGTCGCTGCTGCTCACCGCGGCCGTCCACCACCACCTCATCCGCACCAAGCAGCGCACCCAGGTGGGCCTGCTGGTCGAGGCCGGTGACGTCCGCGAGGTCCACCACGTCGCCCTGCTGATCGGCTTCGGCGCCGCGGCCGTGAACCCGTACCTGGCGATGGAGTCCGTCGAGGACCTGGTCCGCGCGGGCACCTTCCTGTCGGACATAGAGGCCGAGCAGGCCATCCGCAACCTGATCTACGCCCTGGGCAAGGGCGTTCTCAAGGTCATGTCGAAGATGGGCATCTCGACCGTCGCCTCCTACCGCGGCGCCCAGGTCTTCGAGGCCGTCGGTCTCGAAGAGGGCTTCGTCCAGAAGTACTTCAGCGGTACGGCCTCCAAGATCGGCGGCGTCGGCATCGACGTCATCGCCAAGGAGGTCGCCGCCCGGCACGCCAAGGCGTACCCCGCCTCCGGCATCGCGCCGGCCCACCGCGCACTGGAGATAGGCGGCGAGTACCAGTGGCGCCGTGAGGGCGAGCCGCACCTGTTCGACCCGGAGACGGTCTTCCGCCTCCAGCACTCGACACGCGCCAACCGCTTCGACATCTTCAAGAAGTACACGGACCGCGTGAACGAGCAGTCCGAGCGGCTGATGACCCTCCGCGGGCTCTTCGGCTTCAAGTCGGACCGGCCCTCGATCTCCGTCGACGAGGTCGAGCCGGTCTCCGAGATCGTCAAGCGCTTCTCCACCGGCGCCATGTCGTACGGCTCCATCTCGCGCGAGGCGCACGAGACCCTCGCCATCGCCATGAACCAGCTGGGCGGCAAGTCCAACACCGGTGAGGGCGGCGAGGACCCGGACCGTCTCTACGACCCGGCCCGGCGCAGCGCCATCAAGCAGGTCGCCTCCGGCCGCTTCGGTGTGACCTCCGAGTACCTGGTCAACGCGGACGACATCCAGATCAAGATGGCCCAGGGCGCCAAGCCCGGCGAGGGCGGCCAGCTGCCCGGCCACAAGGTCTACCCGTGGGTCGCCAAGACCCGGCACTCGACCCCGGGTGTCGGTCTGATCTCCCCGCCGCCGCACCACGACATCTACTCCATCGAGGACCTGGCGCAGCTGATCCACGACCTGAAGAACGCGAACCCGCAGGCGCGGATTCACGTGAAGCTGGTCTCCGAGGTCGGCGTCGGCACGGTCGCCGCGGGTGTGTCCAAGGCACACGCGGACGTCGTCCTGATCTCCGGTCACGACGGTGGTACGGGTGCCTCGCCGCTGACGTCGCTGAAGCACGCCGGTGGCCCCTGGGAGCTCGGCCTGGCCGAGACCCAGCAGACCCTGCTGCTCAACGGCCTGCGCGACCGCATCGTCGTCCAGACCGACGGCCAGCTCAAGACGGGCCGTGATGTCGTCATCGCCGCGCTGCTCGGCGCCGAGGAGTTCGGTTTCGCGACCGCGCCGCTCGTCGTCTCCGGCTGCGTCATGATGCGCGTCTGCCACCTCGACACCTGCCCGGTCGGCATCGCCACCCAGAACCCGGTGCTCCGGGACCGGTTCTCCGGCAAGGCCGAGTACGTGGTGAACTTCTTCAAGTTCATCGCCGAAGAGGTCCGCGAGATCCTCGCCGAGCTGGGCTTCCGCTCCATCGAGGAGGCCGTCGGCCACGCCGAGGCCCTCGACGTGACCCGCGCGGTCAACCACTGGAAGGCGCAGGGCCTGGACCTGGCCCCGCTCTTCTACGTGCCCGAGCTGCCCGAGGGCGCCGCGCTGCACCAGGTCGTCGAGCAGGACCACGGCCTGGAGAAGGCGCTCGACAAGGAGCTCATCAAGCTCGCCGCCGACGCCCTGGCCGCCGACTCGGCGACCGACGCCCAGCCGGTCCGTGCCCAGGTCTCGATCCGCAACATCAACCGCACGGTCGGCACCATGCTCGGCCACGAGGTGACGAAGAAGTTCGGTGGCGCGGGCCTGCCCGACGACACCGTCGACATCACCTTCACCGGCTCGGCCGGCCAGTCCTTCGGCGCCTTCCTCCCGCGCGGTGTCACGCTGCGCCTGGAGGGCGACGCCAACGACTACGTGGGCAAGGGCCTCTCCGGCGGCCGTGTCATCGTCCGCCCGGACCGGGGCGCCGACCACCTCGCCGAGTTCTCGACGATCGCGGGCAACACCATCGCGTACGGCGCGACCGGCGGCGAGCTGTTCCTGCGCGGTCGGACCGGTGAGCGGTTCTGTGTCCGCAACTCCGGTGCGCTGGTCGTCTCGGAGGGCGTGGGCGACCACGGCTGCGAGTACATGACCGGCGGTCACGCGGTGGTCCTCGGCGAGACGGGCCGCAACTTCGCGGCCGGTATGTCCGGCGGTGTCGCCTACGTGATCGACCTCGACCGGGACAACGTCAACGTCGGCAACGTGAACGCCGTGGAGGCGCTCGACGACGCGGACAAGCAGTGGCTGCACGACGTGGTGCGCCGCCACCAGGAGGAGACCGCGTCCACGGTCGCCGAGAAGCTCCTGGCCGAGTGGGACACCGCCGTGGACCGCTTCAGCAAGATCATCCCCAGCACGTACAAGGCAGTGCTCGCCGCCAAGGACGCCGCCGAGCAGGCGGGACTCTCCGAGTCCGAGATCACCGAGAAGATGATGGAGGCGGCGATCAATGGCTGACCCGAAGGGCTTCCTGAACCACGGCCGTGAGGTCGCCAAGTCCCGCCCCGTCGACGTACGTCTGAAGGACTGGAACGAGGTCTACGTCCCCGGCTCCCTGCTGCCGATCATCAGCAAGCAGGCCAGCCGCTGCATGGACTGCGGCATCCCGTTCTGTCACAACGGCTGTCCGCTCGGGAACCTCATCCCCGAGTGGAACGACTACGCCTACCGCGAGGA
The DNA here is from genome assembly GCF_044903305.1 of Streptomyces sp. NPDC019531. Taxonomy (NCBI): domain Bacteria; kingdom Bacillati; phylum Actinomycetota; class Actinomycetes; order Kitasatosporales; family Streptomycetaceae; genus Streptomyces; species Streptomyces sp. NPDC019531. Next base: position 44,233 of record NZ_JBJDQL010000016.1, on the reverse strand, counting down.
CTGGGCGGCGGCCAGCGAGCGTCTGCACGCGACCAACAACTTCCCGGAGTTCACCGGGCGGTTGTGCCCGGCTCCCTGCGAGTCGGCGTGTGTGCTCGGCATCAACCAGCCGGCCGTGACCATCAAGAACGTCGAGGTCTCGATCATCGACAAGGCGTGGGACAGCGGTGATGTCGCGCCGCAGGCCCCGGAGCGCCTGTCCGGCAAGACCGTCGCGGTCATCGGGTCCGGTCCGGCCGGCCTCGCCGCCGCGCAGCAGCTCACCCGGGCCGGTCACACCGTCGCCGTCTACGAGCGCGCGGACCGCATCGGAGGCCTCCTCCGGTACGGCATCCCCGAGTTCAAGATGGAGAAGCGGCACATCAACCGCCGTATCGAGCAGATGCGCGCGGAGGGCACCCGCTTCCGTACCGGTATCGAGATCGGCCGCGACCTCAAGGCGACCGACCTGAAGAAGCGGTACGACGCCGTCGTGATCGCCGCCGGTGCCACCACCGCGCGTGATCTCCCCGTCCCCGGGCGGGAGCTGAAGGGCGTCTACCAGGCCATGGAGTACCTGCCCCTGGCCAACAAGGTGCAGGAGGGCGACTACGTGGTGTCGCCCATCTCCGCCGAGGGCAAGCACGTCGTGGTCATCGGCGGCGGCGACACCGGCGCCGACTGCGTGGGCACCGCCCACCGCCAGGGCGCGGCCTCCGTCACCCAGCTGGAGATCATGCCCAGGCCGGGCGAGGAGCGGAACCCGGGTCAGCCCTGGCCGACCTTCCCGATGCTCTACAAGGTCACCTCCGCGCACGAGGAGGGCGGGGAGCGGGTCTACTCCGTCTCGACGACCCACTTCGAGGGTGACGAGGACGGCAATGTCCAGTGGCTGCACCTCACCGAGGTCGAGTTCATCGAGGGCCGGCTGACCCCGAAGCCGGGCACCGAGCGCAAGATCCCCGCCCAGCTGGTCACCCTCGCGATGGGCTTCACCGGCACCGACCGCGAGAACGGCCTGGTCGAGCAGTTCGGCCTGGAGCTCGACGAGCGCGGCAACATCGCCCGTGACGCCGAATTCCAGACCAACGTGCCCGGCGTCTTCGTCGCCGGTGACGCGGGCCGCGGCCAGTCGCTCATCGTGTGGGCGATCGCGGAGGGCCGCTCGGCCGCCCGCGGCACCGACCGCTTCCTGGCCGGCGCGAGCGAGCTGCCGGCCCCGATCCGGCCGACGGACCGCTCGCTGATGGTGTGATCACACCCGAATAGACGTCCCGTACAAAGGCGTACGGAACACTGACGGCGCCTGCCCTTTCAGTCCCCGACCGGACGCTGGGCAGGCGCCGTCGCCCTTTTCTACGGCACCTTGAAGGTCTCCCCGTACACCTGCCACTCCAGCGGTGTCCTCAGGTCCAGGTTCCCCTCGTTCAGGAACCGCCGCTGGGCCGTGTCGACGCGGGAGGTGTCGATGTCCGCGTCCCGGGTCTTCATGGCCGCCCGGCGGATGTCCAGAAAGGCGTCCAGGTAGGCCTTCTCGGAGCCGCCCTCGGTCGGGCTGTCGGCCTTGTGGAGGGCGCGTTCGCGCATGCCGTAGAAGCTGGTGGCGTCGGTGCCGGGGCCATGGAAGACCATGGCGTCGTAGTAGACGAACTGGCCGAGCGCTCCCAGGCCGTCGAGCTTGGCGAGGCGGACCGCGGGGTCGAAGTAGACGCGGTCGCGCTCCGCGTCCTGGGCCTTCTGGAAGGCCGGCCGGGCCGCCTCCTTCTTCCAGGCGGCCGTGAAGCCCGGGTCCAGGCCCTCGTGGGAGTCGGTGCCGTCGACCTCGCGCAGGGCGGGGATGTACGTCGCGAGAGCGTTGTCGGGGAGGGCCTTGGTGTAGCGCTCGACGAGCGTGAGCAGGTCGTGGGTGCCGGTGCAGAAGCCGATGAGGCCGGCCGTGTAGCCCTGGCCGTCGCCGATGTCCTCGATGTAGGCGTAGGCGCTGCGCCAGTTCAGGGTGGAGTTCTCGGCGCTGGCCACGAGCTGCTGGGCGAGGTCCTTCTTGGCGGGCGCGTCCAGGCCGGGCGGCAGGTCGGCGAGCACCTCGTCGTCCGCCGCGTTTCCCGCGCCCTCGGCCCAGGCCTTGGCACCCTGGGCACCCTTGGCGTCCTGGGCCGCCTGCGCCCGGTAGGCGGTCGAGAGGTCGGGGCCCGCCCCTCCCGCGCCGGAGTCCTCGGGCGCAAGGAGGTAGACCGACGCCGTGACGACCACGGGGACGGCCGCGAAGAGCAGCAGGCGGGCGCGTTTCACTGGGTTCCCGTCAGTTCGGTGACCTTGGCCCAAGTAGACACCAGGAGCACCACCAGCAGGACGGCGCACGCCCCCGCCTGCACCAGGGCGCGCCGGCCGTCCCGGGGAGCGTACGCGTAGGCGAGGGTGACGACGCCGCCGGCGAGCAGGCCGCCGAGGTGGCCCTGCCAGGACGTCAGGCCCGCGGAGAGCAGCAGCCACAGCAGCAGGCCCGCCATGAAACGGTTGACCTGGGCCATGTCGGCGCCGAGACGGCGGGCCAGCACGTAGTACGCGGCACCGAGCCCGAAGATCGCGCCGGACGCGCCGAGCGTGGGCTCGGTGGGCGCGACGAGCAGGACGAGGACCGAGCCGCCGAGCGCCGACAGCAGGTAGAGGCCGATGTAGCGGACCCGGCCGAGCTGGGCCTCGACCACGCGGCCGATGTTCCACAGCGACACCATGTTCATCACGATGTGCAGGATCCCGAACGTGCCCTCGGTGGGCGGCAGATGCAGGAACGCGCCGGTCAGCAGGCGGTACCACTCGCCGTCGACGACACCCTCGGCGTGGTAGTCGGCGGGGTGGACTGCCTGCCACACGTAGTGGCCGCCGTCCGGGCCCGCCAGGCCGGCGCCCAGCATCTCGAACCGGTCCACGAGCGCGGGGCGCACGATCTCGCCGATGTAGGCGAGCACATTGAGGCCGATGAGGATGTACGTCACCAGGGGTACGGCTGTGATCCGCCCGCCGAACGCGGTCCGGGCCTGCCGCACCGACCGCGCCCCCTCCCGTACGCACTCCGGACACTGATGACCTACGGCCGCCTCCCGCATGCAGGTCGGGCAGATGTACCGCTCGCAGCGGGTGCAGCGGACATGGGACTCCACCGTGGGATGGCGATAACAGGTGGTGACGGTGGATTCGGGTTCCACGGCCGGCTCCTCGGAGTGACGGGGGTGATGATCGAGCCGGTGGGGGCGGCGGCGAACAAAATATCGAACGCAGGTGAGGGGTGGCAGCGGCGGGGCCATGGTCGTGATCAGCCGCTTGTGCCTTTGCCCGCCCCGTTGGCTTCGCCGTACGGCCGTGCCACCCTGTGAGTGATCCGACGGGGAGGCGACGACGTATGGACGGCGCACGATCGGTGAACCAAGCGGCTCGTGGCGGAGAGTCCGGCAAGGGCGAGAAGCTCGCCGACTGGGCGGACGGACGGCTCGGCCTGTACGCGCTGGCCAAGGCCAACATGCGCAAGGTCTTTCCGGACCACTGGTCGTTCATGCTGGGCGAGATCTGCCTCTACAGCTTCCTCATCCTGATCCTGACCGGCGTCTATCTGACGCTGTTCTTCGAGCCCAGCGGGGTCGAGGTCGTCTACCACGGCTCCTACGAGCCCCTCAACGGCGTGGTGATGACCAGGGCGTACGAGTCCACGCTCGACATCAGCTTCGATGTGCGCGGCGGTCTGCTGATCCGGCAGATCCACCACTGGGCGGCGCTGGTCTTCGTCACCGGCATGCTCGTGCACATGATGCGGGTGTTCTTCACCGGCGCCTTCCGCAAGCCGCGCGAGCTCAACTGGGTGTTCGGCTGGACCCTGTTGTTCCTCGGCATCATCACCGGCCTGACCGGCTACTCGCTCCCCGACGACCTGCTGTCCGGCACCGGCATCCGCTTCGCCGACGGGGCGATCCTGTCCGTCCCGATCGTCGGGACGTATCTGTCCTTCTTCCTGTTCGGCGGGGAGTTCCCGGGCCACGACATCATCCCGAGGCTCTTCCCGATCCATGTGCTCGTGCTGCCCGGGATCATGCTCGGCCTGGTGGTCGCCCATCTGATCCTGGTCTTCTACCACAAGCACACCCAGTACCCGGGTCCCGGCCGCGACAACAAGTCCGTGGTCGGCATGCCCTTCCTGCCGGTCTACATGGCGAAGGCGGGCGGCTTCTTCTTCCTGACCTTCGGCGTGCTCGCGCTCATGGGCGGCCTCGCCCAGATCAACCCCGTGTGGGCGTTCGGCCCCTACAGCCCGCAGCTGGTGACCACCGGCGCCCAGCCCGACTGGTATCTCGGCTTCTCCGAGGGACTGATCCGGGTGATGCCGGGATGGGAGATCAACCTCTGGGGCCACACCCTGGAACCCGGCGTCTTCATCCCCTTCTCCCTCTTCCCGCTGATCCTGCTCGCGCTCGGCCTCTATCCCTTCGTCGAGGCGTGGATCACCGGCGACAAACGTGAGCACCACATCCTGGACCGGCCGCGCAACGTGCCCGTCCGCACGGGGCTCGGCGTCGCCTGGCTCAGCCTCTACGTCGTCCTGTTGATCGGCGGCGGCAACGACATCGTGGCCACCCATCTGCATCTGTCCATCAACACGATCACCTGGTTCGTGCGGGTGTCCGTGTTCGTGGTGCCCGTGCTGGCCTTCATCGTCACGAAGAGGGTCTGTCTCGGGCTGCAACGCCGGGACCGGGACAAGGTGCTGCACGGGCGGGAGACCGGCACCATCAGGCGGCTCCCGCACGGCGAGTTCACCGAGGTGCACGAGCCCCTCCCGCAGGGGCAGCTGCACACCCTCACCCAGCACGAGCAGAACCCGCCGTACGAGATCGGGCCGCTCGTCGACGCGAACGGGGTGCGGCGGCCGGTCACCCGCTCCCAGCGGGTGCGGGCCGGGCTCGCGCGGGCGATGTTCGGGCCCGATACGCGGATCGAGAAACCGACTGCGGAGGAGTACCGGGAGATCACCAGCGGCGACCACCACCACTGAGCACCGTTTCGCGGCACTCGTCGGGGGTGCCCCACGCGGTGCGCAGCGCGCGGGCCTTGGTGAGCCACAGGGACAGGTCGTACTCCGCCGTGTACCCGATCGCGCCGTGCAGCTGGAGCGCGGTGCGGGCGGTCCGGTACGCCGCCTCGCAGGCCGTGACCTTCGCGGCGGCGACGTCCTCCTCGGTCATGGTCAGGGCGGCGCCGAAGAGCAGGGGGCGGGCGAACTCCAACGCGATCTTCGCGTCGGCGAGTTGGTGTTTGACGGCCTGGAAGGAGCCTATGGGGGTGCCGAACTGGGTGCGCCGCTTGACATGGGCGACCGTCTTGTCCAGGAGGGCGAGGCCTACGCCGAGGGCCTGGGCGGCGGTGGTGAGGCGGGCCATGAGCAGGGCGGGGCCCAGGGGCGGGCCGGTGGCGAGGAGCTCGCCGCCGTGGGGGGTCGGAAAGAGGCGGCGGGCGGGGTCCAGGGAGGGGCGTGGGGGGTGGTCGGGTGGGGGAGCGAGGCGGAGCTCGGTGGGGGTGCCTGCGTCCAAAGGTGCCGGCGGACGGGCTGAGATCGTCAGCCGTAGGTCTGCCATGTCTGCGTCCAGGGCGTACGGCCCTGTGGTCAGGGTTGCCGTCGACTCGCCGGACGCCAGCGAGGGGAGTAAGCGCTTCGCCGGGCCGGTGTCGTCCAGCGAAGCGAGCAGCGTCGCCGCCGTCACCGTCTCCACCAGGGGCCCCGGCACCGCATGGCGCCCCAACTCGACGAAGGCCACCGCGAGTTCTACGGGGCGTGGGCCCAGGCCCTCGTAGGTCTCCGGCACCGCCAGTGCGAACACCCCCGCTTCGGCGATACGGCCCCACAGCGCACGGCCGCTGGTGTGGTCGCCGTGGCTCCAGTCCCGTGTGACGGTCGGAGTGTCCGCGGACGTCAGCATCGCGTCCAACGAGGCGGCGAACGCGCGCTGTTCGGGGTCGAGGAGGAACCGCATCACCGACGGCCCTTCGGCAGGCCCAGCAGGCGTTCCGCGATGATGTCCCGTTGGATCTCGTTCGTGCCGGCGTAGATCGGGCCGGCGAGGGCGAAGACATAGCGCTCGGACCAGTCCGGGTCCTCTTCCTCACCGAGGAGATCCAGGGCCGTCTCCGTGAGCGCGATGTCGTACTCGGACCAGAAGACCTTGTTGAGGCTGGACTCCGGGCCGAGTGCCTCACCGTCCAGGAAGCGGGAGGCTGCCGCGTAGGTGAAGAGCTGGTGGGCGCGGGCGCCGATCAGGGCGTCGGCGACACGGGTGCGGGTGTCCTGCGGGCTGTCCTTCGCGTGCCACAGCGCGAACAGCCGGTCCGCGCTCGCCAGGAAACGGCCCGGTGAGCGGAGCGTCAGGCCCCGTTCGTTGCCCGCCGTCGACATCGCGATCCGCCAGCCCTGGCCCGGTTCGCCGATGACGTCCTCGTCCGGCACGAACACCTCGTCCAGGAAGAGCTCGGCGAAGGCGGGCTTCCCGTCCAGGCGGCGGATCGGGCGGACGGTGACGCCGGGGGCGCGCAGGTCGAACATCAGGTAGGTCAGGCCCTGGTGGGGTTTCGGGGTGTCCGGGTCGGTGCGGAACAGGCCGAACGCACGGTCCGCGAAGGCGGCGCGGGAGGACCAGGTCTTCTGGCCGCTGAGCAGCCAGCCGCCGTCCGTGCGCACCCCCTTCGACCTCAGGGACGCCAGGTCCGAGCCCGCCTCCGGCTCCGACCAGGCCTGCGCCCAGACCACCTCGCCGGTGGCCATCGACGGCAGCACGCGCGCGCGTTGCTCTTCGGTGCCGTGGTCGAAGAGCGTCGGGGCGAGGAGGCTGACGCCGTTCTGGCTCACGCGGCCGGGCGCCCCCGCCGCGTAGTACTCCTCCTCGAAGACCAGCCAACGGACCAGCCCGGAGTCCCGGCCGCCGTACCGCGCGGGCCAGTTGACCACCGACCAGCGGTCCGCGGCGAGTTCGGCCTCCCAGGCGCGGTGGGCAGCGAAGCCCTCCTCGGTCTCCAGGGAGGGCAGAGGAGAGACGGGCACATGCGCGCGCAGCCACGCGCGGGCCTCGGCGCGGAAGGCCTCCTCTTCCTGCGTGAACGCCAGATCCATGGCCACCCGTCCTTCCCTAACAAGTGTTTGGTAGGTTAGCGTGGCGCTATGACAGGCGTCGAGAGCCCGGTGTACGAACCGGGGCACGGGCTGCTGAAGGGGCGCACCGCCGTCATCACCGCGGCCGCCGGCGCGGGCATCGGCGGGGCGACCGCGCGCCGCTTCCTGGAGGAGGGCGCGCGCGTGCTGATCAGCGACGCGCACCCGCGGCGGCTGAAGGAGTGCGAGGCGCAGCTGGCCCGGGAGTTCCGGGGCGCCGTGACGTCCCTGGCGTGCGATGTCACCGATGAGGCACAGGTGGGGGCGCTCTTCGATGCGGCCGTACGGGAACACGGGCGGCTCGACATCGTCGTCAACAACGCCGGCCTCGGCGGGACCTCGACGCTCGTCGACATGACCGACGACCAGTGGACCCGCGTCCTGGACGTCACTCTGAACGGCACGTTCCGGTGCACCCGGGCAGCCCTCCGGCTGATGAAGGACTCGCGTGGCGGGGTGATCGTCAACAATGCCTCCGTCGTCGGCTGGCGCGCCCAGGCCGGGCAGGCGCACTACGCCGCCGCGAAGGCCGGCGTGATGGCCCTGACCCGGTGCGCGGCACTGGAGGCGGCCGAGTACGGCGTACGGGTCAACGCCGTGTCGCCGAGCCTCGCCATGCACCCCCACCTGGTGAAGGTGACGTCGGCCGAGCTGCTGGAGGAGCTCACCGCGCGCGAGGCCTTCGGGCGGTACGCCCAGCCCTGGGAGGTGGCCAACGTCATCGTGTTCCTGGCGTCCGGCTACTCCTCGTACATGACCGGCGAGGTCGTCGCCGTCAGCAGCCAGCACGCATAGGACGACAATGACTTCGTGCCGACCAAGAAAAAGCCCCAGGTGAGCGCCGCAGCCGGTAAGCCCGCGGCTGCCGCCGCTCGGCCTCGCCGCCGTGAACTCCTCGACACCGCAGCCGAGGTCTTCGCCGAGCAGGGCTACAACGCCACGACCGTACGCAAGATCGCGGACCACGCGGGCATGCTCGCGGGCAGCCTCTACTACCACTTCGACTCCAAGGAATCGATGCTGGAGGAGATCCTGCAGACCTTCCTCGACGAACTCTGGGACGGCTACGACGCCGTCCTGGGCGCCGAGTCGGGGCCCCGCGAGACGCTGGAGGCGCTGGTCACCGAGTCGTTCCGGGAGATCGACCGGCACCGCGCCGCCGTCGCGATCTACCAGAAGGAGAGCAAGCAGCTGGTGGCGCAGGAGCGGTTCGCGTTCCTCGCCGAGTCACAGCGCAGGTTCGAGAAGGCCTGGCTGTCCACGCTGGAGCGCGGGGTCGCGGCCGAGGTGTTCCGGGCCGACCTCGACGTACGGCTGACCTACCGGTTCGTGCGCGACACCGTGTGGGTCGCCGCGTCCTGGTACCGGCCAGGCGGACAGCACAGCCCGGAGGAGATCGCCCGGCAGTACCTGTCGATGGTGCTGGACGGGATCGCCGTACGCGAATAGCCCTTACAGGTGAGGGAGTTGCCATGACCGAGGCCTACATCGTCGAAGCGGTCCGTACGCCCGTCGGGCGGCGCGGGGGAGGACTGAGCGGTGTCCACCCGGCCGATCTGGGCGCGCATGTGCTCAAGGCGGTCGTCGAGCGGGCCGGTGTCGACCCTGCCGCCGTCGAGGACGTCGTCTTCGGGTGTCTGGACGCGGTCGGGCCGCAGGCCGGGGACATCGCGCGGACCTCCTGGCTCGCCGCCGGGCTGCCCGAGGAGGTGCCCGGGGTGACCGTGGACCGGCAGTGCGGGTCCTCGCAGCAGGCCGTGCACTTCGCCGCGCAGGGCGTGCTGTCCGGGACGCAGGACCTGGTCGTCGCCGGGGGCGTGCAGAACATGTCGATGATCCCGATCGCCTTCGCGACCCGGCAGGCCGCCGAGCCGCTCGGGCTGACCCAGGGACCCTTCGCGGGCAGCGAGGGGTGGCGGGCGCGGTACGGGGACCGGGCGGTGAACCAGTTCGTCGGCGCCGAGACGATCGCCGGCAAGTGGGGGATCAGCAGGCAGGACCAGGAGGAGTTCGCGCTGCGGTCCCACCGGCGGGCGCTGCGGGCCATCGACGAGGGGCGCTTCGAGCGGGAGACCGTGGCCTACGGCGCTGTCTCGGTCGACGAGGGGCCGCGCCGGGACACGTCCCTGGAGAAGATGGCCGGCCTCAAACCGGTGATCGAGGGCGGCACCATCACCGCCGCCTGCTCCTCGCAGGTCTCCGACGGGGCGGCGGCCATGCTGCTCGCCTCGGAGCGGGCGGTGCGCGAACACGGCCTCACCCCACGCGCACGCGTGCACCACCTCTCCGTGCGCGGCGAGGACCCCATCCGCATGCTCACCGCCCCCATCCCGGCCACCGCGCACGCCCTGAAGAAGACCGGCCTCACCATCGGCGACATCGACCTCGTCGAGATCAACGAGGCCTTCGCCCCGGTGGTGCTGGCCTGGCTGAAGGAAACAGGAGCCGACCCGGAGAAGGTCAACGTCAACGGCGGCGCGATCGCCCTCGGGCACCCGCTGGGAGCCACAGGAGTGAAACTCATGACGACCCTGCTGCACGAACTGGAACGCACGGGCGGGCGGTTCGGGCTCCAAACCATGTGCGAGGGCGGGGGGCAGGCGAACGTGACGGTCATCGAGAGGCTGTGAGCCGTTCGCGTGTCTCCTCCGCCTCCTTCATGATCCGCTCCACCAGCTCCGCGCACGACGGCAGGTCGTCGATCACCCCGGCGACCTGCCCGGAGGCCATGACTCCGAGATCCGTACGGCCGTCCACCATCGCCGACCTGAGCAGCATCGGGGTGTTGGCGGCGAGGAGGACCTGGCTCCAGGAGAGGTCCTTGCCGTGGCGCATCGCCAGGCCGTCGTGGATCAGCCGGCGCCAGCTCAGCCCCGACAGCCTGCGGAAGCCGGCCGCTCTTCTCAGGGCGTGCCAAAGGGCCCTGGCCCGCCCGGAGTTCTCCAGCGCGGTCACCAGATCCGTACGGAGCATGCGGTGCGGGAGACCGTCCACCGCCCGGGTCACCGTCACGTCCTTGACCGCCGCCGTCAGATAGCGTGCCTTCACCGCGTCCGGCACCGTCGAGTCCGAGGTGAGCAGGAAACGGGTGCCCATGGCCACGCCCGCCGCCCCGTACGCCAGCGCCGCGACCAGACCCCGCCCGTCGAAGAAGCCGCCCGCCGCCACGACCGGGATGTCCACCGCGTCCACCACCTGCGGCAGCAGCACCGTCGTCGCCACCTCCCCGGTGTGCCCGCCGCCCTCGCCGCCCTGCACGATCACCGCGTCCGCGCCCCAGGCCGCGACCTTCTCGGCATGCCGCCGGGCCCCGACGGACGGGACGACGACGACACCCGCCTCCTTCAGCTCGGCGATCAGCTCGGCGGAGGGCGCGAGGGCGAAGGACGCCACCCGCACGCCCTCGTCGACGATCACGCGCACCCGGTCCCCGGCGTCCGCCGCGTCGGCCCGCAGATTGACCCCGAAGGGCGCGTCGGTGCGCGACCTCACCTCCCGTACGGCGTCCCGGAGTTGGTCGAGTGTCATGGTCGCGGAGGCCAGGATGCCGAGCGCGCCCGCGTTCGCCGTCGCGGAGACCAGACGGGGCCCCGCGACCCATCCCATCCCGGTCTGCACGATCGGATGCCGGACCCCGACCAGCCGGGTGAGCGCGGTCTCCATCAGCCGCCGACCTCCCTGGACCGGGTGTCGTGCGGATCGATCACCTCGCGGACCAGCTCCAGCTCGCGAACGGTCGGTTCCCTGGTGTACGGCACCTCGTCCGGGACCACCAGTTCAAAACCGGTGGCCTCCGTGACCTGCTCCACGGTGACCCCCGGATGCAGCGAAGCCAGCCGCATCGAGTGGTCCGGCGTCGCGAAGTCGAACACGCCCAAGTCGGAGACGACCCGGGGGATCCGGTGATGAGGGGCACCGTCCGCACGGTCGTACCCCACCCCGCACACCATGTCGACCTTCGCCACGAAGACCCGCCGTGAGTGCCTCGGCACCCAGTAACTGGTCGGGTTGTTCAGGGTGTTGACCGGCGCCCCCCGCACCCCCAGCAACTGCCGCTTCGGCCGCGCCCAGTCGCCGATGCAAGAGATGTTCTGGTTGCCGTACCGGTCGATCTGGCTCGCGCCCATCATCACGTGCCGTCGGCCGCCGGTGACGAGGGCGAGGTGCTGCCGGTACGGCAGCCAGCCCTCGACGGTGCCGTCGTCCCGCACGAGCATCGCCTCCCCGTCGGTCAGCAGGAGGTCGGGGGAGAAGGTGCGCCGGGCCAGCCGGGCGCCGACGGAGGGGATCAGGCCCATCGGACTGGCGACGATCTCACCGGCACCGCGCCAGGCGTCGGCGCAGGCGATCACGCAGTACTCGCTCCGTGTCACGGTCATGGTGTCCTCCCCGGGAGGTAGCGCTCGGCGAACTCCGGCCAGGGCGTGGTCGCGTACTCCTTCTGCACGGCCTCGTCGCGGCCGTAGTCCGGTGCGCAGGACGTGAAGTGCGCTCCGTTCGGGGCCTCGACGACCCCCGTCACCGAGTGCCGCTTGATCAGGAGCGACTGGGGGGCCGCCGCCTTCGTCAACTCGGCGGTGTCGACGACCTGTTCGCACGAGGCGTAGGCCGTCTCCGCCGCCTCGCAGAACAGGTCGTCGAAGTACGGGTCGGGGCCCAGGTACTGGCCGTTGCCCAGCCGGTCGGCGCGGTTGACGTGGACGAGGGCCGCGTCGAGACGCAGCGCCGGCATGGCGACGAAAGTCTCCCCGTCGTCGTAGGGCGAAGTCACCGTCCGCAGCCCGGGGTTGACCCGCATCACATCTGACCCGATACCTGCCCGCGCCGGCAGGAACGGCAGCCGGTTCGCCGCGGCCCGCAGTCCCCACATGAACATGGCCTCGTCGATCTCCATGAGCTCGAAGGCGCCGCGCTCACGGGCCGCCCGGTAGTGCGGTTCGAGGGGGATCGAGTCGAGGGTGACGAAAGCGGCGACCAGTTTCCTGATCCGTCCGGCGGCCGCGAGCATCCCGACGTCGGGGCCGCCGTAGGAGACGATCGTGAGGTCGGTGATCTCGGTGCGCAGCAACGCGCGGACCAGGGCCATCGGCTTGCGGCGGGAGCCCCAGCCGCCGATGCCCAGGGTCATGCCGCTGCGCAGGCGGGAGACGGCCTCGTCGGCGGTCATCGTCTTGTCGGTCATGCCTCTTCCTTCCCGAACCGGTCCCGGATCCGGTCGGCGACCCCGCTGACGCTCGCCTCGAACGTGAAACCCTGCTCGAAGCGGTAGCCGCGACGGACGTCGACGGGGTCGATGCCGTTGATGGCGGCCTTGGCGAGACGCAGCAGCTCCCCGTCCTTGGCGGCGATCTCGCCCGCCAACTCCAGTGCGGCATCCGGTAGTTCGTCGCGAGGCACCACCCGCCACACCGACCCGTGCCGGTGCAGCTCGGCCGCCGTCACCGTGCGCGAGGTGTAGTACAGGGCACGCATCAGATGCTGGGGCACCAGCCGGGACAGATGGGTGGCCGCGCCCAGCGCCCCGCGGTCCAGCTCGGGCAGCCCGAAGACGGCGTCCTCGCTCGCCACGATCACGTCCGCGTTGCCCACGAGCCCGATCCCGCCGCCCAGGCAGAACCCCCGCACGGCCGCGACGACCGGCACCTCGCACTCGTACACCGCCGAAAAGGCCTCGAAACAGCCGCGGTTGGCGCCGACCAGCGCCGCCGGCCCCCGCGCCTGGAGCTCCTTGATGTCCACACCGGCGTTGAACCCGCGCCCCTCGGCCGCCAGCACCACACACCGGACCCCGGGATCCCGGCCCGCGGTCCGCACGGCGTCGGCCAGCGCGAACCAGCCGTCCACCGGAAGCGCGTTCACCGGAGGGAAGTCGACCGTGACGACCGCGATCCCATTCTTTTCCGACCCCTTTTCCGGGGACGAGGTGGAGACACCCATGGAAGCATCAGCTACCTTTCCACCAAACGTTTGTTAGGTGAGAAGGGTAGCGGCGAATGGAGCTGAACGGGAGGGTCGTGGTCGTCACCGGCGGGACGCGCGGAGTGGGCGCCGGGATCGCCAGTTCCTTCGCGGCGGCCGGGGCGGAGGTCGTCGTATGCGCGCGAAGGCCGCCCGAAGTACCGCTGCCGAAGGTGGAGTTCGCCCCGCTCGACGTCCGGGACGCCGACGCCGTACGGCAGTTCTTCGTCGAACTCCCCCGTGTGGACGTCCTGGTGAACAACGCGGGCGGGGCGCCGTATCGCATGCTGGCCGACATGGAGCCCGAACGGCACGTCCGCGTGCTGGAGTTGAATCTCCTGGCTCCTCTGACGGTCTCGCTGGCCGCGTACGAGCACCTGAAGCGGGCACGGGGTTCGATCGTCATGATCGGGAGCGTCAGTGGCGGCCGGCCCTCGCCCGGCGCGGCCGCGTACGGGGCGGCCAAGGCGGGCCTGGAGAACCTCGCCCGCTCGATGGCCGTGGAATGGGCGCCGGAGGTGCGCGTGAACACCCTGGTCGTCGGCATGGTCGCCACCGAGCGGTCCCATCTGTACTACGGCGACGAGGAAGGCATCGCGGCGGTCTCCCGCACGGTCCCGCTCGGCCGCCTCGCCGAGCCGTCGGACGTGGGGGCCGCGGCCGTGTTCCTCGCCTCGGATGCCGCCGCCTATATCAGCGGGGCCTCGTTGCTGGTGCACGGCGGCGGGGAGCGCCCGGCGTTCCTGGATGCCGTAACCGTCAACAAGGAGACGTGAGATGACCGGAATCTGCGACGGCCGGGTCGTCGTCGTCACCGGCGCGGGCCGAGGCCTGGGCCGCGCCCACGCGCTCGCCTTCGCCGCCGAGGGCGCACGGGTCGTCGTCAACGACCTCGGCGTCGGCCTCGACGGCACCCCGGCCCCCGACAGCCCCGCCTTTCTCGTGGCCGAGGAGATCCGCGCGGCGGGCGGCGAGGCGGTGGCCCACGGCGGCGACATCGCGACACCCGACGGTGCCGCCTCCCTCATCCAGGCCGCCCTGGAGACGTACGGCCGCCTCGACACCCTCGTCAACAACGCCGGCTTCCTACGCGACCGGATGCTGGTCAACCTGGACGAGGACGACTGGGACGCGGTGATGCGCGTACATCTGAAGGGCCACTTCCTGCCGCTGAAGCACGCGGCGGCGCATTGGCGGACGGAGGCGAAGACGGGCCGTACGCCTGCTGCCCGGATTGTCAACACCAGCAGCGGGGCAGGGTTGTCGGGCTCGGTGGGGCAGGGCAATTACAGTGCGGCGAAGGCGGGAATCGTAGGCCTCACCCTGGTCGCCGCCGCGGAACTGGCCCGCTACGGCGTCCAGGTCAACGCGATCGCCCCGGCGGCGCGGACCAGGATGACCGAGCGAACCTTCGCCGGCACAATGACCGCCCCCTCCGACGGCTTCGACGCGATGGCCCCGGAGAACGTGTCCCCCCTGGTGGTCTGGCTGGGCTCGGAGGCGAGTGGCGGGGTGACGGGCAGGGTCTTCGAGGTGGAGGCCGGACGGATCACGGTGATGGAGGGCTGGAGGCCAGGCCCAAGTGCGGACAAAGGGTCGAGATGGACCCCGTCAGAGGCGGGAGACACGGCAAGGAAGCTGCTTGGCGAGGCGGCGGCGCCGGGCCCGGTCTATGGGGCGTGAGGGCAACCCAGTCAGGGGCGCGGGGCTGTATCGATTTGCGGCTTCCGCCGCGTGGGCGCGACCAGCTACAACGCACCCGCAGACGGCACACAGCGCTACGTGTCACACTCCAGAACCGTCCGGCACAACGCACACCGCGCCCGCACCCGCCCCCGCACAGGCACCCGAATCCGCTGATGACAGGTAGGGCAGGGAAACGACACCCTCAGCCGCCCGCCTCCGTCAGGGGTGAACGTGTAAGGGACCCCGGGCTGCGGCCCTGGACCCGCATGCCGCCGGTCCCGCGCATACCGCCGCCGCCCCGCCCAACCGGCAGCCGTGAGCGGCGGTTGCTGCTCGTCCTCCCGAGCCCTCACCATGCCCTTGGTGTACGCCGTATACGCCTGCGGACTGGTGAACCACACCGAGGGATCCTCCCCGAACACCAGCGCCCGCTTCGCCAGCACATACCCGAACTCCTCCGGCGTGAGATACCCCAGCTTCTGCGAGGACGCCGCGTCCTCCCGGTACGCGTCGAGCAGCAGCCACCCCGCCCCCAGATACGTCGCCGCGGTGTCCGTGAGGATCTCGTTCTCCCGCACACCCGGGAACGACAGCCCGAGCCGGTGCAGATACACATGCATGACCTCATGGGCCAGCGCCGCTCCGATGTCCCGCCGATGCGTGCGGAAACGGTCGTTCAGCTCGACGAAGTACTCGGGGCCCGCGGTGAGTTCGACGTTCGCCGCGTGGGTCATCTCCCGGAAACCGACGACGAGCCGCGCGTCCGGCAGCCGGTAGTGGTGCACCAGCTCCCGGGCCACCCGCTGGGCACCGAGATGGAGATCGTCGGTGTCGCAGAACGCCACGTCCACCGGTGCCACGCTCGTCGCGAACGTCTGGACGGTGTCGTACGAGAGCCGTCTCCAGAGCGCCGTGATCGAGGCCCGCACCTGCTCCAGATGCGGGTAGCCGTGCTCGACCGGTCCGTCGTTCGCCACGCCCGTACCCCCAAGACGCCCTGAACCCGATTCCACTCTACGAGGTCGTGAGCGGATTCTCGTGGGCCGGACCAGGGGCGCGGAGCAGGAGCCCAAGCCCGTCCGCCGGCGCCTCCTCCAGTTCCAGCACCCACACCTCGTTGCCGCCCTCCCTCAGCACCGGACCGGGCACGTACATCGACCGCTGCGGGCCCACGGACCAGTACCGGCCGAGGTTGAAGCCGTTGACCCACACGAAACCCCGGGTCCACCCCGGCAGCTCCAGCACCGCGTCCCCGGCGCCCCGCACGCTCATCTCACCGCGGTACAGCCCCGGCGAGCCGTCCCCCGGGACCCTCCCGAAGCCGATCCCCGCCACCGAGTCCAGCGCGTCCAGCCGCAGCCCCCGCGCCCGCACCCCGTGCAGGAACTGGCGCTCGTGCAGCAGCCCCCCGGTGATCCCCTTGCCCTCCCCGCTCCGGGGCCCGTAGTTGACCCGCCCCAGCGACTCCACCCACAGCTCCACACGCGCGTGCCCCGCGACCGGCTCCTTGAGCTGCGCGTCGTCCTCGGTGAGCACCCCGGCCCGCTCCCCGTCGACGTACACCACCGCGAGATCCCTGAGGCCCCGCGCGGTCAGCGGGTACGGCTGTCGCGGCCCCGGCACGGTCACCTCGTAGCGCACGAGCCCCCGGTCGACGTCCAGTTCCTCGAAGCCCGGCGGGACAGGGCCCTCACAGGGCGGCCCACCGCGCTCCTCCAGTACGGCGGCCAGGGAAACCCACTCGGTCAGGTCCACGGCACAATCTGGGTCCAACACCCCAGGCGCGGGCGGCAGTTCCGTGACCGGGCCGTACTCGGCCAGCACCTCCCGCAGGCGCCAGAACTTCTCCGTGGGCCTGCCGTACTCGTCGATCGGCGCGTCGTAGTCGTACGACGTCACGTCCGGCTCCAGCGGCCCGTCGTGCAGCGCGCCCCCGCCCCGGTTGGCGCCCGCCCAGCCCGCGAAGTTGGTGCCGCCGTGCGCCATGTACAGGTTCACCGAGGCGCCGCACTCCAGGATCTCCCGCAGCGTCGCCGCCGCGTCCCGCCCGTCCCGGACCACATGCCTGCCGCCCCAGTGGTCGAACCAGCCGCACCAGAACTCCATGCACATCAGCGGGCCGTCCGGACGGTGCCGGCGCAGCGTCTCGAAGGCCGAGCGGGCTCCGGAGCCGAAGTTCACCGTGGCGAGGACACCGGGCACCGAGCCGCCGGTGAGCATGTGGTCCTCGGGGCCGTCCGAGGTGCACAGGGGCACGGACACCCCCTGAGCGCGCAGCAGTTCGGCCAGCCATCGCAGATACCCGGCGTCCGAGCCGTAGCTGCCGTACTCGTTCTCCACCTGCACCATGAGCACCGGGCCGCCGCGGTCGATCTGCCGCTCCACGACCTGGGGGAGCAGCCGCCGGAACCAGCGCTCCACCTGTGCCAGGTACCGCTCGTCGCTCGTGCGCGCATGGCCTTGGAGCCAGTGCGGCAGCCCGCCGTTCTCCCACTCCGCGCAGATGTACGGGCCCGGGCGGACGATCGCCCACAGCCCGGCCCGCCGGGCCGCGTCCAGGAACCGGCCCAGCGCCGCCACGTCCCGGAAGTCACCAGGGTGCGGTTCGTGGAGGTTCCACGGCACGTACGTCTCCACACAGTTGAGCCCCAGCGCCCGCAGCATCGCCAGCCGGTGCCCCCACTGCGCCTCGTGCACCCGGAAGTAGTGCAGCGCGCCGGACAGCAGCCGCACCGGCCGCCCGTCCAGCAGGAAATCGGTTTCACCCACCGTGAACTCGCTCATAGGCTCCAGCGTCACCGTTGGCGGCGATCAGGTCCATGGACAAAGATCGACGCTGCTTGGACCGAAGCGCAGGCAAGGAGCGCGATGTACCACACCTGGATGCGGTTCCTCACGCCCAGCCCCGTCCATCACCGCCTCGGCCTGGTCTGCCTCGGCGTCGGACTCCAGTACGGCGCGCTGCCCACCGTCGGCCCCCGCACCCTCGACAGCCATGTCGCCGTCGTCATCAGCACCGGCACCGGCTGGTACGAGACTCCCGACGGCCGGCGCCGGACGGTCACCGCACCCGCCCTGCTCTGGCTGACACCCGGCATCCCGCACCACTACGCGCCCGACCCGGACACCGGCTGGGACGAGGGGTTCGTCGGGTTCACCGGGCCCGCGACCGCCACGTACACCGAACTGGGCCACATCGAGCCGGACCGCCCCGTCGTGGCCCTGTCCGACGCCACCGGCCCGCGTGCGGTGATCGGCCGTATCGCGCGGGCCGCCCGCCGCGACAACCCCCTCCTGGAGGTGGAGACCGGCGCCGCGGTCCATGAGCTGCTCGTCGCCCTGCGCCGCGCCCGCGCCGACCTCGCCCCCGACGGCGACCCCGTCCTCAAGGCCCTCGCCCGCGACGCCTGCAAACCGATGTCCGTCGCCGACCACGCCGCCCGGCACGGCATGACCACCGCCGAACTGCGCACCGCCGTCCGCCGCGGCGCCGGCTGCAGCCCCAAGGACTACCTCCTCGGCATCCGTCTTGGCCGCGCCAAGGAACTCCTCGCCGCCACCGAACTCCCCGTCGCCTCCGTCGCCCGCCGCGTCGGCTACGACGATCCGGCCTACTTCTCCCGCCTGTTCACCCGCCGCGTCGGCATGGCTCCCATCCGCTTCCGCGCCCAGGAGAGCCGCGCCGTCCCGGGCGGCTGGAGCAACCAGGTCCCCGATCCGGACGATCCACCGCGGATCTGAGCGGCCTGGCGGACCGGGGGCGCGGGCGGGGCGGGCTGGTGCGCCGCGGTCTGAGCGGCCTGGTGTGGCGGGGGTTTGGGTGTTCGGGTCGGCGGGTGTGTTGGTGGTCTGGGTGGGCTTGCTCCGAGATCGGGTCGGTGCGGGCGGGGGGCTGAGCGGTCTGGTTCGTGATCGGGCTGGTGTGTCGGGGATCTGGGTTTGTTCCTGGTTTTGGACCGGGCTGGTGCGTCGGGGGTCTAGGTGGGCTTGGGCCGGGATCGGGTCGGTGCGCCGAGGGTCAGGGCGGACTTGGTCCGGGAGTCGGCCGGTGCGGCAGGGGCTGGGCGGACCGGGCCCGGATCAGCCCCCGGTGCACCGGAGGCTGATCACCCAGGGCCCCGCTCCGGCCGGTCCGCATACGAACTGCCGGCCCTCTGCCCCGTAGGGTTGTCGCTCATGACCACCAGCAACACCGGATCCGGTGACGTCGACCCCGCGGTCCGCGAGGAGCTCGCCCGGCTGCGCGACAGCATCGACAACATCGACGCGGCCGTCGTCCACATGCTCGCCGAACGCTTCAAGGCCACCCAGCAGGTCGGCCACCTCAAGGCCCGCCACCAGCTGCCGCCCGCCGACCCGGCCCGCGAGGCCCGCCAGATCGAACGGCTGCGCACCCTCGCCGAGAACGCCAAGCTCGACCCGGCCTTCGCTGAGAAGTTCCTGAACTTCATCATCGCCGAGGTGATCAGACACCACGAGCGCATCGCCGAGGACACCGTGAACGGCTCCGCTCCCCTGGCCAATTGACCTCGCGGGACATCCCGGGGACGTGACACGGCGGCCCGTACACGACATGCTGCCCCGTGCACTCCTTGTCAGCCCGCGAGCACTCCGCGTCAGTACGCGGGCGTAGGCTGGTTGTCCGCGAGGGAGGGACGTGGGGCCATGCCGTCGGATGCCAAAATCCTCATCGTCGACGACCACGAGGACACGCTCTACGCCCTGGAGAGCGCCCTGGCCCCGCTGGGCTACCAGCTCGGCCGGGCCACCAGCGGCGACGAGGCCCTCAAGCAGGTGCTCAGGGGCCAGGTCGGCCTCCTGCTGCTCGACGTGCGGATGCCCGGCGTCAGCGGCCTCGACGTGGTCCGCTACATGCGGCGCCTGGAGCAGACCCAGCACATCCCCGTCGTCCTGCTCACCGGCTTCGGCGCCGACCACGAACTGACCTCCACCGCCTTCGGCCTCGGTGTCGCCGACCTCGTGATGAAACCCATCGACCCGTGGGCACTGCGCACCAAGGTCCGCTACCTCTTCGACGCCCACCTGCGCCACCTCGCCCTCGAACACGAGGTGCGGGAGTTACGAGCGCTCGTCAAGGACCACACCGACGACCAGGACGAGGACCATGACGCGGACGGGGACCCCACCGCCCACAGGGCCCTGCCCCACCCGGACGCCCGCGTTCCGGTGCAACGCGGACAAGGGGCGCGCACCGGGAAGCTCAAACAGGACCGGACATAAGGCGTGTACCGATCCGCCTCTGTGAGTTGGCCCTGCCATCAGGCAGCATGTCGTGCATGTCCGTACTGACGCGCGACGAAGCGCAGACCCGTGCCAAGCTCCTCGACGTTCACCGCTACACCATCGCGCTCGACCTCACCACGGGCGACGACACCTTCGAGTCCCTGACCGTCATCCGGTTCACCACGCGCGCGGAAGCGGACACCTTCGTCGAGCTCAAGCCGGCCGAACTGCGAGAGGCCACCCTCGACGGCCACCCTCTCGACCCGGAGACCCTCGACGACAACCGGCTCCCCCTCAAAAGCCTCACGGCCGGCGAACACGAACTGCGGATCGCCGCAAGCATGCGCTACTCCCGCACCGGCGAAGGCATGCACCGCTTCACCGACCCCACCGACGGCGAAACCTACGTCTACACCCAGCTGTTCATGGACGACGTCCAGCGCGTCTTCGCCGCCTTCGACCAGCCCGACCTCAAGGCCGTCTTCGACCTCACCGTCACGGCCCCCGACGGCTGGAGCGTCCTCGCCAACGGCATCACCACCGACCTCGGCGAGGGCCGCTGGCAGGCCGCCCCCACCCCCCTGATCTCCACCTACCTCGTCGCCGTCGCCGCCGGCCCCTGGCACTCGGTACGCACCGAACACCGCGGCCTGCCCTTCGGCATCCACTGCCGCCGCTCCCTCGCGCCCCACCTCGACCCGGACGCCGACGAACTCTTCGAGATCACCAGGCAGTGCTACGACCGCTACCACGAGAAGTTCGAGGAGCCCTACCCCTTCGACTCCTACGACCAGGCGTTCGTCCCCGAGTTCAACGCCGGCGCCATGGAGAACCCCGGCCTTGTCACCTTCCGCGACGAGTTCGTCTACCGCTCCGCCGTCACCGACACCGAACGCCAGACCCGCGCCATGGTCATCGCCCACGAAATGGCCCACATGTGGTTCGGTGACCTCGTCACCCTGCGCTGGTGGGACGACATCTGGCTGAACGAGTCCTTCGCCGAGTACATGGGCTACCAGACCCTCACCGAGGCCACCCGCTTCACCGACACCTGGGTCGACTTCGGTGTCATGCGCAAGGGCTGGGGCTACGACGCCGACCAGCGCCCCTCCACCCACCCCGTCGCCCCCGAAGCCGTCGAGGACACAGCCTCGGCCTTGCTGAACTTCGACGGCATCTCCTACGCCAAGGGCGCCTCCGCACTCCGGCAACTGGTCACCTGGCTCGGCGAGAAGGACTTCCTCGCCGGCATCAACACCCACTTCACGCGGCACAGGTTCGACAACGCCACCCTCGCCGACTTCATCGACTCCCTCGCCTCCGCCACCGAACGCGACGTCCACGCCTGGGCCGACGCCTGGCTGCGCACCACCGGCGTCGACACCCTGCGGCCCGTCGTCACCCGCGGCGAGGAAGCCACGTACACCCTCCACGTTGAGCACAAGGGCAGCCGCCCGCACCGCATCGCCGTCGGCCTCTACGACCAGGACGTCGCCGACGAGGGCCGCCACCTGGTCCTGCGCGAACGCCTCGACCTCGACGTCCCGCAGACCGACTCCCAAGGCCCGCTGCCCATCGGCAAGCGCCCCGCACTCCTGCTCCTCAACGACGGCGACCTCACCTACGCCAAGGTCCGCTTCGACACCGAGTCCTTCAAAGCGGTCACCGAAAGCCTCTCCGGGCTGCCCTCGCCGCTGACCCGCGCGGTCGTCTGGAACGCCCTGCGCGACGCCGTCCGCGACGGCGAACTCCCTCCCTCGGCCTACCTGGAGGCCGCCCGCGCCCACCTCCCGCACGAGACCGACCTCGCCCTCGTCCAGGGCGTCCTCGCCTTCGCCGCCACCTACGTCGCCGACCGCTACGTCACCCCCGAAGAGCGCCCCGCCGCCCTCTCCCTCCTCACCTCCCTGTGCCGCGACCTCATCCGCCGCACCGAGGACGGCGACAACCCCGGCCTGCGTCTGATCGCCGTCCGCCACCACATCGACGTCGCCGCCCACCCCGACACCATCGCCGCCTGGCTCGCCGACGGCACCGTCCCCGGCGGCCCCGAACTCGACCCCGAACTGCGCTGGCGCGTCCTCGCCCGCCTCGCCGTCCTCGGCGCCACCGACGAGACCGCCATCGCCGCCGAACTGGAACGCGACCCCTCCGCCACCGGCCAGGAAGGCGCCGCCCGCTGCCGCGCCGCCCTCCCCACCCAACAGGCCAAGGAGCAGGCCTGGGAGGCCATGTTCACCCACGACAACCTCTCCAACTACCTGTTCACCGCCACCGCCCAGGGCTTCTGGCAGCCCGAACAGGCCGACCTCCTACGGCAGTACGTACCCCGCTACTACCAGGACGCCGTCGCCCTCGCCGCCCGCCGGGGCCCCGCGATCGCCGTCGCGGCCGGACGGGAGGCGTTCCCCCACTACGCCATCGACGCCGACAACCTGGCGCTCGGCCGGGCCTGTCTGAACGACGCCGACCCCACCCCGGCCCTGCGCCGCAGGCTGATCGACCAACTGGACGACCTGGGCAGGGCATTGCGGGTGAGGCAGGCGTAGAGCGGACTCTCCCCGTACAGGAGTACCCCCTTTCGGGTCAGGATCGTTGAACTCTCCGGGCGCGCCCAGACAACCGCGTCCAAGCTGGAAGTCCCCAGCGCCCCCGGAGGTCGACGATGAACACGCCGCCCCTGGCCTCGGGCCCCGAAGGCCTTACCGCCCTCGGCCCGTTGCTCGACACGGTCCTGGACGCGCTGGGGGAGGGGGCACGCCGGAGGGGCGGGCCCCTCCCGGCCGGGGGCCCGCCGGAGGTGGCGGAGCGGGTACGGGCCGCGGTGGGGGACGTACTCCCAGAGGAGGGCGATCCGGAGGCGCTACGGCACCTGGTGCGTGCCTTGGCGGAAGGCGCGGCGGACCCGGCCCATCCGCTCTGCGCGGCCCACCTGCACTGTCCACCTTTGGCGGTGGCCGCCGCCGCTGACCTGGCCGCTTCTGTTCTCAACCCGTCCCTGGACTCATGGGACCAGGCCCCGGCAGCATCGGAGCTGGAGTCACTGGTGACAGGGACACTTGCAAACGAGGTCTACCCGGACCCACCCAGGGGCGCGGGGCTGTATCAATATGCGGCTCCGCCGCGGGGCGCGACCAGCCCCCACCGACCCGACGCCTTGGTCACAACCGGTGGCACGGAATCCAATCATCTCGCCCTCCTCCTGGCCAGAGAGTCACATGGCCCCGGAGTCCGCCTCATCTGCGGAGAGAACGCCCACCACTCCCTCCCGAGGTCAGCCTGGCTCCTGGGCCTGCCCGACCCGGTGATCGTCCCCACCCCCCACGGCACCCTCGACCCCGCTGCCCTCGACAAAGCCCTGAACGGACCGTCGGTCGTCGCCGCGACCGCCGGCACCACCGACGCCGGCCTCATCGACCCCCTCCCCGAGACCGCCGCCCTGTGCGCAGAGCGCGGGGCGAGACTGCACATCGACGCGGCCTACGGTGGAGCGCTCCTCTTCAGCCCCCGACACCGAGCGCGGCTCGACGGACTTGCCGCGGCCGACACAGTGACCCTCGATCTCCACAAACTCGGCTGGCAGCCCATCGCCGCAGGCCTCCTCGCCGTCCGCGACAAGAACGACCTCGCCGCCCTCCACCAACGCGTCGACTACCTCAACGCCGACGACGACACCGAGGCCCGCCTCCCCGACCTCCTCGGCCGCTCCCTGCGCACCACCCGCCGCCCCGACGTCCTCAAGCTCGCCGTCACGCTGAAGACGCTGGGCCGCGAGGGACTTGGCGCCCTCGTGGACCAAGTCTGCAAGCAGGCAAGGGAGTTCGCCCACCTCGTCCACGAACACCCCGGCTTCGAACTCCACGCCCCGCCCACCATCAGCACGGTCCTCTTCCGCCCCGCGGGTGCCACCGACGACGCCGTCGCCGCCGTACGAAGGCAACTCCTCGAAGACGGCCGCGCCGTCCTCGGCCGAGCCCGCGCAGCGAACCGGCTCTGGCTCAAGGTCACCCTCCTCAACCCCACCACCCGGCCGGCCGACCTCGCCGGACTCCTGAAACTCGTGGAAGGAACCACCCCCCGATGAACCCCCACCCCCCACACCACGAGCCCGACGCACCCCGCGACCTCGTCGGCATCGGCATCGGCCCCTTCAACCTCTCCCTCGCCGCCCTCGCCCAGCCCCTCACCGCACTCGACGCCGTCTTCTACGAACAGCGCCCCACCTTCGACTGGCACCCCGGCCTGCTCATCGACGGCGCCACCATCCAAGTCCCCTTCCTCGCCGACCTGGTCACCCTCGCCGACCCCGCCAGCCACTGGACCTTCCTCAACTACCTCAAGGAACGCGAGCGGCTCTTCCCCTTCTACTTCGCCGAGCGCTTCCACATCCAGCGCGCCGAATACGACGCCTACTGCCGCTGGGTCGCCGAGAACCTCCCCGGACTGCACTTCCGCCACCAAGTCGACGCCGTCCGCTTCAACCCCGAACGCGACGCCTTCGAGGTCGACTTCACCCAGCTCGACTCCCACGGCCAGGCCGAGGCACTGGGCCGTACCCACACCAAGAACATCGTCCTCGGAATCGGCACCGAACCCCACGTACCCGAACCCCTCAAACCCCTCGTCGAGGCCCCCGGCGTGCCCGTCATCCACGCCACCGACTACCTCGCCCACCGACACACGCTCCTCGCCGCCGAACACGTCACCGTCGTCGGCTCAGGACAGTCAGGCGCCGAGGTCTTCCTCGACCTGCTCCGAGGCCGCCCCCAGGGCCGCGAGCAACTGCACTGGATCGGCCGTACCGAAGCCTTCGCGCCCATGGAGTACTCCAAGCTCGGCCTCGAACACTTCACCCCCGACTACACCCGCTACTTCCACGCCCTCCCCGAAGGAGTCCGCGACCGCCTCACCACCACCCAGTGGCAACTCCACCGGGGCATCGACACCGCCACCATCGCCGACATCCACGACGAGCTCTACCGCCGCACCCTGCACGGAGGCTGGCCCGACGCCGTCCTCACCCCCGGCGTCCGCGTCCGCACCGCCGGCAGAATCGCCACCACCAAGATCGAGCTCCACCTGGAACACATCCAGCAGAACACCCGCTCCCGCCTCACCACCGACGCCGTCGTCCTCGCCACCGGCCACCGCGAGCGCCCCCTCGACCGCATCCTCGCCGGACTCGACCCCTACCTGCGCCGCGACAGCCGCGAACGCCCCCGCATCGACGAAAAGTTCCGCCTCGTCCTCGACCCCTCCGTCACCGGCGCCGACTGCCACGTCTACGTCCAGAACGCCGAACGCCACACCCACGGCGTCGGCACCCCGGACCTCGGCCTCGCCGCGTGGCGCAGCGCGACCATCCTCAACACGCTCACCGGCAAGGAGACCTACCCCCTCCCCACCCGCACCGCCTTCACCACCTTCGGCCTCGAAAACCGGCTGCCACAGATCCCACCGGCCCGCAAGGCTCCCGTCCTCACACCCCTGGTCGAAGGACGCTGAGAACGCCGGCGACGGCGCACGGATCGACGTCGCCGGCGTGGACCTCTAGAACACCGGCGTGCCGTCCCGCGTCAGCTTCCAGTCCACCGACGCGAAGTCCTTCGGATCCAGCACACCCTTCGCCGTCACCCACTCCGCGATCCGCGTACGGATCTCCGTCGACTCCGACCACAACTCGGT
Organism: Streptomyces sp. NPDC019531; assembly: GCF_044903305.1. Classification (NCBI taxonomy): domain Bacteria; kingdom Bacillati; phylum Actinomycetota; class Actinomycetes; order Kitasatosporales; family Streptomycetaceae; genus Streptomyces; species Streptomyces sp. NPDC019531. The sequence goes on along the minus strand of NZ_JBJDQL010000016.1, from coordinate 18,498 downwards.
CGCGGAGGCCACATGCGGGAACGCACCGCCGCCGTTCGCGCGGTAGTTGTTCACCGCGAACACGAACTTCTGCGCGTCGTCCAGAGCGGCACCGTTGTAGGTGAGGTTCTTGATCCGCGAACCGGCAGCCTGCGCGATGTCGATCTCGTACCGAAGGCCCGACACATAGTCGTAGTTGTAGTCCGGACGGTTGGCCGCGTTCGTCAGCTTCTCCACATCGACCACCGCACCCGCCGCCGTCTGCACGAAGTACTCCGCCGAATACTCCAGATACGCCTTGATCTGCGCACCCGTCATCAGCTTCGCGACCAGCGTGTTGTCGTACACGTACAGACTGGACAGGTCCCGGATCGTCACCTTGCCGGCCGGGATCTCCGACGTACGGGAGAAGGGAGAGGCCTGCGCGATCACCGGCAGCGAGGCGTACTCGGTGGACGCCAACGCCGCCCTGACCACATCCTCCTGGACCTTCGTGATCAGGTCGATGATCGGGGCGTCCTTGTAGCGCGCCTCAACAGTCGTCAACGTCTCCGTCGCCGTACCCACGACCTGGTTGACATACGCGACGACGACATCGTGGTCGTCCTTCAGCAACTTGGTGATCTTCGGGTCATCGGCCACGGTGTTCGAGTTGAGCACCCTGGACGACACGGACTCGACCGACCAGCGGCCCTTCTCGAAGACCAGCTCGAAGTCGAACAACGACAGCCGCTCCGCGTACGCCAACGGCTCCGACAACACAACCGTCTTACCGCTCTTCGTGTTGGTGACCTTCAACTCCGGGATCTCCACATGCGCGTGGCCCACCAGGATCGCGTCGATCCCCGGCACCTGCTGCGCCACCAGCGCCGCCGAGTTCTCGACATACGGCAACTGGTCACCGTACGACGACGTGCCGGACGACCCCGAGTGCGCCGACACCACCACCACGTCCGCGCCCATCGACCGCAGCCTCGGAACCCACTTCGCCGCCTGCTCCTCAAGCCCCGGGAACGTCAACTTGCCCTGCACATAGGCCTTGTCCCAGATCGCGATACCCGGGTTCGTCAGACCCAGCACCGCCACCTTCACCGGCGGGGCACCCTTCACATGGAACTTCTTGATGAAGTACGGCGGGAAAGCGGGCCTCAGCGTCTTCGCGTCCAGCGCGTTGGCACCAAGGAGCGGGAAATCGCACTGCTCCTCGAACTTCCGCAGCGTCTCGATGCCGTAGTTGAACTCGTGGTTCCCCAACGCCACCGCGTCGTACCCGATCGCGTTCATCGCCGCCGCCATCGGGTGCACCGGACCACCCTTCGCGGTGATCGGATCGACCTTCGCGTAGTAGTACGTCAACGGCGTGCCCTGGATCGTGTCGCCCGCGTCCAGCAACAGCGTGTTACGACGACCCTTCTCCGCGCGCACCTGGTTCACCAGCGTCGAGATCCGCGACAGACCCTGCGCGTTGCCCGCGGTGTCCTTGTACTCCGCGTCCTTGAAGTAGTCCCAGTTGAAGACATGACCGTGCAGGTCGGTGGTGCCCATGACCGTGAGCGAGTACCGCTTCACGTGCTTCTTCCTGGTCTCCGCAGCCTGCGCGGCGGGAGCCCCCACGGCACCCGCCAGCCCGACGGCCGCCCCGGTCACGGCGGACTTCTCAAGGAACTTCCTGCGGTTCAACGGCATGTCTGCTTCTCCTCGGCGAACGGCCAACAACGCGCGTAGATTCTGACCCGCACATGCCGAACCGCAACAGGCCCCGCAGGTTTCGATCTGATGACCCAACAGGCAAAAACTGACACAGTGGATCGTTATGACCGTTCCCTACGGCACCCCCGACGCGCCCCGCATCGCCGTCCGCGGCGAAGCCCACCTCGAAGTCGACCCCGAACTCGCCCGCATCGGCATCACCGTCGCCTCCCGCGGCAAAGACCGCCGCACCGCCCTCGACGACCTCACCCGCCGCAACACCAACGTCCTCGACCTGCTCAAGTCCTACGGCGACGCAGTCGAACGCCTGGAAACCGGCTCCTTCTCCGTGACACCCGAACTGAAGGAACACGGCCGCGGCGAACGCGTCCACGCCTACCACGGCCGCGTCCACATCACCGCGGAACTGACAGACTTCACCGCACTGGGCGAACTGACCACGAGGCTGGCCGACCAGGAACTGACCCGGATCGACGGCCCATGGTGGGCCCTGCGCCGCGACTCACCGGCACACCGGGAAGCGAGGCAGCAAGCGGTACGAGAAGCCGTGCAGCGGGCCAAGGAATACGCCGAGGCACTGGGCACCTCACTGGCATCCCTGGTCGAACTCGCCGACATCGGCGCCGAAGGCCCCGAACCGCGCTTCGTCGGCAAAGCAAGCCGCTCCCGCTCCATGGCCTACGGCGAAACCCAAACCGCCGACACCACAGCCGCCCCCCTCGACCTCGAACCCCAGCGCCAACACGTCCACGCCCAGGTCAACGCACGCTTCACGATGGCACCACCGAGACTCTGACAGCGGATTGACTTTGCACTCGGAATGCTCATCGGAGCACCCCCGCGCACACTTCAACACTTGTCAATAACCCTTCACCCAAAGGTTGTTGAGTGGTCATGCGCGCCCAATTCCCTACCCGCCGGTAAGGTCTAGGGTCGAATCATGCGCCGAGCAAAGATCGTCTGCACCCTGGGCCCCGCCACCGACTCATACGACCAGATCAAAGCCCTGGTCGACGCCGGAATGGACGTAGCCCGCTTCAACCTCAGCCACGGCAGCTACGCCGAACACGAGGAGCGCTACCACCACGTCCGCAAGGCCTCCGACGAGTCCGGCCACAGCGTCGGCCTCCTCGCCGACCTTCAAGGCCCGAAGATCCGCCTCGGCCACTTCGCGGAAGGCCCCGTACTCCTTGAACGCGGGGACGCTTTCACCATCACCGTGGAAGAGGGGGCAGCAGGCGACCAACGGTCCTGCGGAACGACGTACGCCGGACTCGCCTCGGACGTCGGAGTGGGCGAGCGCATCCTCGTCGACGACGGCAAGGTCTGCCTGGAGGTCACGTCGGTCGACGGACCCCGCGTCCACACCCGGGTGGTCGAGGGCGGCATGGTCTCCGACCACAAGGGCCTCAACCTCCCGGGCGTGGCGGTCTCGGTGCCCGCCCTCTCCTCAAAGGACGAGGAAGACCTCCGCTGGGCCCTGCGCATGGGCTTCGACGTGATCGCGCTGTCCTTCGTCCGCAGCGGGCGCGACATCGAGGCCGTCCACCGGATCATGGACGAGGCGGGGCGCCGGGTTCCAGTGATCGCGAAGGTGGAGAAGCCGCAGGCGGTCGAGGCGATCGACTCCATCGTGGCGGCCTTCGACGGCATCATGGTCGCCCGCGGCGACCTGGGCGTGGAGATGCCGCTGGAGCAGGTGCCGATCGTCCAGAAGCGCGCGATCAAACTGGCCAAGCGGAACGCCAAGCCGGTGATCGTCGCGACCCAGATGCTGGACTCGATGATCGAGAACTCCCGCCCGACGCGCGCGGAGGCCTCGGACGTCGCCAACGCGGTCATCGACGGCACGGACGCGGTGATGCTGTCCGGTGAGACGAGCGTCGGCAAGTACCCCATCGAGACGGTCCAGACGATGGCGAAGATCGTGGAGGCCGCGGAGGAGGACATCCTCGCGAAGGGGCTGCCGCCGCTGACGGAACGCAACAAGCCGCGGACACAGGGCGGGGCGGTGGCACGGGCGGCGGCGGAGATGGGCGACTTCCTCGGCGCGAAATTCCTGGTCGCGTTCACGCAGAGCGGCGACACGGTGAGGCGGCTGTCCCGGTACCGGTCCCCGATCCCCCTCCTGGCCTTCACCCCGGAGCCGGCGACTCGCTCACAACTGAATCTGACGTGGGGCGTGGAGACGTTCCTGGGCCCGCACGTCGACTCCACGGACGCGATGGTGGACCAGGTGGACGAACTGCTGCTGAAGTACGGGCGCTGCGAGAAGGGCGACGTGGTCGTGATCACGGCCGGTTCGCCGCCCGGGGTGTCCGGGTCGACGAACCTGGTCCGGGTGCATCACATCGGCGAGGACGACAGTCCCAAGTAGGGGTCAGTACTTGGGGCCTACGTGGGTGTCCATGAGGGCTACTGAGGGTTTGCGGGCGATCGAGATGTTGAACGGGTCGCTTCCGCGAGCGAGGGTGGTCCACTCGACACCCACCTTGTCGAGAGTGTCGGTGAAGAGTCGCCGGATGTCGTCGGACTTGTTGGAGAAGAAGTACCGGGGGTATTCGTAGCGCTTGCGCTCGCCGGCGACGAGGCGGGTCGTCCAGTTGGTGATGCGGCACCCGTCGGAGTGGATGAGACCGCGGATGAACTCCCAAGGGTGAGCGTCGACGAGCTGCTGTTGCCACGGTTCGAGGGCGATGGTGCGCTCATGCTTCTTGCCGGGGCCGTGCTGGGGGAACAGGCACCATAGGTGCATGGAGTGCAACTTCAACTCCCGACATCCCTGGCGTCGGACTCGGCAGACTGAGTTGCCGGGGAATACCGATCGCATGGCCTTCTCGCACTCGTCCATGAGTCCCGGGTATGTGTCATCGCAGGTGACGGACAGGCTTGGCGAGCGCATTGATCGGTTCTGAACGATGTAGCCATCACCCGGATACAGGCCGAGTAGGTAGGCGTAAGCCTGCGAGTCGAGCGCGAGGTCACAACGAGGGCAAGGCGGAGGCGTGCGCCCTGGACACTCGCCACGTTTCGCACGGTCCAAGTGCTTCCAGTGGCCGATCGTGCCCACCGGGATCTCGAGCCTCCTGGCGACGTCTGCGTTCCTCACGCCGTCACGCAGCAGTGCGAGCGCCCGTTGTCGAACCTCAGTGCCGTGAAAGTTCATACGGCTACTCTGAGTGAGTGATCGCGACCGTGCGCAGCAAAAAGCGGATGTTCACGAGAACGTGGACATCCGCTTCTTGATCAGAGGTGCCGGGTGCGGGATTCGAACCCGCACGTCCTTTCGGACAATCGCTTTTGAGGCGATCATGTCTGCCCTTCCATCAACCCGGCTAGGCGACAGGCCAGAAGCATACCGGGTCACCGCAGCTCCCCGCCTCTAGGTAGGCTGCATGAGCAGCAGTACCTGCCCGGCCCGTAACAAGGAGCCCCCGTGACCGCCCCCGAGTCGCCCCAGCCCGTAGACGCGCCCGACGACGACAAGTCGCACGTGCCTCCGCTGACGACCCGTGTCGTCATTGCCGAGGATGAGGCACTGATCCGGCTCGACCTCAAGGAGATGCTGGAGGAAGAGGGCTACAGCGTCGTGGGCGAGGCCGGTGACGGTGAGCAGGCCGTCGAGCTCGCCCGTGAGCACAAGCCGGACCTCGTGATCCTCGATGTGAAGATGCCCAAGCTGGACGGGATCTCCGCCGCCGAGAAGATCGCCGAAGAACGGATCGCCCCCGTTCTCATGCTCACCGCGTTCTCGCAGCGTGACCTCGTCGAGCGGGCGAGGGACGCCGGTGCCATGGCCTACCTCGTCAAGCCCTTCAGCAAGAGCGACGTCGTGCCGGCGATCGAGATGGCCGTTTCCCGGTTCACCGAGCTCAGGGAGCTGGAGAACGAGGTCGCCGACCTCACCCTGCGCCTGGAGACCCGCAAGCTCGTCGACCGGGCGAAGTCGATTCTGCAGACGTCGTACGGGCTGACCGAGCCCGCCGCCTTCCGGTGGATCCAGAAGACGTCGATGGACCGCCGTATGTCGATGCAGCAGGTCGCGGAGGCCGTCATCCAGGACGCCGACGAGAAGAAGGCCAACAAGGGCTGAGCTCAACGGCCACCACAGACAAGGGCCCGCGTCCCCAGCAGGGGGCGCGGGCCCTTGTCGTACGGCCGGAAATCAGTCTTCGCCGAGGTACGCCTTGCGGACGGACTCGTCGTGGAGCAGGTCCTGGCCGGTGCCGGAGAGGACGATGTTGCCGACCTCCATGACGTGTCCTTGGTCGGCCAGGGACAGCGCCGCCTGGGCGTTCTGTTCGACCAACAAAATCGTCGTGCCCTGGGACTTCAGTTCGACGATCGTCGACATGATCTTCTGCATCATGATCGGCGAGAGGCCCATGGAGGGCTCGTCGAGCATCAGGAGCTTCGGCTGGGACATCAGCGCGCGGCCCATCGCCAGCATCTGCTGTTCGCCGCCGGAGAGGGTGCCCGCGGCTTGGTTGCGGCGTTCGCCGAGGATCGGGAAGAGGTCGTAGGAGCGCTGTATGTCTTTCTCGATCCCCTCCTTGTCCTTCCTGAGGAACGCTCCGAGTTGGAGGTTCTCGAAGATGGTCAGGCGCGGGAAGATGTGTCGGCCTTCGGGGGAGTGGGCGAGTCCGAGCGCGACGATCTTGTGCGCGGGCACACCGCTCAGCGGCTTTCCGTCGAACAGGATTTTTCCGGAGGTGGGCTTCAGCAGACCGGAGAGTGTCCTGAGTGTTGTCGTCTTGCCGGCGCCGTTGGTGCCGATGAGGGTGACGACCTGGCCGGCTTCGACGCTGAAGGAGATGCCTTTGACGGCTTCGATTTTGCCGTAGGAGACCCGGAGGTCCTCGACTTCGAGGAGTGCGGTCACTGGGCGTCTCCCTTGGTGCTGGTGCTCTGCGCGTCGGTGACGGTCTCCGCGGCTTCGACCTCGGCGGCTTCCGCTTGGCCCGGGTCGCCGTCGAAGGGCTCGCCGAGGTAGGCGGCGATGACGCGTTCGTCGGCCTGGACGACCTCCGAGGTGCCTTCGACGAGCTTTTCGCCCTGGACGAGGACGGCGACGCGGTCGCTGAGGTTGAAGACGAAGCGCATGTCGTGCTCGATGAGGAGGACGGCGACGCCTTGGTCGCGGATGGCGAAGACCAGTTCCTCGGTGGCGCGTGTCTCCTGGGGGTTCATGCCGGCCGTCGGCTCGTCGAGCAGGAGCAGGCCGGGTTCGGAGGCCAGTGCGCGTGCGATCTCCAGCTTGCGCTGTTCGCCGTAGGGGAGGTTGCGGGCGAGGTGGTCGCGCTTGGCGTCGAGGCCGATGAACTCCAGGAGTTCCATGGCGCGTTCTTCGCTGGCCTTTTCCGCCTTCTTGAAGCCGGGGCCGCGGAGGAGGGCGGACCAGAGGCCTTCCTTGGTGCGGGTGTGGCGGCCGACGAGGACGTTTTCCAGGACCGTCATGTTGGCGAACAGGCGGATGTTCTGGAAGGTGCGGGCGATGCCGGCCTGGGTGACGAGGTGCGGCTTGGGGGGCAGCACCGTGCCCTTGTAGGACACGGTCCCCTCGGTGGGGACGTACAGGCCGGTGAGGCAGTTGAAGAAGGTTGTCTTGCCTGCGCCGTTGGGGCCGATGAGGCCGACGATCTCACCGGCGTTGACGGTGAAGTCGACCGAGCGGACGGCGGTGAGGCCGCCGAAGCGCATGGTGACGTTGCGGGCTTCGAGTACTGGTGTGGTCATGGTGCTCACGCCCCCGCCTTGGTGACGGCGGCCGGTGGTTCGTCGGACAGCGTCGTTGTGTCTGGTACGTCGAGTTGGCCGGTCTCGTGGAATTCGAGCTGGCGGCGGCGGTTGGCGATGATGCCTTCGGGGCGGAAGCGCATCAGCAGGATGAGGGCGATGCCGAAGGCCAGCAGTGACTTGTCCTGGAGGAACACCAGCTTCTCCGGGAGCAGGTACAGCAGTGCCGCGCCGAGGATGGGGCCTGCGACCGTGCCCATGCCGCCGAGGACGACCGCGGCCAGGAGGAAGGCGGAGTTCGGGGGCGTGGAGCCTGCGAACTGATACGGCGTCGGGACGACGCTGTAGGTGACGTGGGCGCTGACGGTGCCGGCGAGGCCGGCGAGGGCGGCGCCGAGGGCGAAGGCGATGAGCTTGACGCGGAAGCCGTTGATGCCCATGGCGGTGGCGGCGGTCTCGTCTTCGCGGATGGCGATCCAGGAGCGGCCGATGCGGGAGTCGGCGGCGCGGGTGTAGACGAGGACGACGATGGCCATGATGAGGACCATCAGCAGGTAGTAGTTGGCGAACCGGCCGAGGGTGAAGCCGCCGATGTCGTGGGCTTCGCCGAGGTTGAACCCGAGCAGGTTGAGGTCCGGGATGGACGGAATGCCGTTGGGTCCGTTGGTGATGTCGGGGCCGGAGTCGCCGTCCATGTTGTTGACGGCGATGCGGAAGATCTCTCCGAAGCCGAGGGTGACGATGGCGAGGTAGTCGCCGCGCAGCCGCAGGGTCGGGGCGCCGATGAGGACGCCGAAGATCAGCGATGCGGCGGCGCCGGTGAGGGCGGCGGCCCAGAAGGGGAAGTGGACGCCGGAGAAGGTGGAGAACTCGGAGCCGGAGACGAGGGCGGCGGTGTAGGCGCCGACGCCGAGGAAGGCGACGTATCCGAGGTCGAGGAGGCCGGCGAGGCCGACGACGATGTTGAGGCCCAGGGCGACGGTGCCGAAGATCAGGATGTTGACGCCGATGTTGGCGTAGTGGTCGTCGGTCTGGGTGAAGGGGAATGCGATCGCGGCGGCGAAGCCCATGGCGAGCGTGAAGCTGCGGTTGTGGGCGACGATCCGGGAGAAGCGGTCGATGAGGCCTGCGGTGTGCATGGCCCAGACGGCGAAGACGACGACTATGAGGTAGCCGATGAAGAGTTCGCCGTATTCGGTGTCGATGCCGTAGGTGAAGACGGCGAGACCGATGATCGTGACGATGGTGATGACCGCGCGCTCCAGCCAGGGGCTGAGGGGCTGGGGTGCGGGGATGTTGTCGGGCTTGGCGAGGTAGGCCCGCAGGAGTGCGTCGGTGTTGGCGACGTCGCGCTCGGGGAGGGCGAGGGCGCCGATGACGGGCAGGAGGGAGGCGATGGCCGCGATCCAGCCGCCGGGTTCGAGGTTGGCGAGGCCGCCGAGTTCGGCCGCGATCGAGATGATCGTGTACCAGGTGACGCCGAAGCCGCCGAGGGCGGTGAGGACGAGCGGGGCGTTGTTACGGGCGGGGATGAGACCGCTCAGGGCGCGGATGCCGTACGACGAGAGGGCGAACAGCGCGGTGAGGACGCCGGCGATGAAGGTCAGCCATTGGAGGCCGCCGGGGTAGCCGGTGACGGTGAGGTCGCCGGGGAACTCGGCGGTCCAGGTCCAGGCGAGGAAGGTGGAGGCGGCGGTGGCGATGCCTCCGGCGAGGAGGAGTGCGCGGGCTGCCGACAGGGGCAGCGGGATGAGTCCGCGGGTGGTGGTGTCGGTCATCGTGATCACGCCCTGTCCGCGACGCGTTCGCCGAGCAGGCCTTGTGGCCTGACGAGGAGAACGATGATGAGGAGGGCGAAGGCCCAGACGTTGGCCCAGCTCTGGCCGCCGAGTTTGTCCATGCCGGGGATGCCGTCGATGTAGGCGGAGGCGAGGGTTTCGGCGACGCCGAGGACGAGGCCGCCGAGCATGGCGCCGTAGATGTTTCCGATGCCGCCGAGGACGGCGGCGGTGAAGGCCTTGAGGCCCATCAGGAAGCCCATGCGGTAGTCGATGTTGCCGTACTTGAGGCCGTAGGCGACGGCGGCGACGGCGGCGAAGAAGCCGCCGATGGCGAAGGCGATGACGATGATGCGGTTGGTGTCGATGCCCATGAGTTGTGCGGTGTCCGGGTCCTGTGCGGTGGCCTGCATGGCGCGGCCGGTGCGGGACTTGCGGACGAAGAAGGCGAGGGCGGACATGCAGATGATGGCGGCCACGATGAGGAAGATGTCGGCGTCCTTGATGGTGATGGAGCCGATGTCGTGGGTGGTGTCGAGGCCGGGGAAGGCGACGGCGCGGTCGGCGCCGGGGTAGAAGTTGCGGACGACTTCCTGGAGGGCCAGGGAGAGGCCGATCGCGGTGATGAGCGGTGCGAGCCGTGGTGCTCCGCGCAGGGGCCTGTAGGCGAACCGTTCCGCTCCGACCGCGATGAGGATCGCGACGATGCCGCCGCCGACGAGCATCAGGGGGACGGCGACGGCCATCGAGATGCCGTCGGGAAGGATGTAGAAGTAGACCGTGAAGGCGCCGAAGGCGCCGGTCATGAAGATCTCGCCGTGCGCGAAGTTGATGAGCTGGACGATGCCGTACACCATCGTGTAGCCGATGGCGATCAGCCCGTACATCGAGCCCAGAAGCAGCCCGTTGGCCAGCTGCTGCGGCAGGGTGTTCACCGCGTGGCCTCCATTGTCGCTGGTGGTCGTGTGCACTGGTGGTGTGCAGGGTGGGGTGTGGCAAGGGCCGCGCGGTCGGGGTCCCCTTCCGCGCGGCCCGTGGTGGTGTTGCCGTGTGCTGCGGGGCCTGGGCTAGCCGAGGTCGGCGGTGCCGGTCTTCACGGCCTTCCACTCACCCTTGGTGACCTGGTAGACGGTGAGCTGCTTGTTGGTGGTGTCGCCGTACTCGTCGAAGGAGACCTTGCCGGAGATGCCTTCGAAGTCGGACTTCTGGACCTGGTCGACGACGCTGGAGCGCAGGGTGTTGATGTCGCTGGGGACCTTGCCGTCGTTGGCGTCGACGGCGGCCTTCACGGCCTTGATGATGGCGGTGGCGGCGTCGTAGGAGTACGCGCCGTAGGCGCCGTAGTCACCCTTGTAGCCCTTGGCCTTGTAGGTCTCGATGAAGGTCTTGGCGGCGGGCAGGGTGTCGGCGGGGACGCCGACGGCGGTGGCGAGGTCGCCTTCGGAGGCGGCGCCCGCGGTCTCGATGTAGGTGGAGGCGAACATGCCGTCGCCGCCGAAGAGCGGGATCTTGACTCCGCCGTCCTTCATCTGCTTGGTGATGAGGGCGGATTCGTCGTACTGGCCGCCGTAGTAGAGCAGGGAGGCCTTGGAGGTCTTGATCTTGGTGACGAGGGAGCCGAAGTCCTTGTCGCCGGTGTTGACGTGGTCGGTGCCGACGACCGTGCCGCCGAGCTTCTTGAACTGCTCGGTGAAGATCTTCGCGAGGCCGGCGCCGTAGGTCTGCTTGTCGTCAACGACGAAGACGGTCTTCTTCTTGAGGCCGTTGTACGCGTAGTCGGCGGCGAAGCTGCCCTGGAGCTCGTCGGTGGTGGCGGTGCGGAAGTACGTCTTGTACGGCCGCTTCTTGTCCGTCTGCCAGTTCTTGCCCTGGGTGAGCTCGGGGTTGGTGTTCGAGGGGGAGATCTCGGCCATGTTGGCCGAGGCGAACACCTGCTGCATGGACTGGGCGACGCCGGAGTTCAGGGGGCCGACGGCGCCGACGGCGGTCTTGTCGCCGGTGATCGCGGTGGCGTTGGACTGGCCGGTGGCAGGCTGCGCCTTGTCGTCGTAGGCCTTCAGTTTGAAGGTGACGCCGGGGACGAGCTTGTTCTTGTTGGCGTCGTCGACGGCGATCTGGGCGCCGTACTGGATGCCGAGGCCGGTCGTGGAGTTCTCGCCGGACAGCGGGGCGTCCACGCCTATCGTCAGGGTGGTGTTGCCGCCGTTGCTGCTGTCGCCGCCACTGTCGTCCCGGGAGCCGCAGGCGGTGAGTGTGAGAGCCCCCGTCGCCATGACGGAGGTCAGGATCACCATGGAACGTCGCACAATCAGTCCTTTCCGCAGGCACGCGCGCCCTTGTGGGTGCGACTGGTGCCCGCGCTTTACCGAACTCCCGATGGAGCGGTGACTGGCCGTGACTCTAAGCCCGGTTTGCAGGTAGGGGCATCGCTGTGGGCGGGCTTGTGACTTTCTTGTTATGACGTCGTGGATGGTGGGCCTGCGGGAAGAGGCCTCTCGGCCGTTTTAAGTTCCCTTTCAGTCCGCATCTTGAGAACCTGCACTTCCGCTTGGCCGTGCGGTCGATGGCGGTGCTGTCGAAGCGCAGGCGCCCTGGATGAGCTCGGCAAGGTCGTGGGAGTACCCGCTGCCGAAGATGAAACTGTGGTGTTGTATTGCGCGCGTGTTACGCAGCGTTACGTCGAGAAAGGGTAGGTCGGCATTCAGGGGCAGGCCCGAGCAATCGGATACCGCTATCTCCACGGTGACCCGCCGTGTGGTGCCGGCGTGCACGGTGAAGGCCTCGGGCAGGGCGTGGGCGGTGAGGCCGGTGAAGGCGGCGCCGGTGACCTGGAGGGTGACGGGCGGCCCGTGTTGGACGTCGACGGCGAATCGGAAGCGTCCGCTGGTGGGGTGGGTGCCGGGGGTCTCGGGGAGGTCGGCGGATCCGAGGTACCGCCAGGCGGTGACGTTGGCGGGCCAGGGGACGGGGGTGTCCTTGGGCTTGGGGGGAGGGTTCTGCGAGAGGGTGTGGGGGAGGAGGACTCCGGCCGCGAGCAGGGCGGTCACCGTCGTGGCGAGGGTGGTCCTGCGGGCCCGCGGTGACATCCTCTTCCATCGCGTGCTCAAGTGGTCCGTCAGCCGGGGCTCGTCGGCGCCGATGACGTCGTAACTCTTCTCCGTCTCGGGTGAGTTGACGGGTTCGACGGGGCCGATGCCGGTCATGGGAGAACGGTAGGGGAGTCGGGGGCCGGTGCCCAGTCGCTGTGTGCGCGTATGGCTAGCGGGTGGGCGTGTCCCGCAGCAGGCAGGTCAGTCGGGCGGTGCAGACCCGTTGTTCCGCCTCGTCGCTGATGACGATTTCGTAGGTCGCGGTGGAGCGCCCCCGGTGTACCGGTGTGGCGACTCCGGTGACCAGGCCCGAGCGCACGCCCCGGTGGTGAGTGCAGTTCAGGTCGACGCCCACGGCGATCTTCGAGCTTCCGGCGTGCAGCATGGAGCCGACGGACCCGAGGGTCTCGGCGAGCACGGCCGAGGCGCCGCCGTGCAGCAGGCCGTAGGGCTGGGTGTTGCCCTCTACGGGCATGGTGCCGACGACCCGGTCGGCGGAGGCCTCGATGATCTGGACGCCCATGCGGGTGCCCAGGTGTCCGGCGGAGAACATGGCGACGAGGTCGACGCCGAGGGTGGCGTACTCGTCGATGACTTCCTGAGGGAAGGTGACGTGCTGCTGCTCGCCCATGGGGCCGGGCTCCGTTCGTCATGGTCGCTACGACTGGCTGTGCTGAGCAAACGCTCAGTCGGTTGCCGATTGTTCCAGACGTACGACGACGGACTTGCTGGCCGGGGTGTTGCTGGTGTCGGCGGTGGCGTCCAGCGGCACCAGGACGTTGGTCTCGGGGTAGTAGGCGGCCGCGCATCCCCGCGCGGTCGGGTAGTGCACGACCCGGAACCCGGGCGCCCGGCGTTCCACCCCGTCCTTCCACTCGCTGACGAGGTCGACGTACGACCCGTCGGCCAGCTGGAGTTCGCGCGCGTCCTCGGGGTTGACCAGGACGACCCGGCGGCCGTTCTTGATGCCCCGGTAGCGGTCGTCGAGGCCGTAGATCGTGGTGTTGTACTGGTCGTGCGAGCGCAGTGTCTGCAGCAGCAGCCGGCCCTCGGGCAGTTCGGGGAACTCGACTGGCGCGGCGGTGAAGTTGGCCTTGCCGGTGGCGGTGGGGAAGCGGCGCTCGTCGCGCGGGGCGTGCGGCAGGGTGAAGCCGCCGGGCTGCGCCACGCGCGCGTTGAAGTCCTCGAAGCCGGGGATCACGCGGGCGATGCGGTCGCGGATGGTGGCGTAGTCCTTCTCGAACTCCTCCCAGGGGGTGACGCTGTTCTCGCCTAGGACTCGGCGGGCCAGCCGGCACACGATGGCGGGCTCGGAGAGCAGTTGTCCGCTTGCCGGCTCCAGGCGGCCCCGGGAGGCGTGCACCATGCCCATGGAGTCCTCGACGGTCACGAACTGCTCTGTGCTCTTCCCATTCGGGCCGACCTGGAGGTCGCGCTCGGTGCGGCCCAGGGTGGGCAGGATCAGGGCACGCGCGCCCGTGACCGCGTGTGAGCGGTTGAGCTTGGTCGACACGTGCACGGTCAGCCTGGCGCGGCGCATGGCCGCCTCGGTGACGTCGGTGTCGGGGGAGGCGGAGACGAAGTTGCCTCCCATGGCGAAGAAGACCTTGGCCTCGCCGTCGCGCAGGGCGCGGATGGCGCGGACGACGTCGAAGCCGTGCTCGCGCGGCGGGGCGAAGCCGAACTCCTTCTCCAGGGCGTCCAGGAAGGCGGGCGCGGGGCGCTCGAAGATGCCCATGGTGCGGTCGCCCTGGACGTTGGAGTGGCCGCGGACCGGGCAGACGCCGGCGCCGGTGCGGCCGATGTTGCCGCGCAGGAGAAGGAAATTGACGACCTCGCGGATGGTCGGCACGGAGTGCTTGTGCTGGGTGAGGCCCATGGCCCAGCAGACGATGGTCCGCTCGGAGGCGAGGACCATGGAGAGGGTTTCCTCGATCTCCTGCTGGGACAGGCCGGTCGCGGTGAGTGTCTCGTCCCAGTCGGCGGAGCGGGCCACCGCCGCGAACTCCTCGTAGCCGTGGGTGTGTTCGGCGACGAAGGCCTCGTCGACGGCGCCTTCCGTCTCCAGGATCAGCTTGTTGAGGAGGCGGAACAGTGCCTGGTCGCCGCCGATGCGGATCTGCAGGAACAGGTCGGTGAGCGCGGCGCCCTTGAGCATGCCCTGGGGGGTCTGCGGGTTCTTGAAGCGCTCCAGGCCGGCCTCGGGCAGCGGGTTGACGCTGATGATCTTCGCGCCGTTGGCCTTGGCCTTCTCCAGGGCGGAGAGCATGCGGGGGTGGTTCGTGCCCGGGTTCTGTCCGGCGACGATGATCAGGTCGGCCTTGTAGAGGTCGTCGAGCAGGACGCTGCCCTTGCCGACGCCGATGGTCTCGCTGAGTGCCGAACCGGACGACTCGTGGCACATGTTGGAGCAGTCCGGAAGGTTGTTCGTGCCGAGCTCGCGGGCGAAGAGCTGGTAGAGGAACGCGGCCTCGTTGCTGGTGCGTCCCGAGGTGTAGAAGACCGACTCGTCGGGAGAGTCGAGGGCGGCGATCTCCTCGGCGATGATGTCGAAGGCGCGCTCCCAGGACACCGGCTCGTAGTGCGTGCCGCCCTCGGGCACGTACATGGGGTGGGTGAGCCGGCCCTGCTGTCCCAGCCAGTAACCGCTCCTGGTCGCGAGATCGGCGACCGGGTGCGCGGCGAAGAACTCCGGGGTGATCCGGCGCAGGGTGGCTTCCTCGGCGACCGCCTTCGCGCCGTTCTCGCAGAACTCCGCCGCGTGCCGGTGGTCGGGCTCGGGCCAGGCACAGCCCGGGCAGTCGAAGCCG
Source organism: Streptomyces sp. NPDC019531 (assembly GCF_044903305.1). NCBI lineage: Bacteria > Bacillati > Actinomycetota > Actinomycetes > Kitasatosporales > Streptomycetaceae > Streptomyces > Streptomyces sp. NPDC019531. The sequence continues at coordinate 3,396 of NZ_JBJDQL010000016.1, read as the reverse complement.
TCCTTCTGGTTCACACGCAGCAGCGTCAGCGCGGTGCGCTTCACGCCCATCTGCTGCTGGGCGATACGCAGGGTGTGACCGATGGCCGGCAGGCCGGCCGCCGCGTGCTTCGGCTCGGCGACCTGCGGTGCGTCCTGAACCGGGTCCGCCTTGGGCGGCTTCGTTGCCATCGCGCACTCTCCTTCGCCTGCACGTGCGAGGTACGTCTTCGATCCTCCCACGTGGTGCTGACAACGATGGCCGCCGGGCTGGGGGAGGGGCGTGAGCATTGGTTGCGGTGTGCTGCTTGCGCTCTCCGCCGGGTGCGCGTCTCCACTTCTGCCGGGTGTGCGTCGCTGCGTCGCTGTTCTGCGGGTATGCATCGCTGTGGCCGCTGTTCTGCCGGATGCGCGTCGCTGCGGTCGCGTTGGTCGGGCCGCACCGCTTCCGTCTTCTTTCCGCCGCCTGGCGATCAGCCACCGCTTCTTTCCGCCGCCATGGCGATCAGCCACCGCGGTGCGTCCCTGCGGTGCCGTACCCACCGTGGCGTCCGAGTGTCAGTGGCGCGTGGCAGGATCGGGGACGTGGCAGAGACAGCAGCGAAGAAGACCGACACCAGCCCCGGCGGCAGTCGCCCGCGCCTGATGCTCATGGACGGGCACTCGCTGGCCTATCGCGCGTTCTTCGCGCTGCCCGCGGAGAACTTCACCACCGCGACCGGCCAGCCGACGAACGCGATCTACGGCTTCGCGTCGATGCTGGCCAACACCCTGCGCGACGAGGCCCCCACCCACTTCGCGGTGGCCTTCGACGTGTCCCGCAAGACCTGGCGCTCCGAGGAGTTCACGGAGTACAAGGCCAACCGCTCCAAGACCCCGGACGAGTTCAAGGGCCAGGTCGAGCTGATCGGCGAGGTCCTCGACGCGATGCACGTCTCGCGGTTCGCGGTCGACGGCTTCGAGGCCGACGACGTCATCGCCACACTCGCCACCCAGGCCGAGGCCGAGGGCTTCGAGGTGCTGATCGTCACCGGTGACCGGGACTCCTTCCAGCTGGTCAGCGAGCACACCACCGTGCTGTACCCGACGAAGGGCGTCTCCGAGCTGACCCGGTTCACCCCGGAGAAGGTGTTCGAGAAGTACGGCCTGACGCCCGCCCAGTACCCCGACTTCGCGGCCCTGCGCGGCGACCCGTCCGACAACCTCCCGGGCATCCCCGGAGTCGGCGAGAAGACCGCGGCCAAGTGGATCAACCAGTTCGGCTCGTTCGCGGAGCTGGTCGAGCGCGTCGAGGAGGTCAAGGGCAAGGCCGGGCAGAACCTCCGCGACCACCTGGAGGCCGTCAAGCTCAACCGCCGCCTCACCGAGATGGTGCGCACGGTGGAGCTGCCGAAGACGGTCACCGACCTGGAGCGCCTGCCGTACGACCGCAAGACGCTCGCGATGATCCTCGACACCCTGGAGATCAGGAACCCCTCCCTGCGGGAGCGGCTGCTGGCCGTCGACCCGGGCGCCGAGGAGGCCGAGGGCACCCCGGTCGTCGCGGCGGGCGTGGAGGTGGACGGCAAGGTGCTCGGCACCGGCGAGCTGGCCGGCTGGCTCGCCGAGCACGGCACACAGCAGGCCCTCGGCCTGGCCACCGTCGACACCTGGGCTCTGGGCACCGGCTCGGTCGCCGAGGTCGCGCTCGCCGCGTCCGGCGGGGCTGCCGCCTGGTTCGACCCGTCCCAGCTGGACGAGGCCGACGAGGCCGCGTGGGCGGCCTGGCTCGCCGACGCCGGCCGGCCCAAGGTCCTGCACAACGCCAAGGGCGCCATGCGGGTCTTCGCCGAGCACGGCTGGAGCATCACCGGTGTCGGCATGGACACCGCGCTCGCCGCGTACCTCGTCAAGCCGGGCCGTCGGTCCTTCGACCTGGACGCGCTGTCGCTGGAGTACCTGGGCCGGGAGCTGGCGCCCGCCGCCGCGGCCGACGGGCAGCTCGCCTTCGGCGCGGACGACGGGGCCGAGGCCGAGGCGCTGATGATCCAGGCGCGCGCCGTTCTCGATCTGGGCTCGGCCTTCGAGAGCCGCCTGGAGGAGGTCGGCGCGGCGGATCTTCTGCGCGACATGGAACTGCCCACGTCCGCCCTGCTGGCCCGTATGGAGCGGCACGGCATCGCGGCCGACCGGGCCCACCTGGAGGCCATGGAGCAGATGTTCGCCGGCGCGGTCCAGCAGGCCGTGAAGGAGGCCCACGCGGCCGCCGGACACGAGTTCAACCTCGGCTCGCCCAAGCAGCTCCAGGAAGTCCTCTTCGGCGAGCTGGGCCTGCCGAAGACCAAGAAGACCAAGACCGGGTACACGACGGACGCCGACGCGCTGGCCTGGCTCGCCACCCAGACGGACAACGAGCTGCCGGTGATCATGCTCCGCCACCGTGAGCAGGCCAAGCTGCGGGTGACCGTGGAAGGCCTGATCAAGACGGTCGCGGCGGACGGGCGCATCCACACCACGTTCAACCAGACGGTCGCGGCGACGGGGCGTCTGTCGTCGACCGACCCGAACCTCCAGAACATCCCCGTCCGTACGGACGAGGGGCGGGCCATCCGGCGTGGGTTCGTGGTCGGCGAGGGGTTCGAGTCGCTGATGACCGCGGACTACAGCCAGATCGAGCTGCGGGTGATGGCCCACCTGTCCGAGGACGAGGGGCTCATCGAGGCGTTCACCTCGGGGGAGGACCTGCACACCACCGCCGCCTCACAGGTGTTCGCCGTCGAGCCGGGGGCGGTCGACGCGGAGATGCGGCGCAAGATCAAGGCGATGTCGTACGGGCTGGCGTACGGACTGTCGGCCTTCGGGCTGTCCCAGCAGCTGAACATCGACGCCGGTGAGGCGCGGGCTCTCATGGACGCGTACTTCGAGCGGTTCGGCGGGGTGCGGGACTATCTGCGCCGGGCGGTCGACGAGGCGCGTGCGACGGGGTACACGGCGACGCTCTTCGGGCGCCGGCGCTACCTCCCTGACCTCAACAGCGACAATCGGCAGCGTCGTGAGGCGGCCGAGCGGATGGCTCTCAACGCGCCGATCCAGGGCACGGCGGCGGACATCGTCAAGATCGCCATGCTCAAGGTCGACGGGGCGCTGCGGGAGGCGGAGCTCACGTCCCGCATGCTGCTCCAGGTCCACGACGAAATCGTGCTGGAGGTCGCGCCGGGGGAGCGGGAGGCGGCGGAGGAGGTCGTGCGGCGGGAGATGGCGGACGCGGTGCACCTGAGCGTGCCGCTCGGGGTTTCGGTGGGGGACGGTTCCGACTGGGAGTCTGCCGCGCACTAACCTGCGGCGCCTGTGCGGTGCGGGTGCGGCTTGGTGGGGGCGGGCGTTTTGCGCAGTTCCCCGCGCCCCTGAATGCCTGCGGTTCGGTGGGTGGGTCGGGGCC
>NZ_JBJDQL010000015.1:81217-179191 GCF_044903305.1 Streptomyces sp. NPDC019531 | reverse complement strand
CGCACGCGCTACACAAGCCCCCACCGAACCGAAACAGGCCGCCGCAGGCACATAGGGGCGCGGGGAACTGCGCAAAACGCCCGCCCCCACCCACCCCGCACAGGCCACCGCAGGACATGGCAATGCCGGCGCAGCTCCCCAGCTGCGCCGGCATTTTTGCCGTCCGCCGCACCCCCGTCCCCACGGGGTTTCATGGGTGGATGTCCCCGCCCGGACCGCTCTTCCGGGCCTGAGGTCGCCGCTCAGCGCCCCAGCATCACTCCCACGGACGACGCTTGTGTGGTCACTGTCTCCCAGCCGTCGAAGACGACGAGGAGCAGGACCGCCAGTGGAAGGGCCATGAGCGTCGCCACCAGTGGGTGGCGACGGCCCGTACGGCGGGGCTTCTGCATGCGGGACAGTGTCCGCGGTGCCGTAAGAGCCATGGTCCCTCTCCTGACCGTTCTGACGTTGTCTTTGGCAGCGGCGGGTGTCTGACCTCGGGGGACGAGTGCTGCACCCGCCGCTTGACCTCAAATCTAGGCGTCACGGCCTCCCCGCACGTCATGCCCTCGTACCGATTGCCGGGCCTCCCCGAGGATGAGCCATGACCAGCGGAGTACTCCCGTGGGTGGAGGCGAGGACCTAGGTCTCGGGGTCTTCCCGGAGGGGCCGCCCGGTCTGCCCCGCTTTCTCCGAGCTGTCCTCCCGCGGCACCGGCTGCTCGACCAGCGCCAGCACCCGCGTCGCCATGAAACGGGCCGTCCGCACCACCGAGCCGTTCCGCGTGACTTCGCTCACTTCCACGACACCTCGTCGTACCGCCGTCTCCACCCGGCGGCCCGCCCTGCTCGCCACCACCTCGTACGTGCGCGTCGTGTCCCCTGCGTCCACGACTATCTCCACGCGATCACCCTTCACGGGTTCAATCCCCCTTCTGCGACGGGTGGTTGGAATCACACTCGCAGCGAAATCGCCCTCTCCGCCGATCCCCTGACCACCCCTCAAGTCTCCCACCCGGCACTGACAATCCACCGGGACGAGAGGGCGCGGCCTCTGCGCGCGGCGGCCCGTGGAAACGTAAGCTGTCGCTCGTCACACGGACCGGGCAGCGGGGATGAACATGGCGATGATGCGCCTGAGGCGCGAGGACCCGCGCGTCGTCGGCTCGTTCAAGCTTCACAGACGGCTCGGCGCGGGCGGGATGGGCGTCGTCTACCTGGGCTCCGACCGCAAGGGACAGCGGGTCGCGCTGAAGGTCATCCGGCCCGATCTCGCAGAGGACCAGGAGTTCCGGTCACGGTTCGCGCGCGAGGTCTCCGCCGCCCGGCGGATCCGCGGCGGGTGCACCGCACGGCTCGTCGCGGCGGACCTGGACGCGGACCGGCCGTGGTTCGCCACCCAGTACGTGCCCGGCCCTTCCCTGCACGACAAGGTCGCCGACGAGGGCTCCCTGGTCGCGGCCGAGGTCGCCGCGATCGGCGCCGCCCTCTCGGAGGGGCTCGTCGCCGTGCACGAGGCAGGTGTCGTGCACCGCGACCTCAAGCCGTCCAACATCCTCCTCTCCCCCAAGGGTCCCCGGATCATCGACTTCGGCATCGCGTGGGCGACCGGAGCCTCCACCCTCACTCACGTCGGCACCGCCGTCGGCTCCCCCGGCTTCCTCGCGCCCGAGCAGGTGCGCGGCGCGGCCGTGACTCCTGCCACGGACGTGTTCTCGCTGGGCGCGACCCTGGCGTACGCCTCGATGGGCGACTCGCCCTTCGGGCACGGCAGTTCCGAGGTGATGCTGTACCGCGTGGTGCACGAGGAGGCGCAGCTGCACGGCGTGCCCGACGCGGTGGCCCCCCTCATCCGCGCCTGTCTGGCGAAGGACCCCGAGGAGCGGCCGAGCACGCTCCAACTGTCGCTGCGGCTCAAGGAGATCGCGGCCCGCGAGACCCAGGGACTGCCGGATCTGCGTCCGCCCGGGCCGCGCGGCGGCGAGGCGGACCGGCCCACCGGACGGATCGCCGACACCTACCCGGACCGGGCCACGCAGCGGCGTCCGCAGGGGCAGTCCGGCACGCCCAGTTCCCCGGGGACTCCTCCGGCACGCGGTACCGGACCGGTCCGCGGTCAGGCCCCCGCACGGGGCGGAGTCCCCTCGCGCGGCGGCAGCACCCCGCGCGGCAACGGTGTGCCCTCCTCCCGTCCTGGCTCCCGCCCCGCCCCGGCGTCCTCGCGGAACACGACCCGCTCCGGGAGCGGAAGCCGTCCCGCGCCGCGCAGCGGAACCGGACGGCCCGCGCCCAGGAACACCAAGACGGGGTTGCGTCCCGCGAACCCCCGCCTGCTGCGCCAGCGTCTGTTCGTGTTCGTCGTCGTGACCCTGCTCGTGGCGCTCGCCATCGCCGCCGCCCAGGGCTGCCAGGGGCCGCCGCGTGGACTGGGCGTCGACAGCGGGGTCGTACGGGAACAGCACCAGGGGCAGGTACGCACTTCGCCGGAGCACGAGCCGCCGATGCAGTCGGTCGGCGACAGGACGGACTGAGCACGTCACCGGGACGGCCGTGACCGTGGGCACGACCGGGGCCGTTCAGCCCTGTGGCCGCCCCGTCGCCACGGCGTAGAAGGCGACCGCTGCCGCCGCTCCCACGTTGAGGGAGTCGACGCCGTGGGCCATCGGGATGCGGACCCATTCGTCGGCGGCGACCAGGGCCTGGGTGGTCAGGCCGTCGCCCTCGGCGCCGAGCATCAGGGCGACCCGGTCCATCCTGTGCGGGGCGGCCTCGTCGAGGGTCTTGGCCTTGGCGTCCGGGGTGAGGGCGAGGAGGGTGAAGCCGGCCTCGCGGACCGACTCCAGGCCCTTGGGCCAGCTGTCGAGGCGGGCGTAGGGGACGGAGAAGACCGCGCCCATCGAGACCTTGACGCTACGGCGGTACAGGGGGTCGGCGCAGTCCGGGGACAGCAGGACCGCGTCCATGCCCAGGGCCGCCGCCGAGCGGAAGATCGCGCCGATGTTGGTGTGGTCGTTGACCGACTCCATGACGACCACCCGGCGGGCGGTCTGGAGGAGCTCGGCCGCCGTGGGCAGGGGTTTGCGCTGCATGGAGGCGAGCGCGCCGCGGTGCACGTGGTAGCCGGTGACCTGTTCGGCGAGCTCCGGGCTGACGGCGTACACCGGGGCCGGGAGCTCGTCGATGACGTCGCGCATGACGTCGACCCACTTGGCGGACAGCAGCATGGAGCGCATCTCGTAGCCCGCGTCCTTCGCCCGCCGGATGACCTTCTCGCCCTCGGCGATGAAGAGGCCCTCGGCGGGTTCGCGTTTGCGGCGCAGTTCGACGTCGGTCAGGCCCGTGTAGTCGTGCAGGCGTGGGTCGTCGGGGTCCTCGACGGTGATGAGATCGGCCACAGGGTGATACTGCCTTGTCCTGGGTGCGGTGCCAACGGCTGGGAACGGACTGTGTTACCCCGGGTTACGCCAGTGGCGCCGGCGACTGCGGTCCCACGGCCACGACCTCACCGACGACGATGACCGCCGGGGGCTTCACGTCCTGGGCGACGACCACCTCACCAACCGTCGCCAAGGTGGCGTCGACCCGGCGCTGGGCGGCCGTCGTGCCCTCCTGGACCAGGGCGACCGGGGTGTCGGGCGACTTGCCGTGGGCCACGAGGGTCTCGGCGATCCGGCCGATCTTGTCGACGCCCATGAGGATCACCAGGGTGCCGGTGAGCCTGGCGAGCGACGGCCAGTCGACCAGGGAGCGCTCGTCGTCGGGGGCGACATGACCGCTGACGACCGTGAACTCATGTGCAACCCCGCGGTGGGTGACCGGGATGCCGGCCGCGCCCGGGACCGAGATGGAACTGGAGATGCCGGGGACGACGGTGCAGGGGATGCCGGCCTCGGCGAGGGCGTGCAGCTCCTCCATGCCGCGGCCGAAGACATAGGGGTCGCCGCCCTTCAGCCGTACGACCGACTTGCCCTGCCTGGCGTGTTCGATCAGGGCGTTGTTGATGGCCTCCTGGGCCATGAAACGCCCGTACGGGATCTTCGCCGCGTCGATCACCTCGACGTGCGGCGGGAGCTCGGCGAGGAGGTCGCGGGGACCGAGGCGGTCGGCGATGACGACATCGGCCTCGGCGAGGAGGCGGCGGCCGCGGACGGTGATCAGGTCCGGGTCGCCGGGGCCGCCGCCGACCAGGGCGACACCGGGGGTGCGGGTGCGGTGGTGGGGGGCGACGAGGGTGCCGTCGCGGAGGCCCTCCACGACCGCGTCCCGGATGGCGGCGGTGTGGCGGGGGTCGCGGCCCTTCACCCTCGTGGTGAGGACGGCGACCGTGACGCCCTCGCTGTGGCCCGTCGCCGGGGTCCAGGCGGTGGCGGCGTCGGCGTCGTCGGAGCGGACGCACCATACACGGTGCCGCTCCGCTTCGGCGGAGGCACGGGTGTTCGCGTCCGTGTCACCCGTGGCGATGAGGGCGTACCAGGCGTCTTCGAGGTCGCCTTCCCGGTACGGCCGCTGTGCCCAGGTGATCTCACCCGCGTGCGCCATCGCCTCTACGGAGGGGGTCGCCGAGGGGGATACGAGGAGAATGTCCGCGCCTGCCGCGATCAGGGCCGGGAGGCGGCGCTGGGCCACCTGGCCGCCGCCGAGGACGACGACCTTGCGGTCGGTGAGGCGGAGGCCTACGGGGTAGGCGGGGTTCTCGGCCATGAGGGGCGGCTCCTCTGTACGGCGGTGCAGTGGCCCTGACGTGCGGATTTTACGGGGTGGGTGGGGCGGGCGGCGCAGGTGTCCGGTGGCTGGGCCTGCTTGCCGGGCACGGACTCACGTGCGAAGGGACTCGGAGACAGCGCGTCCCCGAGTCCCTCGCTCAGGTCCTACTTCTCTGTCACCCCGGCGGAGTCGAACGTCGCCACCTCGTGCATCGCCCGGGCCGTGCTCTGGACCAGCGGCAGGGCCAGCAACGCGCCCGTGCCCTCGCCGAGGCGGAGGTCGAGGTCGACCAGGGGGCGGAGGCCGAGTTTGTTCAGGGCTGCCACGTGGCCGGGTTCCGCACTGCGGTGGCCCGCGATACAGGCCGCGAGGACCTCGGGGGCGATGGCGCGGGCGACCAGGGCGGCGGCGCCCGCGCTGACGCCGTCCAGGATGACCGGGGTGCGCAGGGAGGCACCGCCCAGGAGCAGACCGACCATCGCCGCGTGTTCGAAGCCGCCGATCGCCGACAGCACGCCGATCGGGTCGGCGGGGTCAGGCTGGTGGACTTCGATCGCGCGGCGGACGACCTCGGTCTTGCGGGCCAGGGTCTCGTCGTTGATGCCGGTGCCACGGCCGGTGACCTCGGCGGGGTCGGTGTCCGTGAACACCGAGATCAGGGCAGCGGAAGCGGTGGTGTTCGCGATGCCCATCTCACCGGTGAGGAGTGCCTTGTTGCCGGCCGCGACCAGGTCGCGGGCGGTCTCGATGCCCACCTCGATGGCCTGCTTGGCCTCCTCGCGGGTCATCGCGGGACCGGTGGTCATGTCGGAGGTGCCCGCCCGAACCTTGCGGGGCAACAGGCCGGGCGTGGCCGGGAGTTCGGACGCCACACCGACGTCCACCACACACACCTCGGCGCCCACCTGACCGGCGAAGGCGTTGCAAACGGCCCCGCCGCCGAGGAAGTTGGCGACCATCTGGGCGGTCACCTCCTGCGGCCAGGGGGTGACGCCCTGGGCGTGCACGCCGTGGTCACCGGCGAAGATCGCGACGGCCGCGGGCTCCGGGATCGGCGGCGGGCACTGCCGCGAAAGCCCGGACAACTGCGCGGAGATGATCTCCAGCATGCCGAGCGCGCCGGCCGGCTTCGTCATCCGCTTCTGCCGCTCCCAGGCCTCGCCGAGCGCCTTGGCGTCCAGCGGGCGGATCTGGGCGACGGTCTCGCCCAGCAGGTCGTGCGGCTCCTCGCCGGGCAGGGCGCGACGGCCGTACGTCTCCTCGTGCACGACCCAGGACAGGGGGCGGCGCTTGGACCAGCCGGCCTGCATCAGTTCGGGCTCGTCCGGGAACTCGTCGACGTACCCGACGCACAGGTAGGCGATGACTTCGAGGTGCTCGGGCAGGCCGAGCGCGCGGACCATCTCCCGCTCGTCGAAGAAGCTGACCCAGCCGACGCCGAGGCCCTCGGCGCGGGCGGCGAGCCAGAGGTTCTCGACGGCGAGCGCGGCGGAGTACGGGGCCATCTGCGGCTGGGTGTGCCGGCCGAGGGTGTGGCGGCCGCCGCGGGTCGGGTCGGCGGTGACGACGATGTTCACCGGGGTTTCGAGGATGGCCTCGATCTTCAGTTCCTTGAACTGCTTCGCCCGGCCCTTGGGCAGAGACTTGGCGTACGCCTCGCGCTGGCGCTGGGCCAGGTCCTGCATCGCGGCACGCGTCTCGGCGGAGCGGATGACGACGAAGTCCCAGGGCTGCGAGTGGCCGACGGACGGGGCCGTGTGCGCGGCCTCCAGCACGCGGAGCAACACCTCGTGCGGGATCGGGTCACTGCGGAAGCCGTTGCGGATGTCACGGCGCTCACGCATGACCTTGAGCACGGCCTCGCGCTCGGCGTCGTCGTAGGCGGGCGCGGCGGGGCCTGTGGACTGTTGTCTTTCCTCCACGGCTGCCGTGCTCGCTTCTTCCGGTACTTCCTGGTCTTCCTGATCGGCCGCCCTGGTGTCCAGGTCGTCCGCCTGCTGTACGAGTTCGGGGGCGCCGTCGGCCTCGCGCGGGGCCGGGACCACGGGTTCCTCCCTCTCGTCCGTGGGGACCGACAGGGGGTGCGGCGGGGTCGGCGCGAGATGCGGGGTGGTCGGCACCGAGCCGTCCACCGGCACGAACTCGCCCAGAGGCTGGTCCGGTTGGGGCTCCAGGGGCACAGCGGAGGGCAGTACAGCGGGAGCCTCGGCGCTGCCGGGGAACGCGAACTGGGGCTGGGCGTCGGGGAGTTCGGCGGCGAGCGGCTGGGGGGCCGGGGACTGGGGGCCCTGCGGGGGCTGGTTCGGAGTGACCGCCGGGTCCGGCGGCTGTACCGCGGTCGGCTGTACGCCGGTGTCGTCCGCGTCCGCCGCGACGGGCTCCGGCGCCTCCTGGGCGAGGGTGGCGACCGCCGCGTCCACGAGGAGCGGCCCGCCGACGGGGCCCTGCGGTGCCTCGACGCGCTGGGGTGCCGGGGCGGGTTCCTGGGCCTGCTCCGGCGCCGGTGCCGCCTGCTCGACGGGGGCGGCTTCCTGCGCGGCGAGCGGCTCGGGAACCATGGTGTCCGAGTCGGCCTCGGCGGGAGCGGCGGCGTCGACCTCGCTGGTCGCGGTGGCTTCGTCCGTCGCCTCCGCAGCCTGCTCGGGCTCCGGCGGAGTGACGGCTTCGGAGACGTCCGGGGTGACGGTCTCCTCGACGGGCGGCGCGGCGGCTTCCGGAGCGGCGAGGGCTTCCTGTGATGCGTCGGCGTCCTGAGCGTCGCCGTCCTCCGACACGACGGGCACGTCCTGGGCGACGACCTCTTCCGGCGCGGTGTCCTCGGCGGGCTGGGCGATGTCAGTCGCGGAAGCCTCGCCGTCCATGGCCGGCTCGGCGCCCACGATCTCCGCCTCGGGCACGAGGGCCTCGCTCTCGCCTGCGGGCACGATGCTCTCGGCGTAGGTGGCCGGCTCGGGAGTCTCCACGACAGGCACGGCCTCGGGCGCGGGTTCCTCCAGGGCGGCGGCGGGCACGGGCTCAGCCGCCTCGTAGGTCTGCCCGTCCTCTGCCACCGGTACGGCTTCGGCGGCGTCGACCTCGCCCGGAGCAGCAACCGTCTCCGCTTCGGCGGCATCGGCGGCATCGGCGGCTTCGGCGGCTTCGGCGACGGGACCAGTGCCCGGCGCCTGCGCGTCGTCGACGGCTTCCGCGACGCCCTGCGCGCTGTCCACGGCAGGGCCGGCATCGGGGACCTGAGCCGCGTCGGGCACCGATCCGTCCACCAGGTCCAGCCCCGGGTCCAAGTCGCCTTCGGCGGCTGGGGCGACCTCACCGCTCACGATCTGAACCGCATGGGGCAGGACACCGTCCCCCTGCACCTGCCCGGCGCCGAGGTCGGCACCGGCGACAGGAGCGGGCTCGCCCTCGACGGTCGGAACCCCGCCCGCCCCGGAGCCGTCACCCAGGACCTGAGCCCCGTCACCCAGAACCTGACCCACGTCGGCGACCGGAACCTCCACGGCCTCCGGGGCGTACCCGCCCTCCGGAACCTGCCCGGCATCCGCCACCGGGGTCACGGGAACCTCGTACCCCGCGGCCTCCGTCTCGGAGGCGAGGCGGGCCATCGTCGCCTGTGCCGCGCCCGCCGGCTCCTGGGCTGGAACAACCGTTTCGGCAGCCTGGGCCACCGTGCTCACCGGCGTCTGGACGGCGGCCTGGGCGGGGGCGCCCCACGGGACCGCGCCCTGCGGCTGCGAGGCGTCGTAGTACTCGGGACCGGTGGCCAGGGCCGGACCGGGCTGCCGTACCGGAACGCCCGCGGGGCCGCGGTCCGCGAGGGAGCGGACCGGGCTGGCGGAGGTGTCGGGGATCGGCGGCCCGAGGTGCAGGGGCCGACGAGGGGTGATGGGCGGGATCGGCATCGAGGGGGCCTGCAGCTGGGGCGTACGGACCGCGCTGAGGTCGTGCGCACCGCTGTCGCGGCCGGACATCTCGTGCGGTCCCGGCTCGTGGACGGTCTCGACGACCGGCTCCGGCGCCGGTGGGGCGACCTCGTTGCCCCAGGGGCTCTGGGCGCCCGGCAGCAACAACAGGTCTTCGTCCTCGGCGGTGGTCTCGGAGAGGTAGGTGTACGCACCCGGCGTGGGGACGCCCGGCTGTTCCACCATGCCTGCGTTCTCCGGCAGCCCGTCGCCCGGAACCTGGCCGGTGTCGGTCATGCGTACCCCTCGCCCATCGGTTAGTGCTTCTACAACCAGCTCACCGGGGACGGCGCACCGACCGCCCCCCGTAGTGAAGAACGAGCGTGCGTGCCCAGCGGCACGAACGGCCCGCCGAGAAAGACGACAAAGCCATTAACTGGCATTGTCCCGGCCGTTGCTCCGTCGCGACAGGTTGATCCGCGACGGTCCGCTGTGGACTGCGCCACGTTGCGCGTCCTCCGGTTCTGCCGTACCACACCCACCCCAAAACGGGCGCGCTTTCCGGACATTGACGAACGAATGCCGAGTCACCCGGTGCGGTACAACGGTCGGCCAGCCTACCGCGCGCAGTACGACAACAGGATCACGGGGACGGCGAAGCAACGACCGGCGGTGTCAGGCCGTGCGGTCCGAAAGAACCCCGCTGAGCAGGAACGCGACACTCCGTTCTGTCTCCGCCCAGGCCCTGGTGTCGAGTTCGACGGACTGGAGGAGGGCGCACTCGACGCGGTAGCCGTGTTCGGTGAGGTCCCGGCCGACGAGTTCGGCCTCGTCGCGGGTGGCCGCGTGGGCGACGATCCGCTGTGGGCGCCGGTCGGCGACCGCGGAGACCACGGCCACTCCCCCGCCGCCGACGCGGACGACGTCCGGTTCGGGGAGGTTCTCCAGGACGTGCGGGGCGGTGCCGTAGACGATCTGGACCTGGACTCCGAAGGCGCGCGCGTTGGACTCGGTGCGCTCGCAGGCCCGCATGTCGCGGTCGACGGCGATGACGGCGGCCCCGGCCCGGGCGGCCTCGGTGGCGAAGGCACCGCTGCCGCAGCCGATGTCCCACACCAGGTCGCCGACGCGCGGTCCCAGCCGGACGAGTTGGGCCGCGCGCAGCGGTTCCAGCTCGCCTTCGCCCATGAGACCGCCGTAGGACTCGGCGGGCAGTGTCCAGCCGCGCGGCGCGGCGGCCGGGTCGCGCCCCGCGATCCATCCGCCGTCCTCCGTCACGGCGGCGGTGCCGCCGATGACGATGACGAGGTTGGGGTCGCGCCAGGTGTGGTCAGCGGCCTTGTCGGAGGTGACGACGGTGACCTGTTCGCGGTCGGTGCCGAGTTCCTCGCAGATGACGAAGGTGCGGTGGACGCCCTCCATCAGCAGGCCGAGTTCGGCGGGCCCTGCGCCGGGCGAGGTCAGGACGGCGACCTTGGTGTGGGCTCGGCACACATTCACCGCGCGTCGGAGGGTGCGGCGGTGTGCGACGACCACCTGGGCGTCGTCCCAGGGCATACCGGCACGGGCGAAGGCGGCGGCGACCGAGGAGACGCCGGGGACGACCTCGACCTCCAGGCCGAACTCGGGTGCGCGCAGGGCCCGTACGACTCCGAAGAACCCGGGATCGCCGTCGGCGAGCACGACCGCGGTGCCGCGGTGGCCGGTGATGCGGCGGGCGGCGAGGGCGACACTGCCGAGGCGGATGCGTTCGGCGGTGGGCGGCACCTCGGGGAGCGCCAGGTGGTGGGCGGCGCCCGCCACCAGCGTGGCGGCGCCGAGGGCGGAGCGTGCCGCGGCGGTCAGCGGCGAGCCGTCCCAGCCGATCACCGTGACCCGGTCGGCCATCGTGTCTCAGTCTCCAGGGGTGTGCGCAGGTGGTCGTCGGGAGGGTACCCGGTACGACGAAGAAGCGCTTTCGCCGACCTCGGTCCGAAGCCGGTCAGTTCCATTCGGAGTACGTCGTGAAGTCGCCCGTGTCCGCCAGTTGCTCGTCGGCGCCGTCGATGTCCTCGGGCAGCAGGCTCCACACGATGAAGTCGGTGCGGACGTCGCTCCAGGTGCCGTCCTCGGCGCGGACATGCGCTATGCAGGCGTTCCGCAGGACGCCCTCGCTGATACAGCCGATCTTCTGCGCGACCTGCTGGGAGGCGGTGTTGTCAGCCGCGGTGCGCAGCTCGATCCGCTCGAACTTCTGGTCGGTGAACAGCCACTGGGCGGTGGCGAGGGCGGCTTCGGAGGCATAGCCCTCGCCACGGGCCCACGGGGCGACGATGTACGACAGCTCGGTGGCGCGCACACGCCAGTCGGCCTTGGTGAGCTGGACGATGCCGACCAGGCGCTGGGTGAGGAACTCCGTGACGGCGAGGTCGAGTCCGCGCCCCGCCGCCCGCTCGGCCGGCGCGTACTCGGTGATCCAGCCGCGCGCCCGGTCCTCGCCGTACGGCTGGGGAACGTCGGTCCAGGCCCCGACCTGCTCGTCGTTCATCATCGCGGCCAGCGCGGGTACGTCGTCCTCGTCGAGGGGGCGCAGCACCAACCGCTCCGTGCTGATGGAGATGTTGGGGAAGCCAGTCATGCGCCACTCCGTAACCGTCGGAAAACCTGAGGGCCTGCGAACTGTCCAGCATGCAGCATGAAAGCAGCGAACCGCACCGCGGGGTCCACACCTCGTGACCGTGTGGACCCCGTGCGTGGCGATACGTCGTATACGCGCCGGTAACCCCGTGCCGCTCAGAAGGACGCGATGACGGAGCCGGCGTACTTGTCCTCGATGAACTTCTTGACCTCGGCGGAGGTGAGCAGCTTGGCGAGCTTCTTCACACGCGGGTCGTCCTCGTTGCCCTCCTTGACCGCCAGGAAGTTGCCGTAGGGGCTGTTCTTCGCGGACTCCAGGACGAGGGCGTCCTCGGCCGGCTTGAGGTCGGCGGAGATGGCGTAGTTGCCGTTGACGACCGCCGCGTCCACGTCGTCGAGGGAGCGCACGGTCTGGGCCGCCTCGACCTCCTTGAACTTGAGGTTCCTCGGGTTCTTGGTGATGTCCTGCGGGGTCGCCTCGCTGCCGGCGCCGTCCTTGAGCGTGATCAGCCCGTTGGCGGCGAGCAGCTTCAGGGCGCGGGCCTCGTTGACGGCGTCGTTCGGGACGGCGACGGTCGCGCCGCTCTTCAGGGCGTCGGCGCTCTTCACCTTGTGGGAGTAGAGGCCGAGCGGCTCCAGATGCACCGTGACGACGGGCACGATGTGCGTGCCGCGCTTCTTGTTGAAGTCGTCGAGGTACGGCTGGTTCTGGAAGTAGTTGGCGTCCACCGAGCCGTCCTCGGTCGCCGTGTTCGGCACGATGTAGTCCTGGAACTCCTTGACCTCCAGGTCGAGCCCGGCCTTCTTCGCGAGGTTCTCCTTGACGTAGTTCAGGATCTCGGCGTGCGGGGTGGGGCTCGCGGCGACGACCAGCGGTCCGCTGGTGTCCGAGGCGGAGTCCGAGCCGGACGAACCGCAGGCGGAGAGCCCGAGGGTGAGGGCTCCGGCGGCGAGGACGGCGGTGGTGAGCTTTGCGGTGTTACGCACGAAAAGTGCCTTTCCTTTTGGGTGCGGCGATCCCGTGAAGGGGTGCACGGGAGGATCCGGGGTGTCTCAGACGGTCTTGGTGTCCGCCGTGGCGGCCTTCAGCAGCCGCAGTTTCGGCGCCGGCCCCGAGCGTCCGCCGCGACGGTGCAGCGAGCGGGCCGCGTAGTCGCCGGCGAACTGGATGAGCGAGATGACAACGGCGAGGATCGCGACGGTGATCCACATGAGCTGGGTCTCGAAGCGTTGGTAGCCGTAGCGGATGGCGATGTCGCCGAGGCCGCCGGCGCCGACCGTGCCTGCCATCGCGGAGTAGCCGATGAGGGCGACGATCGTGGTCGTGGTGCTGGCGATGAGGGACGGCAGGGACTCCGGCACGAGCACCTTGCGGACGATCGTCCAGGTGTTGCCGCCCATCGACTGCACGGCCTCGACGAGCCCGCCGTCCACTTCGCGGACAGCCGTCTCGACGAGACGCGCGAAGAACGGGATCGCGCCGATGGCGAGCGGCACGATGGCTGCCTCGCGGCCGATGGTCGTGCCGGTGATCGAGCGGGTGAAGCCCATCAGCGCGACCATCAGGATGATGAACGGCATCGATCGGGCGACGTTCACGACCTGCCCGATGACCTTGTTCGCGACGATGTTCTGGAGCAGACCGCCCCGGTCGGTGAGGACGAGGAGGACGCCGAGCGGAAGGCCGCCCACGACGGCGATGAGCGTGGACCAGCCGACCATGTAGAGGGTGTCCCAACACGCCTGCTCCAGCAGGGGCTGCCTCGTCGAAAAATCAGTCCAGGTCACTGGACACCTTCCTTCACCAGCTGCGGCTCACCGACGACGTCGATCTGGAGGCCCTGTTCGCGCAGGAAGCCGACCGGCACCACGTTGTCCTCGTAGCGGCCGGGGAGTTCGATGCGCATCCGGCCGACCTGGAGGCCGCCGACGGTGTCGATGGCGGCACCGAGGATCGATATGTCGATGTTGTAGGTGCGCGAGAGCTGGGAGATGACGGGCTGGGTGGCGGCCTCGCCCTGGAAGGTGACGTCGAGGACGGTCCGGTCCTCGCCGGTGACCTCGCCGCCGACGGGGAAGAGCGCGGAGGCCAGCTCGGAGCCGGGGGTCGCGAGCAGCTCGCTGACCGTGCCGGACTCGACGATGCGCCCGTTCTCCATGAGGGCGGCCGAGTCGCAGATCGACTTCACGACGTCCATCTCGTGGGTGATGAGCAGGACGGTGAGTCCCAGCTGCCGGTTCAGGTCGCGCAGCAGCTGGAGGATCGAGCGGGTGGTCTCCGGGTCGAGGGCGCTGGTGGCCTCGTCGGACAGGAGCACCTTGGGGTCGCCGGCCAGGGCGCGGGCGATGCCGACACGCTGCTTCTGGCCGCCGGAGAGTTGGGCGGGGTACGCCTTGGCCTTGTCGGCGAGCCCGACGAGGTCGAGGAGTTCGCGTGCCTTCCGGGAGCGCTCCCTGCCGGAGGTGCCGAGGATTTCGAGCGGCAGCTCGACGTTGTCCTGGACGGTCCGGGAGGAGAGCAGGTTGAAGTGCTGGAAGACCATGCCGATACGGCTGCGCGCGTGCCGCAGCTCCTTGCCGGCCCGGGGGCCGCGCCCCGCGAGGGCGGTGAGGTCCTGGCCGGCGATGGTCACCGTGCCGGCGGTGGGGCGCTCCAGCAGGTTGACGCAGCGGATGAGCGAGGACTTGCCGGCGCCGGACTGGCCGATGACGCCGTACACCTCGCCTTCGCGGACATGGAGATCGACGCCGTCGAGGGCGGTGATCTCGCGACCGCGTGAGCGGTAGACCTTCGTGAGGCCTGAGGTCGTGATCACTGGGTTTCCGTCACTGTCGAGTACGCGGGCGTGGGTGTGCCCTGGTACGGGAGAGAAGTCGTGCGCGGGCACATGGGTCACGTACGGCGGTCACGGCGTACGGACATGCCGGGGCGGCTCGCTTCGGGGCGCGAGGCTCAGGGGGTGGTGCGGGGGCCCTCTAGCAGGCGCACATTCGACACATACAACGAGCACCGGGCGTCATGGTCGCCTCGGTCGCAGGGGTGCGGCAGCTCGTCGTGGTCATGCGATCAGTAAAGCAGACCCATGGGAACGACCAAGAACCCGCTGTCCGTATGACGGACAGCGGTGGACAGGTGTCAGCTCCGGACGGAGATCTCCACGGTCCCGGCGGTGACCAGTGCCGACAGGGCCGACAGGTCCTCGACCACGAGGTCGGCGTCGAGCTCGTGGGCCTGGTGCGTTGTGGTCAATGCCACGGTGGTCATGCCGGCGGCACGGCCCGCGCGGAGGCCCGCGGGAGCGTCTTCGAAGACGACACAGCGTGCCGGGTCGACGCCTAGTTCGCGGGCGGCGAGCAGATAGGGCTCCGGGTCGGGCTTGCCGCGGGTGACGTCGTCGGCGGTGACCAGCGTCTTGGGCAGGATGCCGACCGCTTCGAGGCGGGCCTCGGCGAGACGACGGGTGGCGGAGGTGGCGACGGCCCAGCGGTCGGCGGGGAGGGAGTCGAGAAAGGCCTTGGTGCCGGGCAGCAGTTGGACCCCGCCGTTGGGTACGTCCTCCACCTCCAGCTGCTCGATCCGCGCGAGGGCCGCCGGTACGAGGTCGGCGGGGAGCAGGTCGGCGGCTATCTCGACGGCCGGGCGGCCGTGAAGTTCGACCCTCGCGAAGGCCTCGGCGGTGATGTCGAACTCCTCGGCCCAGCGCGTCCAGCAGCGATGGACGGATTCGAGGGAGGAGACCAGGGTTCCGTCGTTGTCGAACAGGAGGGCTTCGGCATGGATCTTCATGTCCTCGACCCTACGGTGCGCGGCGGGGGCGGCCGCATCAGGCCTTTTGAACCGTAATAGGCTCGCCGCATGTTTGATGCCCTGACGCTGGTGACCGGCGTCGCCGCGCTGCTGCTGGCCGCCTGGTGCGGCTGGGCCGCGTACCGTGACCAGCCGACCAAGGACTGGCACTTCATCGGGATGGCCGTGGTGTCGGTGCTGGCCCTGGTCCAGTTGGTGATCGGGGTCGTCCAGCTCGGGCGGGGCGAGAAGCCGGAGGAGGGTACGACGATCTTCGTCGCCTATCTGCTGGGGGCGTTCGCGTGTGTGCCGGCGGCGGGGTTCATGTCGCTCGCGGAGCGGACGCGGTGGGGGTCGGCGACGGTTGCCGCCGGCGGTGTGGTGCTGGCCGTTCTGGAGGTGCGGCTCTATGACATCTGGGGAAGCTGACGTGAGCCGACGGTTGACCAGTGGGCCGGGGACGCTGCTCGTCTGGCTGTACGGCGTGATGGTGGTCGGGGCGGTGTCGCGGTCGGCGGTGCAGATCTCCACCGAGTTCGACCGGGCGCCACTGGCGTACTCGCTGTCCGCGGTGGCCGGTGTGGTCTACGGGTTCATCACGTACTCGTTGGTGCGGGGTGGCGAGACTGCGCGTAAGGCGGCGCTGGTGTGCTGCGTCGTTGAGCTGTTGGGTGTGCTGACCGTCGGCACGTGGACACTGGTGGAGCCCTCTGCGTTTCCGGATGCCACGGTCTGGTCGGACTTCGGGATCGGGTATCTCTTCATCCCTGTGCTCTTGCCGCTTTCCGCCATTTATTGGTTGCGGAAAGGTGCGCCTAAGGGGGATGCCGCCTGAGGTCGTGTGGGCGGCATCCGGCCGTATGTGGCTGATCGCGCCCGCGCGGCGGAGCCGCACATCGACACAGCCCCGCGCCCCTGGAGACAAAAACTCAAGCCGTAGCTGCGTATGTGCCCGCGGGCTTCTCCAGGACGATCATCGGGACTCCGTCCGCACCCTCCGACGTGCCCACCGTCTGGTAGCCGACCTTGCGGTAGAGGCGGAGGTTGCCCTCGCTGCGGTGGCCGGTGAAGAGGCGGAAGCTCGTTGCCCCCCGCTCTTCGGCCAGGGCCGATTCGGCTGCCCGCAGAAGCCTGGCGCCGATTCCATGGCCCTGGAGGCGGGGGTGAACGCAGAGTTTGCCGATGGCGGCCGAGCCGTCCTCGGTGACGCGGCCGCGGACCGAGCCGACCACCTCTTCGCCCAGGCGGGCCACGAAGACGCAGTCCGAGACCACCTCCGCACGGACCGAGTCCAGGCTCTGGACCAGCGGATCGATGCGGTAGTTGCCGTACAGCGCCGCCTCACTCTGGAAGCACAGGTACTGCAGCCTGAAGATCTGCTCCGCGTCCTGCTCGGCCGCCGCAGAGATGGTCACGCTCATGCCCATGTGCGCACGCCTCCCGCTCACCTGATCGCCTGTCGTCCCCCACTCCTATCCCCGCGTTCGGCGTGTCGCAACCTCCGGTGCAAGCAGTCGTCGCAGACATCCCAGGCATCTGGAACGTTCCGGACCGAGACTGCCCTGTGAGATACCCAACTCCCCCGCGATCTCCCGGTAGGTGAGGTCCCTCGGGGAGAGCAGGGCGGCCATGAGGGAGGGGCAGCGGCCGGGCAGTCGGCGCACCGCGTCGTGCAGGGCCCTGCGGCGGGCCGCGGCGAGGGCGAGCTGCTCGGGGGTGCGGTCGTCGTCGGCCACGGGTTCGGTGTCGTACGGCCGTTCGCGGCGGGTCGTACGACGGGTGCGGCGGGACTCGGAGCGGACGGCGCGGCGGAGCCAGCCAGGCGGATCGACGGGTGGGCCCTGCGTCTCCAGGTGTTCCAGGAGGCGGAGCCAGACCGCCTGCTCCAGGTCGGCCGGTTCCGTATCGGTGGCGTGTGCCTCCGCGGAGGCCTCGGCGGTGAGCAGCGGGCGCAGGGTGGTGACCAGGTCGGGCGTCATATGCGGTACGACACGGCCGCCCGGGTTCTGGGTTGCCCGGGCGGCCGTAAGTCACCCCGATCGGGGGCCGGCGGCTCAGCCGTTGACGAAGTCCTGGCGGGCGAGGACGCCGGTGTCCGCGTTGTCGGTGAAGACGCCGTCGATACCGGTGGCGAAGTACCTCTTGAAGGCGCCGAAGGCGTCTCCGTAGGCGTCCGCGTCCGTGCCCTTGCGGTATTCCGTCGGCAGGAAGGGGTTCTCGTTGCGCATGGTGTAGGGGTGCAGGATCAGCCCGACCTTGTGCGCGTCGGCGACCAGGGTGGTCTCCTGGTCGAGGCTGCCGTCCGCCTTCTTCGTGATGACCAGGTCGAGGGTCGGGCCGATGCCCTGGGCGTAGCCGGCGATCTCCCTCAGGCCCTTGGGCGTGATCAGGTCGGCGACGGTACGCGGGTCGCCCGACTCGACGAAGTCCCAGGGGCGGGTGGTCGCGGCGGACAGCAGTACGACGAGGGGGTTGTCGACCAGCTTGTTCAGGCGCTGGATGCTGGTCGGCTCGAAGGACTGCAGGATGACCGGGGAGTTCCGCCTGTCCTTGCCGTGCTTGTGCAGGAGCTTGGCGACCCGCCCCTCAAGACCCAGGCCGAGCTTCCGGAAGTAGGTGGGGTGCTTGGTCTCGGGGTAGATCCACACCTGCTTGCCGCGCTTGCGGGTCTGCTCGTCCTGCCACTTCAGGACCTCCTCGAAGGTGGGGATCTCCCAGCGGCCGTTGTAGAGCGTGTTGTGCGGGCGGTTCGCCGGGATGCGCTCGATCGCGCGGAGCGTCTTCAGCTCGGCGAGCGTGAAGTCCTCGGTGAACCAGCCGGTGGTGGAGACGCCGTCCAGGACCTTGGTCTTCTTGCGGTCGGCGAACTCCTTGTGGTCGGCGACGTCGGTCGTCCCGCCGATCTCCGGCTCGTGGCGGCAGACCAGATGACCGTCCTTGGTGGGGACGAGGTCACCGGCCTCGACGATGTCGGCACCCAGGTCGAGGGCGAGCTGGTAGGAGCCGAAGGTGTGCTCGGGGCGGTAGCCGCTGGCGCCCCGGTGGCCGATGATCGTCGGCACGGGCAGGCTCTTCAGCCCGCCGCCGCCATGTCCGGCGGATCCGGCCTCGGCTGCTCTCGCCGTACCGGAAAGGCCCAGGACCGCTCCCCCGGCGCCGAACATCGCGGCCCCGAGAAGTGCCCGCCGTCCGGTGCTGCCCGCCTGCTCGTCCTGCGAACCCATGTGGACCCCTCCTGCCGTCGCCGCTTCGATGCGGGCCGATCGTAGGTGCGTGTCCATGACGGACGGGAGACCTCGGGCGGAACAAGCGGGTGACTCGGGATGTCGTATGGGAACAGATGTCTGACGACACGTCGGCTTCATGGCGGTAGGCCGGGGTACGCGTGGTTCGGGGCGACCTCCGTCACATCGTTCCGCCCGGGTTTCCGGCCCGCGACGGTGCCGCACCGCAGGTAAACAAGTGTCAACAGTGCGTAAGACCTCGGTGAACCCGCGGCGCTCGATGTGCACGATCCCTCGCGCCGCGAGTAATGTCCTCACCTGCACAGACTCATACAGTTTCCCTCGCCGTTCACTTGACACCGGAGGGCCCGTTGTCCCGCTTCACGCTCGTCAAGGCAGTGCTCGGACCGATCATGCGCCTGATGTTCCGCCCACAGGTGGAGGGCGTGGAGCACATTCCGGGCGACGGTCCGGTCATCCTGGCCGGCAACCACCTGACCTTCATCGACTCGTTGATCCTTCCGCTGGTGTGCGACCGGCAGGTGTTCTTCATCGGCAAGGACGAGTACGTCACCGGGCAGACCCTCAAGGGCAAGCTGATGGCCTGGTTCTTCACCGGAGTCGGCATGATCCCGGTGGACCGTGACGGCGGTCGGGGTGGCGTGGCCGCGCTGATGACCGGGCGGCGGGTCCTTGAGGAGGGGAAGGTCTTCGGGATCTACCCCGAGGGGACGCGGTCGCCCGACGGACGGCTGTACCGGGGGCGTACGGGTATCGCCCGGCTGACGCTGATGACGGGGGCGCCTGTCGTCCCCTTCGCGGTGATCGGCACGGACAAGTTGCAGCCGGGCGGGGCGGGGATGCCCCGGCCGGGGCGGGTCACGGTTCGGTTCGGTGAGGCGATGGAGTTCTCTCGGTACGACGGGATGGGCCGGGATCGGTATGTGCTGCGGGCGGTGACGGACTCGGTGATGGCCGAGGTCATGCGGTTGTCCGGGCAGGAGTACGTGGACATGTACGCGACCAAGGCGAAGGCTGCCTGAGGGTTCGTTGTCGGGTGCGGGTGCGCGGGGCTTCTCGCGCCCGCGCGGCGGAGCCGCATATCAATACAGCCCCGCGCCCCTAAATGCCCTTGTCCAACCGTTGGTTCTTCAGCATGAACCAGGCTGCCGCTGCCGTTGCGAGCAGGACCGCTGCTCCTGCTCCCGCGGCGATGGTGAGGCCGTCGACGAAGGCCTCTCGCGCTGACGACAGCAGGTCCTGAGCTGTGTTCGACGGCATCCCGGACGCCGCCGCCACCGCACCGCCCAACGACTCGTGTGCGCCTTCCGGGGTTCCCGCCGGGGCCGCGAAGCCGCGGTACACGCCTGTCACGATCGAGCCCAGTACCGCGATGCCCAGGGCCGCGCCCAGCTCGTACGCCGTTTCGGAGACCGCCGATGCCGCGCCTGCCTGTTCCTTCGGGACGCTCGACAGGATCACGTCGGCCGTCACCGTGAACGAGAAGCCTGCACCTATGCCCACGCCCAAGAGGGCAGTCCCCAGCATCGGGTAGCCCGTGGACTGGTCGAGCAGGGTCAGTGAGGCCAGGGCCAGACCGATGGCAGCCAGGCCGCCGGAGACCACCGCGCGCACCGAGTAGCGGCGCGCCACCGTACCCGCGACCAACCCCGCCGCCACCGCGCCCACCGCCGCCGGGACTTCGGCCAGGCCCGCCTCCAGCGGGCCCCTGCCCTGGACCAGTTGCAGGTACTGGGAGAGGAAGAAGACCAGGCCCGAGAGGCCGAGGATGGTCAGCAGGTCGGCCAGGACGGCGCCGCTGAAGCCGCGGTTGCGGAAGAGGCGCATGTCCAGGAGGGGGGCCGGGAGGGCGAGTTGGCGGCGGACGAAGCCGTACAGGGCCGCTCCGCCCAGGAGGCCCGCGGTGAACGTCTCCCACGTGAGGCCGTGGGTCGCGGCCTCCTTGACGGCGTAGACGACGGCGATCACGCCGACCAGGGACAGCGCGACGCTGACCATGTCCCACGGGCCCGGGTTCGGGTTGCGTGACTCCGGCAGCAGCCTGATGCCGACGAGGACCAGGACCGCCATCACCGGCAGGTTGATCAGGAAGACCGAGCCCCACCAGAAGTGTTCGAGGAGGAAACCGCCGACGATGGGGCCGATGGCCGTGCCGGCGGAGGCGGTCGCGCCCCAGATGCCGACGGCGAGGCTGCGTTCGCGCGGGTCGTGGAAGAGGTTGCGGATCAGGGCCAGGGTGGCGGGCATGAGGGTCGCACCGGCGACGCCGAGCAGCGCCCGCGCCAGGATCATCAACTCCGGTGTCGTGGCATAGGCGTTGAGGATCGACATCGCGCCGAACGCCGTCGCGCCGATCAGCAGGATCCGCTTGCGGCCGATGCGGTCGCCGAGGCTGCCCATCGACACCAGCAGGCCCGCGATGACGAACGAGTAGACGTCACCGATCCACAGGAGCTGGGTGCCGGTCGGCCTCAGGTCCTCGCTGATGTACGGGGTCGCGAGGCCGAGGACGGTTGCGTCGACGGCCACCAGCAGCACGGCGAGCACCAGGACGGACAGCGCGAGCCAACGGCCCTGGCGCTTCACCGCCTCGGTCGTGGTCGCCGGCTGCAGGGTGCTGGTCATGATTCCTCTCTCGGTTGTTCGGAATGACGCAGTGCGCCGCCGAGCAACAGCTCGACGGTCATGTGGTGGAAGTCCTTGGGGGCGCCCTTGCCGCTCTGCACCATCCAGGCGGCGGAGGCAAGCAGGCCGAACAGGGCCTCGGTGAGCCAGGCGGGCGTCAGGTCGATGCGGAACTCGCCGTTCTGCTGGCCGCGCCGGAACAGTGCGGAGATGCGGGCGTCGATCCGGGCCCAGCCGTCGTTCTGCTCCTCACCCTCGAACAGCTGGTTCTCCGTGTAGAGGAAGGCGAGGAGGCCGGCCGCGGGCTCGATCTCGCGCACCAGACGCCGTACCGCTTCGCTCGCCGGCGCCTCGTCCAGGCGGGCGGCGTCGAGCGCGGCCTCGCACTCCGCGATACCGAGCAACTCCAGCGCCCGGACGAGCGCGTCCCGTCCCGAGAAGTGGCGGTGCAGCGTGGCCCTGCTGATCCCCGCGGCCTTGGCGACCTCGTCCATGGTCGAGGTGGATTTGCGGGTCAGGAGGGCCGCGGCACTGCGCAGCACGTGATCACGATCGACAGCCATGAGACAAGAGTACCTCGTGTGAGACATTCACGTCTCACACGAGGTACAGGCGTCTCACCTACCCTCGTCGGCCGGGCTTTCGTCAGTGCCAGGGCAGCTGCCCCCGCCGCTCCCAGTAGACCTGCGGGTCCTCCACCAGCTCCGCGAGCCGGGCCAGCTGTTCGTCGTCCAGGTCGACCACGGCGGCGTGGAGGTTGGAGGCAAGCTGATTGGTCGTGGCGGCTCCGGACAGGACCACTCCGGCCCAGGGCTGCCTGAGGACGAGCGCGAGGGCCACCGAGTCACAGCCAAGAGACGTTTCTTCGGCTACGGCCTTCAGGGCGTCCGGGGCGTACGCCTCGGCGAGCCTGCCGTTGGCCATCCCCTCCTTGACGATCACTGTGAGGCCCGCGTCGTGGGCCTCGGCGAGGGCGGGGGCGGCCGAGGTCTCCAGGGCGTTGTACGTCGACTGGACGGTACGGAAGAGGGGCTCGCCGTCGACGGTCACTTCCAGCGCGGCGCGGATGGCGTCGGCCTGGGCCGGGCCGCTGGTGGAGAAGCCGATGGTGGTGCCCTGGGCGGCCGACTCCGCGAGCCTCGCGTGGAGTTCCTTGTCGGTGAGGGCCGGGCTGTCCGGGGTCACCGAGTGGATCTGGTAGAGGTCCAGGCGGTCGCCGAGCAGCTCGGCGGTCTCGGCGCGCTGACGGTCGTACGTCTGGACGCTGTGGTCCTTGACCTCGTGCTTCTCGGCGTCGATGGTCCAGTCGGCGGTGTAGGTGTAACCCCATTTACTGCCGATGACCACGTCGTCGATACCGGGGTTCTTGTGGAGCCAGTCTGCGAGGAACTCCTCGGAGCGGCCGTAGGAGCGGGCCACGTCGAAGTAGCGGACGCCCTGGAAGTAGGCGGCGTCGAGGAGTTCGTGGGTGCGGGTGCGGAGCGCTTCTACGCTGCGGTTCTCTCCGAGGTCCTCGTCTCGGCCCAGGTTGATGTAGCCGGGGCGGGCGATTGCGGCGAGGCCCAGTCCGATGTGGCAGGTGGGGGTGGTGGCTGTGGCAAGGCGGGCGAAGGGCATACCGACAACGTAACTCGGGATGCCCTTCGCCTCAGGGGATGAGTTGTGCGGTGCGCTGGCGGGTGCCGCGGCGTCGTGGCTTGTCGCGCCCGCGCGGCGGAGCCGCAGATCGATGCAGCCCCGCGCCTCTTAACGGCGTTCTGCCCACTCGTGTTGAGCCGCCAGGTCCGTCTTCACTTCCGCCAGCTGGATCGCCACCGCGCTCGGGGCCGTGCCGCCCCTGCCGTTCCTGGAGGCCAGGGCGCCCGGGACGTTCAGGACGGTGCGGACCTCCGGGGTCAGGTGGGCGCTGATCTTGGCGAACTGGTCGTCCGTCAGGTCGTTCAGTTCCTTGCCCTCGGCCTCTGCCGCCTTGACGCACTCGCCGGCCACCTCGTGGGCGACACGGAAGGGGACGCCCTGCTTGACCAGCCACTCGGCGATGTCGGTGGCGAGCGAGAAGCCGGCCGGGGCCAGTTCCTCCATCCGCTCGCGGTTGACCGTGAGGGTCGCCATCATGCCGGTGAAGGCGGGGAGCAGGACCTCAAGCTGGTCGCAGGAGTCGAAGACCGGCTCCTTGTCCTCCTGGAGATCGCGGTTGTAGGCGAGGGGAAGGGCCTTGAGCGTGGCCATCAGGCCCGTCAGGTTGCCGATCATGCGGCCGCTCTTGCCGCGGGCCAGCTCCGCGATGTCCGGGTTCTTCTTCTGCGGCATGATCGACGAGCCGGTGGAGAACGCGTCGTGCAGGGTCACGAAGGAGAACTCCTTCGTGTTCCAGATGATGATCTCCTCGGCGATCCGGGAGAGGTTCACGCCGATCATCGCAGTGATGAAGGCGAACTCCGCCACGAAGTCACGGGACGCCGTGCCGTCGATCGAGTTGCCCACGCTGCCGTGCTCGAAGCCGAGGTCCTTCGCCACCGCCTCCGGGTCGAGGCCCAGGGAGGAGCCCGCCAGGGCACCCGAGCCGTACGGCGACACCGCCGTGCGCTCGTCCCACTGGCGCAGTCGCTCCGCGTCCCGGGACAGGGACTGGACGTGCGCCAGGACGTGGTGCGCGAACAGGACCGGCTGGGCGTGCTGGAGGTGGGTGCGGCCGGGCATCGCGACGTCCGGGTGGGCCTCCGCCAGGCCGACCAGGGCGTCCTGGAGTTCGGCGATCAGGCCGCCGATGATCCGGGCGTGGTCCCGCAGATACATGCGGAAGAGGGTCGCGATCTGGTCGTTGCGGGAGCGGCCTGCGCGCAGTTTGCCGCCGAGGTCGGGGCCGACGCGCTCCAGCAGACCCCGCTCCAGGGCGGTGTGGCAGTCCTCGTCGGCGATCGTGCCCACGAAGGAGCCGTCGGCCACGTCGGCCTCCAGCTGGTCGAGTCCGGCGATCATGCGCTGGAGCTCGTCCTCGCTCAGCAGGCCCGCCTTGTGCAGCACGCGCGCGTGAGCGCGCGAACCGGCGATGTCGTACGGCGCGAGCCGCCAGTCGAAGTGGACGGACGCGGACAGCTTCGCCAGGGCCTCGGCGGGGCCGTCGGCGAACCGGCCGCCCCAGAGCCGGACGTCACCGCTGTTGCTGCTCACTTGCGTTGCTCCTCACCGCTGCACTCAACCTTATGCATGATTATGCAGAGTCCTGCATGATTCGTCAATCCGAGCCCGGGTCGGTGAAGAATTTGCGGTCCTTTGAACACCGGAAACCGCTTGCTCGTATTCCTCGCCGAACGCAGGCGCCGCGTTTGTAGACGCAGACCACTTCCCGACCCCGAGTGAGGCATCCGCATGTCCAGGGCTCTTCCGAAGTACAACAAGCGCCGCGTGGCGATCATCGGCGGCGCCGCCGCCGTGGCACTGACCGGGGCCATCGTCGCCGGTACCGCCCTCGCCGGGGAGACCTCCAAGAGCAGCACCTCCACCGCCCGCACGCTGGCCGACCCCGGCAGTATCACCTGCCCGGACGTGGCCTCCCAGCTGCCGGAGATCCCGGCCACCGCGCAGGCCGAGGTCGACCGCAACCTGGCCCTGCTCCAGACCCAGATCGACGAGGCCAACCAGCGGCTGATCGACACCGTCGGCCAGGGCGGGGCCAACTTCGTCCAGAACGCCATCCTCGGCCCGCTGGAGGACAAGCGGATCGCGACGGTCAACCGCATCGCCACGGCGATCGGCCGTACGGCCGACAAGCCGCAGGGCCTGGACGCGCTGGCCCCCTGCACCCTCAACGCCGGCGGCGCGGCCGACACGGGCGAGGAAGCGGGCGCCGGCGAGGAGGCCGGAGCCGGTGAGGAGGCGACTGCCACCCCGAGCGAGACCGCCTCGGAGGCGGCCGGCGCCGAGGACACCGGCAATGCCGGAGACACGGGCGACACCGGTGACGCGGCCGCGGAGGGCGCGATCTCCTGCCCCGACGTGGCCTCGCAGCTGCCCGCGATCCCCGCCACCGCGCAGGCCGAGGTGGACCGCAACCTGGCGCTGCTCGACACGCAGATCGCCGAGGCGAACAAGCGGCTCGTCGACACGGTCGGCCAGGGCGGACCGAACTTCGTCCAGAACGCGATCCTCGGCCCGCTGGCCGACAAGCGGAAGTCGACCATCGACCGCATCGCCATCTCCATCGGCCGCACCGCGGAGAAGCCGCAGGGCCTGGACTCCCTGGCCACCTGCACAGTCACCCAGTGACGTGACAGGTGCTGTGGCCGCCCCGTGTGAGCGCCGGCCGGGGCGGCCATGGGCGTCCGCCTGAGTCTCCGCTCAAGTGGACGCCCGAATTCCTTAGACAGGCGAAAGGCCCGCACTCATAATCGTTGGACATGGGAAAGACCTATGAGCGCATAGACGGCCGGCTCCGCACGTTCATCGAGGCGCAGCCCCTCTTCTTCACCGCGTCCGCCCCCCTGTCGGGCGACGGCACGGTCAACCTCTCCCCCAAGGGGCTGCGCGGTTCCTTCGCGATCCTCGACGAACTCACCCTGGCCTACCTCGACTTCGCCGGCTCCAACGCCGAGACCGTGGCGCATCTGCGGGAGAACGGCCGGATCACGCTCATGTAGTGCGCGTTCCAGGGGCCGCCCAACATCGTCCGGGTGCACGGGCGCGGTGAGCCGGTCTTCCGGGACGACCCGCGTTTCAAGGAGCTGCTCTCCCACTTCCCGGACATCGATCCGGCCGAGCACGGGCTGCGGGCGATCATCGTCGTGACGGCCGAACTGATCCGCGACTCCTGCGGTTACGCGGTCCCGTACATGGCGTACGAGAGCGACCGCGAGCTGCACGCCAAGCGGTTCGCGCGCGAGGACGACACTTCGCTCAGCGCGTACTTCACCAAGAAGGAGCACATCGCCACGAGCCTGGACGGACTGCCCGGGCTGCCGCTGCCGCTGCCGCCGTCCACGGTCTGAGCCATCCGGCGGGACGGTACGGGCGTACGGCGATCACGCGCTGCTGAACCGGACGGTGAAGACCGTCGATCCCGGTCTGCTCTCCATCGCCATGTTGCCCCCGTGCGCCTCCACCACCGCCGCGACGATCGACAGGCCCAGGCCCGCTCCTCCGGTCTCCGCCTTGGTGCGGCGGTCGGCGCGGGTGAAGCGTTCGAAGACGCCTGGCTGGATGTCCTCGGGGATGCCGGGGCCGTCGTCGTGGACCTTCAGTGTGGCTCCCTCGCCCTCGGCCTCCAGGGTCACCGTCACCTTGGTGCCGACAGGGGTGTGCAGGCATGCGTTGGACAGGAGGTTGGCCAGGACCTGGTGGAGGCGGTGTGCGTCGCCCCGCACCGTCACGGGATTCTCGGGGAGGTCCATGGACCAGCGGTGGTCGGGGCTCACCGCCCTCGCGTCCGTCACCGCGTCCAGGACCAGGTGGGTGAGGTCGACGGGCCGGGACTCCAGCGGACGGCCCGCGTCCAGGCGGGCCAGGAGGAGCAGGTCGTCGACCATCGCGCCCATGCGGGTCGACTCGGCGGCGATGCGTTCCAGGGCTCGGGTGATCTCGGGCGGGACCGGGCCGGGGTGCAGCAGAGCGAGTTCGGCGTGGCCGCGTACCGAGGCGACCGGGGTGCGCAGTTCGTGACTGGCGTCGGCGGCGAAGCTGCGCAGCCGTTCCTCGCTGGCGTGGCGTTTGGTGAGGGCGTCCTCGACATGACCGAGCATGCGGTTGAAGGCGCCGGCGACCCGGCCCACCTCACTGCGCGGGTCGGACTCGGGGGCGCGGGGCGGCAGGGCCACCTCTCCGCTGGCCAGCGGGAGTTCGCTGACCCGCGTGGCGGTGGCGGCGACCCGGCTGAGCGGGCGCAGGGACCAGCGCACCCAGAGGGCGCCCGCGACCCCGGCGGCCGTGAGGGCGGCCGCGAGGACGATCCCGGCAACCAGTTCGAGGCGGTGAACGGCGGCTTCGACGGGCTCCAGGGGCAGGCCGGTGATCAGGACGTCGCCGTCCAGGCCCTCGGAGGCGATCACGCGGTAGTCGTCCAGGGCGGAGAGGTCGACGCTGTGGCCCCGGCCGTCGGCGGGGATCGCGGCGAGCCGTTTCCGGTCGGCGGCGGTGAGGTCGACGTTCAGGGTGCCGGTGGAGCGGACGACCGCGGCGTTGGTGACGGTGCCGTCGACCAGCCGGGCGCCGAAGGTGCCGGTGGCCTGGCGGCGGGTGTCGCCGTGCTCGTCGCCGTCGTGATCGTTCTTCGCCGCCGGCTCCCCCTTGTGTTC
This sequence comes from Streptomyces sp. NPDC019531, assembly GCF_044903305.1. Taxonomy (NCBI): domain Bacteria; kingdom Bacillati; phylum Actinomycetota; class Actinomycetes; order Kitasatosporales; family Streptomycetaceae; genus Streptomyces; species Streptomyces sp. NPDC019531. The sequence continues at coordinate 152,047 of NZ_JBJDQL010000015.1, read as the reverse complement.
CAGGCTGACCGCGAACCTGTTCCCGGCCTCGGCCAGCTGCTCGTCGAGCCGGCTGGTGAGGAAGCCGTTCAGCTCCACCACGGCGGCCACCCCCACGGCGGCGCAGCTCACCGCCAGCAGCACCACCAGGCCGAGGGTGAGCCGGGCCCGCAGTGTGCGCGGCCGCGGGATCCTCATGACGTCACCGGTTTGATCACGTACCCGGCCCCGCGCACGGTGTGGATCATCGGCTCGCGACCCGCGTCCACCTTCTTGCGCAGATACGAGATGTACAGCTCCACGACATGGGCGCGGCCGCCGAAGTCGTAGGACCACACCCGGTCGAGGATCTGCGTCTTGCTGAGCACCCGGCGCGGGTTGCGCATCAGGAAGCGCAGCAGCTCGAACTCGGTCGGGGACAGCTCGATCAGCTCGCCGCCGCGGGTGACCTCGCGGGCCTCCTCGTCCATGACCAGGTCGCCGACGGTCAGCCGGGGGCCCTCGTCGAGCTGCCGGGCCATGCCCGCGCGGCGCAGCAGTCCACGCAGCCGGGCCACGACCTCCTCCAGGCTGAACGGCTTGGTGACGTAGTCGTCGCCGCCCGCGGTGATGCCCTTGATGCGGTCCTCGACGGCGTCCCGGGCGGTCAGGAAGAGCACGCAGACGTCCGCCTTCACGGTGTGCAGGGCGCGCAGGACCGCGAAGCCGTCGGTGTCCGGGAGCATCACGTCCAGGACCACGGCATCGGGCAGCAGCTCCCTGGCCGCGGCCAGCGCCGAGGCACCGTCGCCGGCCGTGCGGATCTGCCAGCCCTCGTAGCGCAGGGCGCCGGAGAGGACCTCGGCGAGATCCGGGTCGTCGTCGACGACGAGGACGCGCAACGGGGTGCCGTCGGGGCGGGTGAGGGCGGGGCGGCCGGAGCGGGCGGTGTTCATGTCCCCTCCAGGATCACCCCTGGCCGGGGCTGCGAGGGCCTCGGAAAGCTCTGAGTTTCCTCTGAGTCCACTCTGCGGGACGCCGGTTCAGAGCGGGCTGAGAGCTTCGGCCCGCACAGTTGCGTCCCTGACGGCAGAGAGGACGTACTCATGACCACCCTGTACGAGCGGCAGGCACCGCCCGTGCCGCTCGCGACCCGGCGCTCCCCGGCAGGGCCGCTGCTCGCCCTGCTGTGGGGCGGGGCCGCGGCCGTGATCGCGCTGTGGTGGGCGGACACCGGTTCCGTGGTCGGTACGGCGGGGTGGCTGACCGGGGCCGGACGGATCGCCGGGCTGCTGTGCGGGTACTCCTGCGCGGTGCTGGTGGGTCTGATGGCGCGGGTCCCGCTGCTGGAGGAGCGGGTCGGCTCGGACCGGGTGGCCCGGTGGCACGCGATGGCCGGCCGCTACACGGTCTGTCTGCTGCTCGCGCACATCGGACTGATCCTCTCCGGATACGCGGCCCAGGACAGTGCCTCGCTGTGGCACGAGACGGTGACCGTGGTCCTGGACTATCCGGAGATGCTCAAGGCGACCGCAGGCACGGTGATCCTCCTCGCGGTCGGGATCACCTCGGCGCGTGCGGTGCGCCGCCGGACCGGCCACGAGTTCTGGTACTACGTCCATCTCCTCACGTACGCGGCCGTGTTCCTCGCCTTCGGCCACCAACTGGCCCTGGGCAACGACCTCAGCGGGAACGCCGTGGCCACGGCCGCCTGGTACGCGCTGTACCTGGGCGTGGCCGCCCTGGTGCTGTGGTTCCGGGTCCTCGCCCCGGTGCGGCTGAACCTGCGGCACAAGCTGCGGGTGGAGTCGGTGCACCAGGAGGCGCGGGGCGTGTGGTCCGTCGTCGTCGGCGGGCGGGACCTGGACCAACTCGGCGTGCGGTCCGGGCAGTTCTTCCGCTGGCGGTTCCTCGCCGAGGGACTGCGGTGGACCTCGACGCCGTACTCCCTGTCGGCGCCGCCCCGATCCGACCGTATGCGGATCACGGTCAAGGCGCTCGGCGACCACAGTACGGCCGTGGCGTTGCTGCGGCCCGGCACGCGCGTGTGGGCGGAGGGGCCGTACGGCTCGCTGACCGGGGACCGGCAGACCTCGTCGAAGGCGCTGCTGATCGCGGGCGGGGTCGGTGTCACCCCGCTGCGGGCACTGTTCGAGACGCTGCCGGGCGAGGTCACCCTCCTGTACCGGGCCCGCACGGTGGAAGACCTGGCGCTGGGCGGGGAGTTGGAGTCCGTCGCCCGGTGGCGCGGGGCGAGGGTGCACTACGTGCTCAACGGGCCCGACGGACAGCGGCCACGCATCACCGCCGACTCGCTGCGCGCGACCGTCCCCGACCTGGCCGGGCACGACGTCTACCTCTGCGGACCGCACGGCTTCGCCCAGGAGCTGTACGAGGAGCTGCGCGCCGCGGGAGTTCCGGATCGCCGTATCCACCACGAATCCTTCGAGCTGTGAGGCCTCACACGTGCACGCGTTGAAGAAGAACCGCCCGCTGCGCCGGATCGTGCTGGCGAGTGCCGCGACCGTCTCCGGGATGGTGCTGTTGCTGTCGCTGAAGCCGCACACGTCCCCGGCGGCCGCGCTGGCGCTGCCCGCGCCCTCCGGCGGTGCGAGCGCGTCGAGCGGCACCGGGTCTGCCACCACCGGTACGAAGACCGTCACCGGCGACACGATCCAGACCCGCTGGGGGCCGGTCCAGGTCCGCATCACCATCAAGAACAGCAGACTCACCGAGGTCACGGCGGTCACCTACCCGACGGACAACCCCCGGGATCAGGAGATCAACAGCTATGCGATCCCCCGGCTGCGCACCGAGGCCCTGGAAGCGCAGAGCGCGGACATCGACACGGTCTCGGGGGCCACCTACACGAGCGACGGTTACCGCCAGTCACTCCAGTCAGCGCTGGACTCCGCGGGCAGCTGAACACACCGGCGTCACGGCACGTATCTGAGGACCAAGGGACCCACGCCCACCCCCCTTGCCCCCGTCCCCGGAGGAAACGTGACCACCACGCTCGCAGGCGGCCGCGCCGCCCGCCGCCAGACGATGCGCCGCATCCGCCCGCGCCGTTCCCCGGCGACCGTCCTGCTGCTCGCCGTATGGGCGGGGGCAGTTGGTGTGCTGTGGCTGTGGTGGCACAACACGCCGTCCGTGGCCGACGACAACAGCAAGATCCTCAACGCCGGTCGCATCACCGGTCTGCTGGCCGGGTATCTCATGGCGCTCGTGGTGCTGCAGATGGCCCGGGTGCCCGCGCTGGAGCGCCGGGTAGGCTCCGACCGGGTCGCCCGCTGGCACGCGATGAGCGGCCGCTACACGCTCTGTCTGGTCGTCGCCCACGTCTTCCTGATCATGTGGGGCTACGCCCTCCAGGCCGGCAAGGGCCTCGGCGACATCGTCCAGCAGACGATGGACTCCATCAACCAGCTGCCGGACATGGGCAAGGCGGCCATCGGCACCGGTCTGCTGTTCTTGATCGGGCTGATCTCGATCGGCGGGGTGCGCCGCCTGATTCCGTACGACACCTGGTACCACGTGCACCTGCTGACGTACGCGGCGGTCTTTCTGACCTTCTGGCACCAGCTGACCACCGGCAACGACTTCGCGGTCGAGCCGGTCGCCAAGACCGTCTGGTACGGGCTGTACGGCACGGTCACCGCGCTGGTCGTCTGGTACCGGATCCTCACGCCGATCCGGCTCAACCTGCGTCACCGCATGTATGTCGAGGCCGTCGTCGAGGAGACCCCCGGCGTGGTGTCGGTGCTGATCGGCGGGCGCAAGCTGCACCGGATGGGCGCGGAGGCGGGCCAGTTCTTCCGCTGGCGGTTCCTCGCGCCGGGGATGCGGTTCAGTTCGCACCCGTACTCGCTGTCGGCGGCGCCCCGGCCGGGCATGCTGCGGATCACGGTGAAGGCGATCGGCGACCACAGCGAGCGGCTGCGGGAGCTGGTGCCCGGTACCAAGGTGTGGGCCGAAGGACCCTACGGCGCGATGACCGCCCAGCGCCGCAGCCGCGGCAAGGTGCTGCTGGTGGCCGGCGGTGTCGGTATCACGCCGATGCGGGCCCTGTTCGAGACGCTGCCGGGCGCGGCCGGTGACATCACCCTGCTGTACCGGGCCAACACCACCCAGGATCTGGCCCTGTGGGACGAGCTCGCCGCCATCGCGGAGGAGCGCGGCGCCCGGCTGATGTACGCGGTGAACAGCCCGGACGGGGAGCGCCCGGACATCTCCGCGGAGTCCCTGCAGCGCAAACTCCCCGACATCGACAAGCACGACGTGTTCATGTGCGGGCCGAACGGCTTCGCGCAGTCCGTGTTCGAAGCACTGCGCGGCGCGGGTGTGCCCGCCCGCCGCATCCATCACGAGTCGTTCGAGATGTGAGCGACGGGAATCCAGGAGCTGTTGAAGCGATGAGGAAGTCTCACCCCGTCCGTCGAGTCGTGCTCGCGACCGCCGCCACCGTCTCCGGTGTCGTGCTGATGCTGTCGCTGAAGCCATCCTCGGACCCGGCGTCCGCCCAGGCGGGCGGCACGCTCCCACAACAGACGGCGGCGGCCCAGGAGTCGGCCCAGGGCGGTGCCGGGGCGGCCGCCGGCGGCACCGTCACCGGGGACGTGGTCCAGACCCAGTACGGTCCGGTCCAGGTCCGGATCACCGTCAGCGGCAACAAGATCACCAAGTCCGAGGCGGTCCAGGCGCCCAAGGGCGGCGAGAGCGACGCGAAGACCGCCCTGTCCGTTCCGAAGCTCAACCAGGCCGTGGTCACCAAGCAGAGCCCGCAGATCGACACGGTGTCCGGGGCGACCTACACCAGCGAGGGCTACAAGAAGTCGCTCCAGTCGGCGATCGACAAGGCGAACGCCGCCTCCCAGGCGCAGCCGTCGGCCCAGCCGTCCCAGACGGCGGGCGGCAGCGCCGAGGCGGCCGCCAAGACGGTCACCGGCGCGGTCTCCCAGACCCAGTACGGCCCGGTCCAGGTCCGTATCACGGTCAGCGGCGGCAAGGTCACCAACGCCGAGGCGGTGCAGGCGCCGAAGGGCGGGACCAGCGACCAGAAGACGGCGCTGTCCATCCCGAAGCTCAACCAGGAGGCCGTGGCGGCCGGCAGCGCGGACATCGACTCGGTCTCCGGGGCCACCTACACCAGCGAGGGCTACAAGAAGTCGCTCCAGTCGGCGCTGGACCAGGCCGGTGGCTGACACGGTGGCAGAGCCGGCACAAGCTCCCGCCGCGGTACGTCACGCGGAGGAGGTCATGGGGACGGTCTTCTCCTTCGACGTCCGTGGCGGGGAACCCCTTGCCGTACAGACGGCACTGCGGGAGGCGGTGGCAGGACTGCACCGCGTGAACGAGGTGTTCAGCACCTACCGCGACGACAGCCAGGTCTCCCGCCTGGCCCGCGGTGAGCTGACGATCGACGACTGCGACCCCGAGGTGGCCGAGATCCTCGAACTCGGCGCCGAGGCCGAGCGGTTGAGCGACGGTTGGTTCAGCACGCGCTACGAGGGCCGCCTCGACCCGACGGGCATCGTCAAGGGCTGGGCGACGGAACGCGCGGCCCGCCGGGTCGCCGAGTCGGGCGCGACAGGCGTCAGCGTCAACGGCGGCGGAGACGTACAGCTGCTGGGCGTACCGGGCCCCGAACGCCCGTGGCGGGTAGGGGTATCGGACCCTCTCCGCCCGGGCGGCCTGGCGGCGGTGGTCTCGGCGGCGGGCGCGGCGGAGCTGGCGGTGGCCACGTCGGGCACGGCCGAGCGGGGCGCCCACATAGTCGACCCCAGAACGGGCCGCTCAGCGGTCACGGATCTGGTTGCGGTGACGGTAGTGGCCCCGACCCTGACCTGGGCGGACTGCTGGGCGACGGCAGCCTTCGCGATGGGCTCGCGTGAGGGCCTGGCATGGCTGGAGAGCCTGCCGGACGTGGAGGCACTACTGATCACAGCGGGCGACGAGGTCAGGTGTACAGGGGGCCTCGCAGCTCGACTCGGGTGAGTGTTCTGCTTTTAGGGGCGCGGGGAACTGCGCGACCAGCCCCCACGCACCCGCACCCAACAGACAACCGCTAGTGCCCGTTCTGAGCCAACCGCAACAGATGCTCGGCCAGCGCCTGTCCCCCCGTGGGGTTCCGGCTGATCAGCATCAACGTGTCATCACCGGCAATGGTCCCCAAGATGTCATGCAGCTCGGCCTGATCAATCGCCGACGCCAAGAACTGCGCAGCCCCCGGAGGAGTCCGCAGCACCACGAGATTCGCCGAAGCCTCCGCGGAGATCAGCAGCTCCTGCGACAGCCGCCGCATCCGCTCCTCCTTCGCCGACTCCCCCAGCGGCGCCCGGGGGGTCCGGAAACCCCCCTCGCTCGGCACCGCGTAGATCAGGTCGCCGTCGGTGTTGCGGATCTTCACCGCGTTCAGCTCGTCGAGGTCCCGGGAGAGCGTCGCCTGGGTGACGCTCAGCCCGTCGTCGGACAGCAGCTTGGCCAACTGGCTCTGCGACCGCACCGGTTGCCGGTTGAGGATGTCCACGATCCGGCGGTGGCGCGCGGTACGCGTCTGCGGCACGGCGGGCCCTGCGGCCCCGTTCTGCTCGTGATCCTGCGCATGACTCATCGTCGTCGTCTCATTTTCCGGATCATCCGACCCCGTTGGCCCCGTCCAGGATGCCGGGCAGCGCCTGAAGAAGCGCGTCCACTTCGTCGTCGCCGAGGTTCAGCGGCGGCATCAGCCGTACGACATCGGGGGCGGGCGCGTTCACCAGGAAACCGGCGTCCTGAGCCGCCTGCTGCACCTTCGGCGCGAGTGGCTCGGTGAGCACGATACCCAGGAGCAGCCCCGCGCCCCGGACATGGGAGATCAAGGGGTGACGTGAACTGCCGTCGGCGCCCTCGATTCCGTCCCGGAGCTTCTCGCTCTGCCGCTTGACGTTCTCCAGCAACCCGTCGTTCGCGATGGTGTCGAGAACGGCGAGACCGGCGGCACAGGCGACCGGGTTCCCGCCGAAGGTCGTCCCGTGCTGCCCCGGCTGGAGCAGCTCCGCGGCCCGCCCGAAGGCGACGGTCGCGCCGAGCGGCAGTCCGCCGCCGAGCTGCTTGGCGAGCGTGACCACGTCCGGCAGGACGCCCTCGTGGGCCTGGTACTCGAACCAGTGCCCGGTACGGCCGATGCCGGTCTGCACCTCGTCGAGGACCAGCAGCGCGCCCTTGGCCGCCGTGATCGCCCGGGCCGCCTTGAGGTAGCCGGCGGGCGGGACCACGACCCCGTTCTCGCCCTGGATCGGCTCGATGACGACCAGCGCGGTCTCCTCGGTGACCGCGGCGTCCAGCGCCTGCGCGTCGCCGTACGGCACATGCGTGACCTCGGCGGGCAGCGGCAGGAAGGGAGTCTGCTTGGCGGGCTGGCCGGTGAGCGCGAGGGCGCCCATGGTCCGGCCGTGGAAGCCGCCCTGGGTGGCGACCATGTGGGTGCGCCCGGTCAGCCGGCCGATCTTGAAGGCCGCCTCGATCGACTCAGCGCCGGAGTTGCAGAAGAAGACCTTGCCGTCCCGGCCGAAGAGCTGGAGCAGCCGTTCGGCGAGGGCGACGGTCGGCTCGGCCATGAAGAAGTTGGAGATGTGGCCGAGGGACGCGATCTGCCTGCTGACGGCCTCCACGATCGCCGGGTGGGCGTGGCCGAGCGCGTTGGTGGCGATACCGCCGACGAAGTCGAGGTACTGCTTGCCCTCGGTGTCCCAGACCTTGAGGCCCTCACCGCGGACGAGGGGCAGCCGCGGGGTGCCGTAGTTGTTCATGAGCGAGCCCTGCCACCGCTCGGTCAGTTCCTCGTTGCTCATCACGCCCCCTGTCCGTCCGGCACGACCATCGTGCCGATCCCCTCGTCGGTGAAGATCTCCAGCAGGATCGAGTGCTGGACCCGCCCGTCGATGACCCTGGCCGTGGTCACGCCGTTGCGCACGGCGTGCAGACAGCCCTCCATCTTCGGGACCATGCCGGAGCTCAACTCCGGCAGCAGCTTCTCCAGTTGGGCAGCCGTGAGACGGCTGATCACCTCGTCGCTGTTGGGCCAGTCCTCATAGAGACCCTCGACGTCCGTGAGGACCATGAGAGTCTCCGCTCCAAGAGCAGCAGCGAGTGCCGCAGCCGCCGTATCAGCATTGACGTTGTAGACATGTCCGTCGTCCTGGCTACGGGCGATCGACGAGACGACCGGGATACGGCCGTCGGCGAGGAGTGCCTCGATCGCGCCCGTGTCGATCGCGGTGATCTCGCCCACCCGCCCGATGTCGACCAACTCGCCGTCGATCTCGGGCTGGTGCTTGATGGCGGTGATGGTGTGCGCGTCCTCGCCGGTCAACCCGACGGCGAGCGGCCCGTGTTGGTTGAGCAGCCCGACCAGTTCGCGCTGGACCTGTCCGGCGAGCACCATCCGTACGACGTCCATGGCGTCCTCGGTGGTGACGCGCAGGCCGGCCTTGAACTCGCTGACGATGCCGTGCTTGTCGAGGGCAGCGCTGATCTGCGGCCCGCCGCCGTGCACGACGACCGGCTTGAGACCGGCGTGGTGCAGGAAGACGACGTCCTGGGCGAACGCGGCCTTCAGGTCCTCGTCGATCATGGCGTTGCCGCCGAACTTGATGACGACGGTCTTGCCGTTGTGGCGGACCAGCCAGGGCAGCGCCTCGATGAGGATCTGGGCCTTGGGGAGCGCGGTGTGCTTACGAGTAGTGCTCATGACGAGTACGCGCTGTTCTCGTGGACGTAGTCGGCGGTGAGATCGTTGGTCCAGATGGTGGCGGTCTCGGCGCCGGCCGCGAGGTCGGCGACGATGTGCACCTCGCGGTAGCGCATGTCGACCTTGTCGCGGTCCTCGCCCACGCCGCCGTTCTTGCAGACCCAGACGCCGTTGATGGCGACGTTGAGCTGGTCCGGCTCGAAGGCGGCCTTCGTCGTGCCGATCGCGGAGAGCACGCGGCCCCAGTTGGGGTCCTCGCCGTGGATCGCGCACTTGAGGAGGTTGTTGCGGGCGATGGACCGGCCCACCTCGACGGCGTCGTCCTCGGTCGCGGCGTTGATCACCTCGACCTTGATGTCCTTGCTGGCGCCCTCGGCGTCCCTGATGAGCTGCTGGCCGAGGTCGTCGCAGACCTGCCGTACGGCCTCGGCGAACTCCTCGTGTTCCGGGGTGACTTCGGAGGTGCCGGAGGCGAGCAGCAGCACGGTGTCGTTGGTGGACATGCAGCCGTCGGAGTCGACGCGGTCGAAGGTGGTCCGGGTGGCGTCCCTGAGGGCCTTGTCCAGCGTCTCGCTGTCGAGATCGGCGTCGGTGGTGAGGACGACCAGCATGGTCGCCAGACCCGGCGCGAGCATGCCCGCGCCCTTCGCCATGCCGCCGACCGTCCAGCCGTCCTTCGTCGCGACGGACGTCTTGTGGACGGTGTCGGTGGTCTTGATGGCGATGGCGGCCTTCTCGCCGCCGTGTTCGGACAGCTCGGCGGCGGCGGTCTCGACTCCCGGCAGCACCTTGTCCATCGGAAGGAGCATGCCGATGAGGCCGGTGGAGGCGACGGCGACCTCGATGGCGCCGATGCCGAGGACCTCGGCGACCTTCTCGGCGGTGGAGTGCGTGTCCTGGAAGCCCTTCGGTCCCGTACAGGCGTTGGCGCCACCGGAGTTGAGGACGACGGCCGTCAACCGGCCGTCCTTGAGGACCTGTTCCGACCACACCACCGGCGCGGCCTTCACACGGTTGGAGGTGAAGACGCCGGCGGCGGCGCGGCGGGGCCCGGTGTTGACCACGAGGGCCAGGTCCGGGTTGCCGTTCTCCTTGATTCCGGCGGCGATGCCCGCCGCCTGGAATCCCTTGGCTGCCGTGACGCTCACGGTGCGACTCCGATCGTGGAAAGACCGAGCTCCTCGGGCAGGCCGAGGGCGATGTTCATGCTCTGGACGGCACCACCCGCGGTGCCCTTGGTCAGGTTGTCGATGGCGCTGATCGCGATGATGCGGCCCGCGGCCTCGTCGAGGGCGACCTGCACCTGAACGCCGTTCGAACCGTAGACGGACGCCGTGGCGGGCCACTGGCCCTCGGGCAGCAGATGGACGAAGGGCTCGTCGGCGAGGGCCTTCTCGTAGGCGGCGCGGACGGACTCCCCCGTCACTCCCCCGACGGCCTTCGCGCTGCACGTGGCGAGGATGCCGCGGGGCATCGGCGCGAGGGTCGGCGTGAAGGAGACGGAGATGTGTTCCCCCGCCACCCCGCTGAGGTTCTGGATCATCTCGGGCGTGTGCCGGTGGCCGCCGCCGACGCCGTACGGCGACATGGACCCCATGACTTCGCTGCCCAGCAGGTTGGGCTTGGGCGCCTTGCCCGCGCCGGAGGTGCCGGAGGCGGCGACGATCACGGCCTCGTGCTCGGCGAGTCCGGCGGCGTAGGCGGGGAAGAGGGCGAGGGTGACGGCGGTCGGGTAGCAACCGGGCACCGCGATGCGCTTGGACCCTTCCAGGGCGGTGCGGGCACCCGGCAGTTCGGGAAGGCCGTAGGGCCAGGTGCCGGCGTGCGCGGAGCCGTAGAACCTCTCCCAGTCGGCCGCGTCCTTGAGCCGGAAGTCGGCGCCCATGTCGACGACGAGGACGTCCGGGCCGAGCTGCTCGGCGACGGCGGCGGACTGGCCATGGGGCAGCGCGAGGAAGACGACGTCGTGTCCGGCGAGGACGTCGGCCGTGGTCTCCTGGAGTACCCGGTCGGCGAGCGGCAGCAGGTGCGGCTGCAGCGCGCCGAGCTTCTGTCCGGCGTTGGAGTTGCCGGTCAGGGCGCCGATCTCGACCTCGGGGTGCGCCAGGAGCAGCCGCAGGACCTCACCGCCCGCGTATCCGCTCGCTCCGGCCACCGCCGCACGTACCGCCATGTCATCCTCCTCCTGGATGGCATGACTATACGTTTCGCTGCACGTTTATGCAACCACATGCATACTCACGCCCTTCGTCGACGCACGGCCCCGAAAGTCGCGAGCCCGGCGAGAGCGAGGAGCGCGCCGCCCCCGACCGCCGTGCCCAGTCGCAGACCGGGCGGGTGGAAGTCGCAGGTGACACTGGTCGAGGTGCCGTCGAGGGGCACGGCGATCAGGCCGTGGTACTCCCTCGCGGGGACGGTCTCGGCGTCACCGGCGGCGCAGCGCCAGCCGGCGATCCGGGGCGCCGCGACGACCGCGATGCCCTTGCTGCCCGCCGGGAGTTCGGCCCGGATCGTGCCGCCGGAGCCGGAGACGGTCACCTGGGTGGCGCCGGTGGCCTTGAGGTGTCGTACGACGGCGTGCAGTCGCCCGGTGTCCAGGCAGCCGACCGCCTGGTCCGGCACGACACCCATCCGGTGCGCGGACAGCTCGATCGTGAGGCGCCCGGAGTCCGGGACCGTGCCGAGCCGCTGCATGGCGGCGATCTTGGTGAGGGGGCGGAAGTCGGCCCTGAAACGTCCCGTCAGGCCGTGGGCGGAGGGCCCGGTGAGCCGTGCGGTACCCGCGAAGTGCGGTGCCCAGAGGTAGACCTCGCTGCCCGCCCTGCACTGGGCGGTGATCGTCGCCTTTCCGCCGATGCGCACGCCCTGCCTCTGGTCGGTACTGCGGTCAGGCCGCTTCCCCGCGCTGTTGAGGACCGTGGCGCGGGGCAGGGTGTAGACGCGGGCGCCCAGCAGGAGCTCCTGGTTGCGGTACGGCGACGGTCCGAAGGCGCCGGTCGCGGCGGACGGCCGTACCGTCACCAGGGGCGGTACGGCCTCCCTCGTCACGGTCACCCCGCTGCCGTCCTGCGGGAACCAGTTCTGGTGCGGGTCCGGCGGGGAGTGCACCCGGGCGCCGACGGAGAAGAGGGCGTCCGTGACCGCGTTGTCCAGGCTCTGGAGGCTGCGGCCGCCCGAGGTCCAGCCGTACCCGAGGGCGGTGAGCGTACCGCTGAGCACGGCGGAGGTATGGCTGCTGTAGTACTGGGCGCCCTGTCCGCCGACCTCCAGCGGGTCGTTGCCGACGGTCTGTTCGCGGCCCGGGTCGGTGCGGTGGCGGGGCCAGCCGTCGGCCTGTGCGATCGCGTCCGCCTGTTCCTGCTGCCGCTCGCCCCAGGGGGCGTAGTCGTCCATGTGTCCGAGCCGCATCCGGGTGGCCACGGCGGAGGTGGCGGTGGCCTCGCCGAGCTGTGCTCCGACGAGCAGTACGGCGGCGAGTGCGGCCGGGGCCATGCGCAGCACGGGGCGTTGCCGGCCGAGCAGGATCAGCCCGAGCAGTGCGCTCACGGCCGCCGTCAGGAACACCGGCCAGGCGAAGAGACGGACCAGCGGGCTGCCGCTCGCGACGACGGCGATCAGGGCGAGGAGTCCGACGGCCGCGCCCAGGGCACGCCGGTCGAGGGGGCCGTACGACAGCGTGTGCCATGCCGCGATGACCAGCAGTGCGCACACGACGAAGGTCTGCCGGTATGAGCTGCCCTGCGGGGCGGCGAAGGCGTGCCAGAGCAGATGGGTCGGGCCCCACTGCATGGACAGGGTCACGACGGCGACCAGCAGAGGCCACCCGGCGCGCACCCGGCGGGGCGCCGCCCGGTGGAAGGGCAGGGCGAGGGCGAGCAGCAGGGCCGTGGTGCCGACGAAGAGCGCCGGGGAGCCGAAGCTGTACGTCGTCGGCAGCAGCCGGGCCAGCAGCTCCTCCGTGCCCACCGGCGCGAACCGGGTGAATCTGCCCTCGGATGCGTGCGCGCTGCCGAAGTACACGACCGTCACCACGGGTGCGGCCAGGCCCATGCCGAGCGCGAAGGTCAGGACGGCCCGGCCCACCGCGGCGAGCGCGCGGCGGCGCGGGACGCCGGCGAGCCACAGCCTCAGCAGGAAGACGAGAGCTGCGGCGAGGGTGGCCATGTACGCCGTGTAGAAGTTGGCGACCCAGGCGGCCGTCACGACCAGCACCCCGAGCAGCGGGCGTCGGCCGCTCAGGATCCAGTCGCCGACCAGACAGAGCAGCGGCAGGGCGATCAGCCCGTCGAGCCACATGAGGTTGTACGAGGCGGTCGCCACGGTCCATCCGCACAGGGCGTAGGACGCGCCCAGCAGCCCTGCCGCCCACCAGAGCCCGGGACGCAGCCTCAGCAGCAGCCAGGCCATGGCGGCGCCGGCGCAGGCGATCTTCAGCACGGTGATCACATACACCGCGAGATCGATCTCATCCCTCGGGAACACCGCCACGAGCAGGGCGAACGGGCTGGTGAGATAGGTGCCGAGGTCGGGCAGGAAGCTGGTGCCGTACCCCGACTGCCAGTTGACGAGGAGTCCGCCGGTGCCCCGCCCGTGCAGCAGGTCCCACAGGTGGGCGTGGAACGGGACGTACTGGTTGCCCAGGTCGTTGACGTTCCGGGTGCGCGGGCCGAAGGGGTAGCTGCGGGCGACGGCGTCGGCCGCGCAGAGCACGACGACGGTGATCGCCGCCGCGAACAGGGCGGCCTGGCCCGGCCCCGGCGGCGAGCCGGGTACAGGCAGGGGCGGCCGGACCCCGATGAGGTCGTCCGCGGTCTTCGGTTGGGGCGGGATGGTCAGTCCCACACCCTGTTCACTTGTCACGTCAAGCCCCCGTCCGGGGTGTTCACCCCCGTGCGTTGTCGCTGCGCCGATTTAGACGGAGGGTGAATACGCTTGGTTGTGCGCCCAGCGTTGACAGCGAAGTGAATTCCGAACCACACCGAAGCAAATGGAAAGTGCAGCTCAGGCCAGCGTGATGCGGCCCTTCCCGGCCACTCAGGAATACTTCGGACGGTGACCACCTCAAGCGCGGCCGACGATGGAGGAGCCGACATGAGTGAGAGCACCACCCGCGAGGAGCGTTTCGAACGGGGGCTGGAGATGTTGCGGAGCGTGAATCCCGAGGTCGGGCAGCGGGTTGTGGACTCGCTCGCCGATGTCAGCCCGGAGATGAGTCATCAGCTTGTCGCCTGGGGGTTCGGCGAGATCTACTCGCGGCCGCAACTGGAGCCCCGCGACCGGCAGTTGGTGACCCTGGGCATGCTCACCGCGCTCGGCGGTTGTGAGACCCAGCTGGAGGTGCACGTCCACACGGCCCTGAACGTGGGCCTGGCCCCCGAGCAGATCGCCGAGGCGCTGCTGCAGTCGGCCGGTTACTGCGGCTTTCCCAGGGCCCTGAACGCCATGGGCGTGGCGAAGAAGGTGTTCGCCGAGCGTGGGCTGCTGCCCGTCGGACAGCAGCCCACGACGGACTGAACGGCTACCTCTGCCTGATCCTGAGGAACGTGACCGAGTTCGCCGGGAAGGTGTACGAGAACTTCCCGGCGACGCCGTCGAAGGTGGATGTCACCGGGGCGACCGCGGTCGAGGTCTCGCTGTTCACGGCAGCGGGGTCGGCCGCCAGGGTGGTCACCCGGGCCTTGGACGCCACCTTGGCGCCGCCCAGGTCGATCGCCGTACGGGCCGCCGAGTCCTGTGCGTTGACGACCTTGACGATCAGGTCACCGGTCTTCTTGTCCTTGGTGACGACCTGACGGAACGGCTCGGCCGGCTTGTCGTCGGTGAAGCTGCCCCACTCCTGGCCGTCGAGGTAGAGGGTCACCTGGCGACCGCGCACCTTGACGTCGACGTCGTAGGTACGACCGGTCTCCACCGACCCGGCCTTGGAGATCAGCGTCGACTTGCCGCCCTCCACGGCCTGTTCGACGGCGGACTGGGTGTTGTTCCAGCCGCCGATGTTCCACCAGTAGTAGTTGCCGGTGTCCTTGACGCCGAAGGCGACCAGGAAGCCCTCCTTGCCGGACTTCTTGGTGGCCTTCACCCGCAGGTCGTAGTCGTGCCAGCTCGGGTCGCCGGCCGAGACCATGGTGTTCTCGGCGGCCACGTCCGTCTGCACGTACTGCCCGTCCTGGAGGCTCCAGCTGCCGCCGCCGGTGTGGGTCCACTGCGAGGCGTCACCGCTGAAGTCGTCGGTGAGCAGCGCGTTCCCGTCGGCGTCGGTGACCCGCACATCGTCGTACGCCGCCGTCGTCGCCCAGGTCGACAGGCCGACGGCGCCGGTGATCGGGGCGCTCAGTGACGGGGTCCCGGTGGCCGTCGAAGGCACCACCCGGTCGCCGACGTTGTTCATGAACAGCTTCTGGACCTCGTAGTTGGCGGAGTTCCAGGAGGCGTGGTTGTTGAACCAGATCAGGTCCGGGCGCCACTGGACGTAGTCCTCGTTGGCGAACAGCGGGGCGTAGGAGGCGAGTTTGACGACGTCGGCGTTGCGCTCCAGACCGGTCATGTACGCGGCCTCGGAGAGACCGTTCTTGAAGGTGTTGCCGCCGGAGGCGTACTCGCCGAGGAAGACCTTCGGACCGTTCCTGTCGTAGGAGTCGTAGCGGTCGTTGTTCTGCAGGAACCACTGCGGGCTGTTGTAGTAGTGCTCGTCGACCATGTCGACCTTGGCGTCCTTGTTGAGCTGCCAGGCCGTGTCGAAGGTCGTACCGGAGTCGTCCGGGCCGGAGTTGGAGATCACCTGGACGCCCGGGTACTTCGCCTGGATGGCGGCCCGGAACTCCTTGAACCGGGCGAAGAACTCGTTCGGCAGGTTCTCCTCGTTGCCGACCTCGATGTGGGTGAGGTGGAACGGCTTCGGGTGGCCCATCTGCGCGCGCTTCTTGCCCCAGGTCGAGGTCGCCGGACCGTTGGCGAACTCGATGAGGTCGAGGGTGTCCTGGATGTGCCGCTTGAGCAGCGCCTCGTCGGTGACGGCCTTGTTCTGGCCGCAGCCGGTCACCAGAGCGGGGACGACGGGCAGCGGCATGGCGCCGATGTCCTCGGAGAGGCGGAAGTACTCGTAGTAGCCGAGGCCGTAACTCTGGTTGTAGCCCCAGGCGTTGGCGTTGGTAGCGCGCTGCTCGACCGGGCCGATGGTGTCCTTCCACTGGTACGACCGCTTGCGCTGCCAGTCGGAGGCCGCGCTGTAGTCCTCCATCGAGTTGGTGTTGACGAGGCAGCCGCCGGGGAAGCGCACGAAGCCCGGGTGCAGGGCGGCGATCTTCTCGGCGAGGTCCTTGCGCAGGCCGTTGGACTCACCGCGGTAGGTGTCGCGCGGGAAGAGGGACACCATGTCGAGGGCGGCCGCGGCGGAGGAGGCCACGGTGAGGCGGCCGTCGCTGCTGGTGCGGGTGGCGGTGAAGCCGGCCTTGTACTGGGTCCAGCCGCTCTTGGTCACGGCCACCTCGCGGGCGGTGGCGAGCGTGCCGTCGGCGTCCTGGAGGGAGATCGTGAGGGCCGTACCGGCGTCCGCGCGGGCCCACACCGAGAAGTCGTACTTCTTGCCCTCGTCGACATGGATCCCGGTGTTGTATCCGGCGTTCGTGACGGACGAACCGGCGCCGAGGGCAAGGTAGCTGCGGTTGCGCTCGTTGAGCCGCCCGTCGTCGTTCACCACCTGGCCCGTACCGTCGACCGTCCACGAGGTCAGCGGGGTGTACGAGGCGTTGTCGGCCGTGGAGTACTCGAAGGACCGGTTCTGCACGAGCTCGGCGTACAGACCGCCGTCGGCGGCCCGGTTGATGTCCTCGAAGAAGACGCCGTACATCGTCTTGTCGATCTTCGCGCCCTGGGCGGACGGGTCGACGGTGATCGCGTAGTCGGTGACGTCCTCGGCATGGGCGGGGGCAAGAGTCGTTCCGGCCGCCACCAGCAGGGCGGTGGCGCTGAGACCGAGTCTCCAGCGGGTGCGTGACATGAGTACTCCGCGGCTCTGTCGAAGTGGGGTTTTGCTGAAGCGAGGCTCCAGGGGTTCGAAATATCGGACCCTGATCAGCACTTCGAACGGCAAGATAAGGAGGTGGATTCCGGAGCGTCAACGGGTCGCGCGGTACCGAAAGTGTCGGAAGTGAGGGACGGATGGGCGGGTTCTGGCCAGTACCGGATGTACTGACGTATCTGGCCGGAAGCTGGCGGACCGAGCGAACCGTGCGGGATCTGAAGAGCGGGGAGGAAGGGGAGTTCTCCGGCACCACCACTTTCGGCCAACTGGAGAGCGGCGGGCTGCTGTCCGAGGAGTCGGGCACCTTCATGTGGCAGGGTGTCCCGCGCCCCGCCGAACGGACCCTGCGCTTCCTGCCGGGCGGGACACCGGGCACGGCGGACGTCCGCTTCTCCGACGGCCGCCCCTTCCACGACCTGGACCTGACGTCCGGACACCACGTCGCCGACCATCCCTGCGCGTCGGACCTCTACCACGGCGAGTTCACCGCCCTGGACGCGGATCACTGGCGCACGGTATGGCAGGTCGGCGGTCCGGCGAAGGACCTCGTCCTGACGACCGACTACTGGCGCGAGAGTGCCGGTCAGACCCTCGTCGGCTGAGCGGGAGCGCCCTCGAAGCGGAGGCTCCAGCGGCCGGCACGGCCGGTGACGGTGGCCGTCGACAGGGGCCGTACGTCGATGTTCCAGTAGCTCGACGGCGGCGCCTTGAGCGCATACACCAGGGCCGCGCGGATCACGGCGGGTTCGGCCACGGCGACGATACGGCCGCTGTCGCCGACGGGCCGGGTGTCGAGCCAGTCGCCGACGCGGGTGATGAAGTCGAGCAGCGACTCACCGCCGTGCGGGGTGGCCCGCGGATCGGCGAGCCAGGCGTCCACGAAATCCGGCTCGCGGGCCATCGCCTCGCCGAGGGTCAGCCCGCGCCAGCGGCCCATGTCGCAGTCCCGCAGGGCGAGTTGGATCAGCGGGGAGTAGCCGAGGGCGTCCCCGGTGGCGCGGCTGCGGGGCGTGGGCGAGCAGTAGCGCAGCTCGGCCGCGGCGAGCGGCAGCAGGTCGCGTGCCACGCCCAGCACCTCGTCCCACCCGGCCTGGTCGAGCGGACGGTCGTCCTCGAAGCGCTCGGCGAGCAGCGAGGAGCTGCGCGCGGCGGCGACGAACGTGACCCGAAGTTGCATGCGGCGATCGTGAGCCGCGAAAGTGCGCAGGTCAAGAGGCGTTACCGGGGAGTTATCCAGGGTGGGTGCGGGCTCACTGACCGAAGAGGAGCGCCATCCACTGGTCCGGCTTGGCCAGGGGCGCGAACCCGAGCTTCTCGTAGACCCCGTGGGCGTCGTGAGTGGCGAGCAGGATGCGCTTGAGGTCGTAGGGCCGCAGGTGCTCGCGTACGGCCCCGACCAACGCGGTGCCGATCCCCTTGCCCCGCACGGACGGGTCCACGTACACATCACACAGCCAGGCGAAGCTCGCCAAGTCGGTGATCACTCGGGCATAGGCCACCTGGTCTCCCGAAACCGCCTCGTACACACCGAAGTTGATCGATCCGGCGATCGCCCGGTCCTGCTTCTCCCGGGAACGCCCGACCGCCCAGTAGGCGTCGGTGGACAGCCACCGATGCACACGCTCGGCGTCGACGCGATCCGGGTCGGTGGAGATCTCGTAGCCCTCGGCGAGGGGCGGGGTGTCGGTCATGACGGGAGATTCCCAGCCCACGGCCACCGGCGTCGAGCGGTTTTCCCCGGGGCGGATGGCGGTGTCAGTGCCGGGTGCGGGTGCGTCGTGGCTGGTCGCGCCCCTGAGTGGGTGCAGTCAAGGCACGCCCAGCCGTACCCACCTAGGGCGTGTGTCGGAAGTCCCTTCTGCCCCGCGACGCCTGGCACGCTCCCCCAGAGGGGGCACCCCCACTCGCCGCACGGGGTGAAAGCCCAAGTACGTCCAGTACGAGGACTTCCACCCCGCACGCCGAGAGCACGCACCAGACGCCGCAGAGCCCGCCCTTCGGGCGGACGAAGGGACTTCCGACACACGCCCCAGGGGCGCGGGGAACTGCGCGACCAACCCCCACCGGCCCACAGCCGACATCGCACCCCCCGTCTAGAGAACCTCCTCACAAGCCGCACGCAGTCGCCGTACGCCGTCCCGGATCTCCTGCGGCCCCGCCACCGCCGCGAAGCTCAACCGCAGGTGCCCGCCCGGGGGTTCCGCGCTGAAGTACGGGCGGCCGGGGGTGATCGCGACGCCCGCGCGGAGGGCGGCCGCCGTCAGGGGGGTCTCCGCCGTGCCGTCGGGGAGGCGGAGCCAGAGGTGGTAGCCGCCCGACGGGATGTGCGGGAGGGCCAGTTCGGGGAGGTCGAGGCGCAGGGCCGTCGTCATGGTGTCGCGGCGGACCTTCAACTCCGCCGAGATCGACCGCAGATGGCGGGGCCAGGCCGGTGCGCCGACCAGTTCCAGGGCCGCCTCCTGGAGGGGGCGGGGGACGAAGAAGGTGTCGACGATATGGATCGCGCGCAGACGTTCCAGTACCGGGCCGTGCGCGGCGAGTGCGCTCACCCGGAAGCTGGGCGAGGTCGCCTTGGTCAGCGAGCTGACATGGACGACGACTCCGTCGGGGTCGTCGGCTGCCAGCGGACGCGGCAGCGGGCCGGAGTCCTCGTGCACGAGCCGTCGTACGAAATCGTCCTCGACCACGAACGCGCCGGCCTCCCGGGCGATCCGCAGCACCTCGGCCCGGCGCTCCGGGGCCAGCACCGCGCCGGTCGGGTTCTGGAACAGCGGCTGGCAGACGAACACCCGGGCGCCGGTCGCCCGGAACGCGTCGGCGAGCAGGTCCGGCCTGACGCCGGCCGGGTCCACCGGGACGGGGACCGGCCTGAGGCCCGCCGAGCGGGCGATGGCCAGCATGCCCGGGTACGTCGGTGATTCGACGAGCACGGGGGCACCGGGCGGGGCCAGCGCGCGCAGCGCCGTGGTGAGCGCCGACTGGCCGCCCGCCGTGATCAGCACCCCCGCAGCCGTGACGGCGCCGCCGATGTTCCGCGCGAACCACTCGCGCAGTTCCGGCAGGCCCTCCGTGGGCGGCCGGCCCCAGGCACCGGGGCGGCGGCCCGCGCGGGCCAGGGCCGCGGACATCGCGCGCTCCGGTTGCAGTGAGGGGTGCAGATAGCCGCCGTTGAACTCGATCACGCCCGGCGGCGGGGCGGCCAGCGAGACCAGGACGCCGGACGCGTCCACCGAGCGCGGTACGAGGTCGGCGGCGCCGTCCGCGCTCAGCGCGACCTCCTGCCAGGAGGTGTCCCCGGTCGGAGCGACGGCGACACGTGGCGGCGCGCGGAAAGCGCCCGCGCCGGGCCGGGTGACCACCAGCCCCTCGGCGGCGAGCTGGGCGAGGGCACGGGAGACGGTCACCGGGCTGACCCGGAATCGCTCGACCAGGGCACGACTCGACGGAAGCTTTCCACCCGAAGAGTAGCGGTCGAGCTCACGCCTGAGATGTTCTGCCAGTTCACCGACACTGCTACGCTCTTGCATGAAAGTAGAGAGTAGCGCTACTGCGCCGACCCGGATAGCGGTCATCACCCCTGCCAAGTCCTTCGGCACCCTCCAGGCCGCCCTCGGCGTCGCCGCCTTCTCCCTCACCTTTCCCGCGACGGCATGGGGCCTGGAGGGCTTCGGGCCCTGGTCGCTCGTCGCCGTCCGGAGTGCCCTCGCGGCACTGATCGCGGGCGGCTGTCTGCTGGCTCTGCGCGTCCCGATGCCGAGCCGCCGCGACCGGCCGGGGCTCGTGGTAGTCGCCGCCGGGGTCGTCGTCGGCTTCCCGCTGCTGACCACGCTCGCCCTGCGGACGTCGACCACCGCGCACGCCGCCGTCGTGGTCGGTCTGCTCCCCCTGACGACCGCGCTGCTGTCCGCCCTGCGCGTCGGCACCCGCCCCTCGCGCACCTTCTGGACGGCGGCTCTCGCGGGCGCGGCCGCGGTGGTGGCCTTCACCGTGCAGCAGAGCGGTGGCGCCCTCACCACGGCCGACCTGTATCTCTTCGCCGCTCTGCTGGTGTGCGCGGCCGGTTACACGGAGGGCGGCCGGCTGGCCCGCGTCATGCCCGGCTGGCAGGTCATCGCCTGGGCGCTGGTGCTGTGCCTGCCGTTCAGCGTGCCCGCCGCGGCGCTCGCGCTGTCGTACGAGCCCGTGCACCTCACCGCACACAGCGTGGCCGGACTGCTGTGGGTGGCGGCGGGCTCGCAGTTCCTCGGCCTGGTCGTCTGGTACCGGGGCATGGCCGCGATCGGGATCCCCAAGGCCAGCCAGTTGCAGCTTGCCCAGCCCCTGCTCACACTGGTGTGGTCGGTGCTGCTCCTGGGCGAGCACCTGACGGTGGCCGCCCCGCTGACGGCCGCGGCCGTGCTGGTGTGCATCGCGGTCACCCAGCGGTCGCGGGGCTGAGCGGCGCGCGCGCCGGTTCCAACCGGGCCCTCGCGCCGTAAAATCGGGGCCACGGACCGCTGCTCCCGCACAAGGAGGCCCTACAGATGCGTGCAACCGTGGGCGACCAGCTTGTCCAGCACGGCAGGGTGGTCGGACAGCAGGACAAGATCGGCGAGATCGTCGAAGTGATGGGTCAGGAGGGCAACCCCCCGTACCGCGTCCGCTTCGAGGACGGGCACGAGGGCGTGTGCTCACCCGGCCCCGACACCGAGATCCGGCACCGGTTCCAGCAGACCGGGCGGTGACTCAGCGCGGGGGAGTCGCCGGCTCCCGGTAGTGGTCGGCGACCACCCGTGCCATCGCCCCGACGCTGTCCGCCGCGACCTCCCGCGCGGCGAAGAAGACATGCCCGCGCGCCTGCTGGTACCGGCGCGCGAGCGTGAGGTGCCGGGACAGTTCCGCGGGGTCCTGCCAGGCGGCGGGCTGCGCCGGGTCCCCGGCCTTGTAGAGGGCCTCGCCCAGGTACAGCTTCGTCCTGCTCCCCTGCGCCTGCTCCGCCCACCAGGGCACCAGCGCGGCGTAGTCGGCGGCGGCGAAGCCGATGTTCCAGTAGAGCTGCGGCACGAGGTAGTCGATCCAGCCCTCACGCACCCACTTGCGGGTGTCCGCGAAGTTGTCGTCGTACGACTGCACGCGCGCGCCCGTGTCAGAGCCGAGTGGGTCGGTGGAGGCGTTGCGCCACACCCCGAAGGGGCTGATGCCGAACTGTGTGGTCGGCCGGATCCGCTTGATGGCTGCCGCCGTCTCCAGGACCAGTTTGTCGATGTTGTACCGCCGCCAGTCGGCCCGGTTGGCGAAGTCCCCGCCGTACCGGTCGTAGGCCGCGTCGTCGTCGAAGGTCTGGCCCTCCACCGGGTACGGGTAGAAGTAGTCGTCGAAGTGGACCGCGTCCACGGGGTACTTGCGCACCGCGTCGAGGATCGCGCTCTCGACGAAGGCGCGGACTTCGGGCAGCCCGGGGTTGTAGTAGAGCTTCCCGCCGTACGGCACCACCCAGTCCGGGTGTTCGCGGGCGGGGTGGGTGGCGACCAGCTTGGTCGGGTCGTCGTGGATGGCGATGCGGTACGGGTTGAACCAGGCGTGCAGTTGCAGGCCCCGTCGGTGGGCCTCGGTCACGGCCGTGCCGAGCGGGTCCCAGCCCGGGTTCCCGCCCTGGGTTCCGGTGAGGTACTGCGACCAGGGCTCGTACGGCGAGGGCCACAGGGCGTCGGCGGTGGGCCGTACCTGGAACATCACCGCGTTCAGCCGGTCCGCCGCCGCCCGGTCGAGGTGGGCGATCAGCTCCGCGCGCTGCTGTACGGCGCTCAGCCCCGGCTTCGACGGCCAGTCCCGGTTGGACACGGTGGCGAGCCACACGCCCCGCATCTCGGTCGCCGCCCGCCTCTGATGGCGTGGCGCGGCCTCCGCTCCCGAGGCCGTCGTCAGGGTCGACAGCGCGGCCAGCGCGAAGGCCCGGCGCGACAGACGTCCCATGTGCACACTCCCCCAACTCCATGGATCCGTGCGGTCACGGATCGTCTCCCCGCCGCAGAATGCCCGACGGATGCCGGACCCCGGCGATCGATCATCGATACTTGGGAGTAACGTGCACGAACGGAGCAGGAACCGGACCACGGCAAACCTGCCATGAGGTGAAGACCAGCGAAAGGGACGAAGTGACGGACTTCCCGGCGGGAGACATCGCACGCGTCGGAGTGGTGGGCTGCGGCCAGATGGGGGCGGGCATCGCCGAGGTGTGCGCCCGCGCCGGTCTGGACGTGAAGGTCGCCGAGACCACCGGCGAAGCCCTGGAGATCGGCCGCACCCGGCTGTTCAACTCGCTGACCAAGGCCGCCGAACGCGGCAAGATCAGCGCGGACGAGCTGGCGGCGACGCAGGCGCGGCTCAGCTTCACCACCGACCTCGGCGAGTTCGCGGACCGCGACCTCGTCATCGAGGCCGTCGTCGAGAACGAGCAGGTGAAGACCGAGATCTTCCAGGTGCTCGACCAGGTGGTGACCCGCCCGGACGCGATCCTGGCCTCCAACACCTCCTCCATCCCGCTGGTGAGGCTGGCGGTCGCCACCTCGCGGCCCGACCAGGTCGTCGGCATCCACTTCTTCAACCCGGCCCCGGTGCAGAAGCTCGTCGAGCTGATCCCGGCGCTCACCACCTCCGAGGGCACGCTGGCCCGCGCCCAGCAGTTCGCCGAGAAGCTGCTCGGCAAGCACGCCATCCGCGCCCAGGACCGCTCAGGGTTCGTGGTCAACGCGCTGCTGATCCCGTATCTCCTGTCCGCGATCCGGATGTTCGAGTCGGGCATCGCGAGCCGCGAGGACATCGACAACGGTATGGAGCTCGGCTGCGCCCACCCGATGGGCCCACTGAAGCTGTCCGACCTGATCGGCCTCGACACCGTCGCCTCGGTCGCGTTTTCGATGTACGAGGAGTACAAGGAACCGCTGTACGCCGCTCCCCCGCTGCTCCAGCGCATGGTCGACGCGGGCCGGCTGGGCCGCAAGTCCGGCTCGGGCTTCTACACCTACGGCTGACCTGCACGGTGTTCATTCCAGTGTGCTGATTACACAGTGCTATGACCACGGCCCGGCACTCCTCGGAGCGCCGGGCCCGTGTCATTCACACACCGTGTGCGCGCCGGGCCCGCATATGCCCGTCGCACACTCTCCCCACGCGCCCACCAGGCGAGTTGACTCTTCATGCGCATGCAAGGGATGTGACGACTACGGAAAGGAGCGGACTCGTGACCGCCGACCCGGAGCATCCCGTGGTACATGGAGAACTCGCAGAGTTACGGCGCCGCCTCGATGTCGCGTACGCACGTGTCGAGGGAGGCCTCGCTCTGCTCAGTCATCGTACGGAGGAAACGGACAAGGAGATCGACGATCTGAGCGCACGGATCATCGCCCTGGAGCACGCCCGCTGGCCGCTTCCCGCGGTCGCGGCGATCACCGCCGTGGGCGCGCTCATCGTGGCGATCTGGCAGGCCCTCGGTCACTGAGGCTTCGGGACATGCGGGTGGGGGATCAGGGCAAGGTGTCCTGACCGAGCCTCAGATGGTGCAACAGGAGTAACGCGGCCGCCATGTTGGCGGCCGGGACCTCCCCACGGGCGACCATGTCGGGAACGAGCTTCAGGGGGACCCATTCCCTGCGGTCGGACTCGAAGTCGTCCACCGGGTGTCCGACGTACTCGCCCTCCTCGGCCCAGTAGATGTGGTGCCGGGCGTCGGTGAGCCCGTTGGAGGGCTCCACACTCATGAGGTGCTGGAGCGGCCCCGGCCGCCAGCCGGTCTCTTCCTCGAGCTCCCTGGCGGCCGCGACGGCGATGTCCTCGCCGTCCTCGACCACGCCCGCGGCGAGTTCCCAGCCCCAGCTGTCGGTGATGAAACGGTGGCGCCACAGCAGGAGAACCTCGTTGGCCTCGTTCACCACCGTGGCCACGGCGACGGGCCTCATCCGTATCAGGAAGTGGTCGAGGTGCCGCCCGTCCGGTAGTTCGACATCAGCGAGATTGACGCTGAACCAGCGGTTTTCATACACAGTTTGTTCGTTCTGTTTCGTCCACTGCACGGTTCTGCCACCTTCCGTCGAGTAAGTGGCAATATCGCAGCAGGGACTGTGGGGTGTCGGCGTCCGCGTGCCGACCTACAGAGGCACGCGCAGTGCGCCGTCGATCAGTTCGGCTGCCGCGGCCGTGCCCGCGCAGCCGCTCCGGACCAGGTGTTCGCGCACCGCTCTGAGTCTGTCACGCAGGCGCTGGGACTCCATTCCCCGCGCCTGCTCCGCCATCTGCACGGCGGTGACCACCGCCTTGTCGGCGTTGCCCTGGCGCAGTTCGATCGTGCTGAGCATGGCGAGCCGGTGCACCCGGCCGCGGTCGTGGGCCGGGTTGTCGACGGCGGCCGCGGCGTGTGCGGCGGCGGCCGCGAGTTCGCCGAGGCTGAGGAGCGCCTCCGCCACCTGGACGTTGACGAGGCCCGGCTGGACATAGCCGGTCTCGTCGGGCTCGTATCCGCGCCGGATGCGTTCGGCGGCCTGCTCGGCCCGCCGGATGCAGGACAGCGCGGTCGTGCCGTCGCCGAGGTGGGCGTACGCCTTGGCCTGCATCGCGTAGAGGTCGCAGGCGAGCGCCGGGGTGATGTGCTTGCCTGCGGCCCGCAGCGCGGCCTCGGCGAAGGCGACGGCCTGGCGGTACTCGCGCATGAACAGGGACTGGTTGACGAGGAGCGCGATGACGTACGCGCCGAGGCCCCGGTCGCCGCTGGCCTTGGCCAGCCTCAGGGCCTGGTGGAAGTAGCGCTGGGCGAGTCCGTGGGCGTCGGAGTCGTAGGCGCAGATGCCGGCGACCGCCACCAACCCTCCGGTGGCGCGGTGCAGTTGGCGGCCCGTCTCGTCGGTGTAGCTGCCGCGCAGCAGCGGGGCGGCCTCGGCGTTGAGGAAGCCGACGATCCGGGTGCGGGTCGCGATGCCGCCGGCCTTGCGGTACATCTGCTCGTAGTGGGTGCGGGCCGCGCGCAGCATCTCGATGTCGGCGTGGGTGACCCGGTGCCGTCCGCCACGGGAGACGTCGACGTCCTCGGGCGGGTTCTCCCACTCCCACACGGGCATGACCGCGGGAGTGCCGGTGACGGCGGGGGCACCGAGGATGTGGGGGCGTTGCTGTTCGTCCGACCGCCACAGTGCGGTGGCCCGCTCGACGAAACCGGACAGGGAGGTGCCGTGCGGGGCGGACGGTTCGCCGGGCACGCCGAGGCCGATGTCGTCGAGGGTGACGGGGCGTTGGAGCCGGCCCGCGAGCACCTCGCAGATCAGGTCGGGCACCTGTCCTCGCGGGCGCTGGCCCTTCAACCACCGCGCCACGGCGGTGTGTTCGTACCTGAGCGCGAGGCCGCGTGCCCTCCCGGCCTGGTTCACATGTGCGGCAAGCCCCGCGTGCGAGATCCCCGCTTCGTCGAGGATCGCGTCGAGCAGAGTGTTGGGCTGCATATATGCCCCCCGGGTGGCTCGGTGCGGACAGAGTAGTGGGTTCGTGTTCACACGGGGTGCGAACGGAGTGCTCGAATCCGCAGGGTGTGCGCACTGTCGCGGAGAGTTTCCGGCCGGTTGACTGAAATGCCTCGCAAGAGGCCGGCCGGGCCGCCGGCTCCCCCTCGTACAGTGCGGTGGCCTGGCCGTGGGCTTGACCGGGGTTCAGGTGAGGTGCGTTGTCGGCTGCGGGTGCGTCGTGGCTGGTCGCGCCCCCGAGGTGGAGAGGGTTGTGAAAACGCCACCTAATGCAACATTGGGTGCGTCTCGCCCGACTGCACGAAGTACCTCCGGCAAGGAAAAGAACCGGCCATGAGCATCCCTGGCGTCCTCGCACGGCAGCGGCCGTACCTAT
Organism: Streptomyces sp. NPDC019531; assembly: GCF_044903305.1. Lineage (NCBI taxonomy): Bacteria > Bacillati > Actinomycetota > Actinomycetes > Kitasatosporales > Streptomycetaceae > Streptomyces > Streptomyces sp. NPDC019531. The sequence continues at coordinate 125,480 of NZ_JBJDQL010000015.1, read as the reverse complement.
GGCAGCGAGACCGTGTCCGCGGGCGTCGCCCATGACGACCCGTCCACCGTGTTCGATGGCGACGGCCTCGTACAGGTCGCCGCCGATGGTGGCACCCCGGTCGGTGGACAGCTGGGCCGCGGCGACACTGAGCCCGTCGATCCGCGGGGGCGACGGCCGGAGCAGCACGCTCTGCGCGGCACCGGCGACCTGGCGGGCCTGCCGGTGCTCACGCAGCAGTGCGCGGCGGACATGGACGATCAGCCCGGTGCCGACCGCGAAGAACACGGCGCTGGTGACGACACGCGCACCCAGGCCGTTCTGTTGCGCGAGCGGGCAGATCAGCTTGTACGTGATGGCACACGCAATCGGACCGGCCTCGAAAGGCCGGTCCGATTCCGTCGACCGTATGGGCCAAAAAGGCCAGATCGCCGGGAGACCTCACCCTGTCGAGTGAGGTGACCCGAACTCCCTACCCGCTCAACCGCGCAGGACAGCCCCGGACCGCTCCCCCGCCAGGGCCACCGCCGCATCCCGAGCCGCGGAAGCCTCATCCACGGTCAGCGTCCGGTCACCGGCGCGGAAGCGCAGCGCATACGCCAGCGACTTCTTGCCGTCGCCGAGCTGCTCCTCGTTCTCGTAGACGTCGAACAGCCGGATCCCCTCAAGGAGTTCACCCGCCCCGTCACGCAGCGCGGCCTCGACCTCGGCATGCGGCACGAACTTGTCCACGACCAGCGCGACATCCTGCGTCGCGACGGGGAACGTGGAGATGCTCGGCGCCTGCGGAGTGTCGTCGCCGGCCGTCTCCAGGACGTCCAGGTCCAGCTCCATCGCGGAGGTCCGCGCGGGCAGCCCGAACGCCTTCACGACCCGCGGATGCAGCTCACCGGCATGTCCCACGACGGTGTCCCCGACCAGGAGCTCGGCGCACCGGCCCGGGTGCCAGGGGCCGTACTGCCCACCGCGGACGACCAGTTCGACCCCGGCCTCGCGAGCGACGACCCGTGCCGCCTCGACCGCGTCGGCCCACCCGGCCGGACGGCCACCGCCCCACCAGCCCGCCTGCTCCCGCGCACCGGCGAGCACCACGGCCACGCGCCGCGGCTGCTCGGGCAGCGCGGCGTCCAGCTCGGCGATCTCCTCGTCCGTGGGCCGCCGGTCCACCGGGAGCACCGAAGCGACCCGCTGCTCCGCTCGCGGCAGGAAGACCAACCCCGTCTCGAACAGCGCCAGATCGTGCGAGCCCCGACCGTCGTTGCGCCGCAGCGCGCCGAACAGGCCCGGCAGCAGTGACGTACGCAGCGCGGGCTCCTCGTCGTTCAGCGGATTGGTCAGCTTGACGACCCGGCGCTTCGGGTCGTCCGCGTCCAACAGCAGCTGGTCGAAGACCTGCTCACCGACGAAGGGGTAGTTCGGCGCCTCGACGTACCCGGCACCGGCGAGCACTCGGCCCACCCGCCGGTGCAGTCGCTGGCGCTGGGTCAGGCCGCGCCCCGCGGGCGGCTTGGGCAGCGTGGAGGGCAGGTTCTCGTAGCCCTCCAGGCGGATGACCTCCTCGGCCAGGTCGTTGATCTCCTGGAGGTCGGGACGCCAGGACGGCACGGTGACGATCAGCTCGTCCTGCCCGTACACGTCGCAGCCGACTTCCTGGAGACGCCGTACGACGCTCTCGCGGCCGTACTCGACACCGGCGACCTTGTCGGGGTGGTCGGCGGGGACGCGAATGGTGTGCGGGGCCGACGGGGCGACGACCTCGGTGACACCGGCCTCGGCGGTACCGCCCGCGAGCAGCACCAGCAGGTCGACCGTGCGCTGCGCGGCAGCGGCGGCGGCCTGCGGGTCGACACCGCGCTCGAAGCGCCGGGACGCCTCGGAGGAGAGCTTGTGGCGGCGGGCCGTACGCGCGATGGCGACCGCGTCGAAGTGGGCGGCCTCGATGACCACGTCCGTCGTGCCTTCCGAGGACTCATGGTCGGCGATCTCCGTGTTGGCGCCGCCCATCACGCCGGCGAGGCCGATCGGACCGCGCTCGTCGGTGATGACCAGGTCCTCGGCGTGCAGCTTGCGCGTGACTCCGTCGAGGGTGACGATCTGCTCGCCCTCGGCGGCCCGGCGGACCCCGATGGTGCCCTGGACCAGGGAGCGGTCGTAGGCGTGCAGCGGCTGGCCCAGCTCCATCATCACGTAGTTGGTGACGTCGACGGCGAGCGAGATCGGACGCATGCCGACCTTCTGGAGGCGGCGCTGGAGCCAGAGCGGCGAGCGGGCCTCGGGGCTGAGGCCGGTCACCGTGCGCGCGGTGAAGCGGTCGCAGCCGAGCGGCTCGGAGACCTGGACCGGGTAGCCGAAGGCGTTCGGCCCGGGCACGTCGAGCAGGGCCGGGTCGCGCAGCGGGAGGCCGTAGGCGATGGCGGCCTCGCGGGCCACGCCGCGGATGGACAGACAGTCGCCGCGGTTGGCGGTGACGGCGATGTCCAGGACCTCGTCGACCAGCTCCAGGAGCTCGATGGCGTCCTTGCCGACCTCGGTCTCCGGCGGCAGCACGACGATGCCGTGGCTGCCGTCGTCGCCCATGCCCAGCTCCTCGCCGGAGCAGATCATGCCGTGGGACGTCTTGCCGTACGTCTTGCGCGCGGAGATCGAGAAACCGCCGGGCAGCGTGGCCCCGGGCAGTACGACGACGACCTTGTCACCGACCTGGAAGTTACGCGCACCGCAGACGATCTCCTGCGGCTCCCCGGTACCGTTGGCCTGGCCGACGTCGACCGTGCAGAAGCGGATCGGCTTCTTGAAGCCCTCCAACTCCTCGATGGTCAGCACCTGGCCGACGACCAGGGGGCCCTTGAGGTCGGCTCCGAGGTGCTCGACGGACTCGACCTCAAGACCGGCCGAAATGAGCTTGGCCTGGACGTCACGGCCGGTTTCGGTCGCCGGCAGGTCGACGTACTCCCGCAGCCAAGAAAGCGGGACCCGCATCAGATCTCCATCCCGAACGGCCGGGTGAACCGGACGTCACCCTCGACCATGTCTCGCATGTCCTCGACGTTGTGGCGGAACATCAGCATCCGCTCGATGCCGAACCCGAAGGCGAAGCCGCTGTACTTCTCCGGGTCGACGCCACAGGCGGTGAGCACCTTGGGGTTGACCATCCCGCAGCCGCCGAGCTCGATCCAGCCCTCGGAGGAGCAGGTACGGCAGGGGCGGTCGGGGTTGCCGACGGACTCGCCGCGGCAGACGTAGCACACCATGTCCATCTCGGCGGACGGCTCGGTGAAGGGGAAGAAGTTCGGCCGCAGCCGGGTCTTCATGCCCTCGCCGAACAGGGCCTGGACCATGTGGTCCATGGTGCCCTTGAGGTCGGCCATGGTGAGGCCCTCGTCGACGGCCAGCAGCTCGACCTGGCGGAAGACCGGGGTGTGCGTGGCGTCCAGTTCGTCGGTGCGGTAGACGACGCCGGGGCAGATCACATAGACCGGCAGGTCACGGCTCAGCAGCGAGCGGATCTGCACGGGCGAGGTGTGGGTGCGCAGCACGACACCGGACTCGGTGCCGCCCTGCGGCCCCTCGACGAAGAAGGTGTCCTGCTCGCCGCGGGCCGGGTGGTCGGGGCCGATGTTGAGAGCGTCGAAGTTGAACCACTCGGCCTCGACCTGCGGGCCCTCGGCGACCTCGTAGCCCATGGCCACGAAGACGTCCTCGATGCGCTCGGACAGGGTGGTGAGCGGGTGGCGGGCGCCGGCCGGTACCCGGTCGTAGGGCAGCGTGACGTCCACCGCCTCCTCGACCAGCACACGTGCGTCGCGCTCGGCCTCCAGCTCGGTCTGCCGGGCGGCGAGGCCCTTGTTCACCGCGCCCCGCGCCTGACCGACGAGCTTGCCGGCGGCGGCCTTGGCGTGCGGGGGCAGGGCGCCGATCTCGCGGTTGGCGAGGGCCAGCGGGGAGGCGCCGCCGGTGTGGGCGACCTTGGCCTCCTGGAGCGCGTCGAGGGAGTCCGCGGCGGCGAAGGCGGCGAGCGCCTCGTCCCGCATGCGCTCGATCTCTTCCGGTTTCAGGGCCTCGACCTCTACTGGGTCGTACGACTTGTTCGGTGCCGACATCTCTTCCCGTGCTTCCGATTGGCTGGCTGAAGGTCCCCGTCGCCGACTCACGCGAGGTCAGAGGGCCGTCCCTGGGACACAAAGGTGCCAAAGGCCGAGTCTAACGGGGTGGAGGGCCGCTCTCGGACTGGGCGCCCGGTCCGAGAGCGGCCCTCAGGTATACGAATGCGCCCGCGGGCGGCTCGGGCGGATCTCAGGTGAGATAGGCCGGAACGCTCACGGGCAACGTAAATCGGAACTCGGCGCCGCCCTGGGAGCCGCGGCCGACCGTGATGGTGCCGCCATGGGCTTCGACGATGCCCTTGACGATGTACAGCCCAAGTCCGGTGCCGCCGCGCTTGCTGCCCCGCCAGAAGCGGGTGAAGACGCGGTTCATGGACTCCTCCGGGATGCCGGCACCCTCGTCGCTCACCGTGACCGACGTGCCGACGTCCTCCCCTTCCCGGGGGGACGCGGTGGGCGTGATGTCAATCGTGACGGTTCCCTCGCCGTGCCGCACCGCATTTTCCAGCAGGTTGCTGAGCACCTGGTCGATCTTGTCGGGATCGGCCCACAAGGCGGGCAGCGGCTGTTCGAGGCGCAGCAGGAACCGGTCGGCGGCGAGGCCCGCGGCGACGTAGGCCTGGATGTGGCGTCCGACGGCGGCGCCGATGTCGACGGGCTGGCGCCTGACCTCAAGGCGTCCGGAGTCGATGCGCGAGATGTCCAGCAGCTCGGCGATGAGCCGGGTGACCCGGTCGGCGTCCGCGTCGACGGTCTCCAGCATCAGCCGTTTCTGGTCGTCGGTGAACCTCTCCCACTTGGCGAGGAGGGTCGCGGTGAAGCCCTTGACGGAGGTGAGCGGGGACCTGAGCTCATGGGCCACGGTGGCGATCAGCTCGGCGTGGCTGCGCTCCGTACGGCGGCGGGCCTCGGTGTCCCGGAGGGCGACGACGACGCGGTGGACGGGTCCGGTGGGCTCGGTGCGCACGTACTGCGTCGAGACGAGAACCTCACGCCCACCCGGCAGCAACAGGTTCCGCTCGGGCTGCCGCCTGCGGATGGCGAGCCCTCCGTACGGATCGGTCAGCTGCCACCAGCGCCGCCCCTCCAGGTCCTCTAATGGAAGGGCTTTTTCCAGCCGCTGTCCGAGGGCGTCCTGGGCGGGGAGGGCGGTGATGCGGGCCGCGGCCGCGTTGAAACAGATCACCCTGCCCTGTTCGTCCGCGACGACGAGGCCGTCGGGCAGTTGGTCGGGGTCGATGCCGAGCTCGGCCGGACCACCGGCCCAGGCCCCGGGCACGCCCTGCGCGCTCCTCGTGCCGACACTCATCCCCGTACCCCACCTCTCAGACGGCGCAGGGCCCCCGAGCTGGTCACCTTACTGGTTCCCGGTGACGGAGCGGCACCCTCCGGAGGCGCGCTGTGCACGGGCTGACGCATAGAGACATACGGCGGCCGCGGTGGCGAGGTTCAGGCTCTCGGCCTTCCCGTGGATCGGAACGCGCACCACGGCGTCCGCGAGTGCGCGGGTCTCCTCCGGGAGCCCCCAGGCCTCGTTGCCGAACACCCAGGCGGTCGGCCCGCCCATGGTGCCCTGGTCGAGCTCGTCGTCGAGGTCGTCGGTACCGGCCCCGTCGGCAGCGAGAACGCGCACTCCGGCCCGCTTGAGCCCTTCGACGGCCTCCTCCACGGGCACCCCGACGGCCACGGGCAGGTGGAACAGGGAGCCCACGGAGGCCCGTACGGCCTTGGGGTTGTAGAGATCGACGGACGCGTCGGTCAGTACGACGGCCTCGGCACCGGCGGCGTCGGCGCACCGCAGGACGGTGCCGGCGTTCCCGGGGTCACGTACGTTGGCGAGGACGGCGACGAGCTTGGGCCGGGCGGCGAGGATCTCCTCGAAGGGTGTGTCGAGGAACCGGCAGATCCCGACGAGCCCCTGAGGCGTGACGGTCGTCGAGATGTCGGCGATGACGTCCTCGGAGGCGAGATGCGTCCGCGCTCCGGCGTCCCGGGCCTCCCCCACGATGTCGGCGTACCGCTCCGCGGCCTCGACGGTGGCGAACAACTCCACCAGACCATGCCCAGCGGCCTCCCGCACGGCCTGCGGCCCCTCGGCCAGGAACAGCCGCTCCTTCCCCCGGAAGTTCCGCTTGGCGAGCCGTCGGGCGGCGGAGACGCGGGGGGAACGGGGGGAGATCAGCTCGGGGGTGACGGGGGACATGCTCTTCACCTTCGGAGGTCTGGGGGAAACAGTGGACCCGCAGGCTTCACAGCCTGCGGGTCCACACAGTCACGTCGGCGTAGAGCCAGCGCAGCGTCACGCAGCCTTCGGGGCGTTCACGTCCGCCGGCAGCGCCTTCTGGGCGACCTCGACGAGCGCCGCGAAGGCGGGCGCGTCGTTGACGGCCAGCTCGGCCAGGATCTTGCGGTCGACCTCGATGTTCGCGGCCTTCAGACCCTGGATGAAGCGGTTGTACGTGATGCCGTTGGCGCGGGCAGCGGCGTTGATGCGCTGGATCCACAGCTGACGGAAGTCACCCTTGCGCTTCTTGCGGTCGTTGTAGTTGTAGACCAGCGAGTGGGTGACCTGCTCCTTGGCCTTGCGGTACAGGCGCGAACGCTGACCGCGGTAGCCGGAGGCCGCCTCGAGGATCGCCCGGCGCTTCTTGTGGGCGTTGACTGCCCGCTTGACGCGTGCCACTTGTTAACTCCTTGTAGCGGGGCCGTGGTTGGACTCACACGGCCCGGAAACGATTGGGTCCCGGTCTTGAGGTGCTCAGGCGCTGGGCGCCCGGCCTCACTTGCCGAGAAGCTTCTTGATCTTCGCGGCGTCGCCCGGGGCCATCTCGGCGTTGCCGGTCAGGCGGCGCGTCACGCGGGACGACTTGTGCTCGAGCAGGTGGCGCTTGCCGGCGCGCTCGCGGAGCACCTTGCCGGAGCCGGTGATCTTGAAGCGCTTGCTGGCACCGCTGTGCGACTTGTTCTTCGGCATAGCGCCGTTCTCTCCTCGTCGGTGGCGTTCCGGTGCCCGGTCGTGAAACCGGGCACGGTGGAACGTCGCTGTTGTATCGGTTACGTCCTGGGGACTCGCGTCCCCGGGGGTCACGCCTCGGCGGAAGCCTCGGCAGGCGCCTCGGTCTCCAGGACGCCTTCGACGTCCTCGCCGTCCTCGGACTCCGCGGCGTTCTGCGACTTGCCGGGGTTGGCCTTCGCGTCCGCCTTGCGGGCTTCCTGCGCCTGGCGGGCCTCGGCCATCGCCTCGGTCTTCTTCTTGTGCGGGCCGAGAACCATGATCATGTTTCGGCCGTCCTGCTTCGGGTTCGACTCGATGAACCCGAGGTCCTCGACGTCCGAGGCGAGACGCTGCAGCAGTCGGTAGCCCAGCTCGGGCCGGGACTGCTCGCGACCACGGAACATGATCGTGATCTTGACCTTGTCGCCCTGCTTGAGGAACCGGACGACGTGACCCTTCTTGGTGTCATAGTCGTGCGGGTCGATCTTCGGCCGGAGCTTCATCTCCTTGATGACCGTGTGCGCCTGGTTCTTGCGCGCCTCACGGGCCTTCATGGCCGACTCGTACTTGAACTTCCCGTAGTCCATGAGCTTGCACACGGGCGGACGGGCGTTCGCCGCGACCTCGACCAGGTCCAGGTCGTACTCCTGCGCAAGCTCCAGTGCCTTGGCCAGCGGGACGATGCCCACCTGCTCGCCACTGGGACCGACAAGTCGCACCTCGGGAACGCGAATCCGGTCGTTGATGCGGGGCTCGGCGCTGATGGATCCTCCTCGGTTAGCACCACACGGCGGTCTGGCGGACAGCCGCGTATGTCATTTTCGTCAGACCTAACCGCGCCGGAGCAACAAAAATGCCCCGGACGATCACAGACGGGGCTCCAAACACTGCCGGAGCACCGCCGTGATGACACGGGGCGCGCTTTCGGGCGACTCCATCGTCCGTACGGAACGATGGTGGCCGCCTGACCGGGGTGACCCGCCGTCCCGGAGGGCGGTCGGGTGGGAGATCGGAGCCTCCACTTGTGGGCCAGTCACACTTACACACATGCGTCCGGCCGGTCGTCACACAAGGTTAGCAGCATCCAGGGGGTGGTGCGAACCCGCGCGCACCGGGCCCTATCGTGTGGGACATGAGTGACACCCCTCCCGCGTCTCCTGACTCCCCCGACTTCGACGAGATGACCCGCGACATCGCCGAGGTCCCCGCCGTCGAGGTGATCGTGACGGTCGCCGTCAACCTGATGAGCGCCGCCGCGGTGAAGCTCGGTCTGACCGAGGAGGGCGACAAGTACAAGGACCTGGACGAGGCCCGCAAACTGATCCACGCCCTGGCCGGCCTCCTGGACGGCAGCGCCACCGAGATCAGCTCCTTCCACGCGGCCCCGCTCCGGGACGGCCTGAAGTCGCTCCAGCTGGCCTTCCGCGAGGCGTCCCTGGTCCCGGACGAGCCGGGCCAGGGCCCCGGCGAGAAGTACACCGGTCCGATCTACGGCTAGTTCAACCCGCGTACGTACAAGGGCTCGCCCGGCGCCGTGGCCCCGGCCGGCAGGACTGCCAGGTCGAGGCCGTGCACCAGGCGGGCCCTCAGCGTCTCGTCGGCGGCGAGGCGCCGTGCGACCGCCTGGACGCCGGCGTCGTGCGGCACGGCCGGCTCGAAGACCAGGGCGAGGGTGCCGTCGGCCCGGCCCGGGCCGAGGTAGGCGCGCAGCACCGCGCGCACATCGGCGACCACGGCACGCACCGCGTCCACGACCGCCGGATCGGCGAGCGGGTCCGTGGTGGTCCGGCCTTCGGCGAGGGCCAGCAGCGCCGGTCCCGTCAGCTCGAAGGGCACCGGACCGGCCAGGTCCAGTACGACCGTGTCCGCCTTTTCGTGCGCGGCGGCCTGCAGCGCCTGGTGCAGGGGTACGGCGACGGGCCGGGCCTGAGGATCCCAGCGGGCCAGCGATTCCGTGGAGGTGAAGGCCGGCAGGGCGATCCGGGACCCGGCCTTGAGGGTGGGGACGGCCATGTCGCTGCTCTTCTCGCGGCGCAGCCCGTTCTCGTCCTCCTCGACCTCGCCGAGCACGGCCACCACGGGGACCAGCAGCCGGGCCCCCTTCAGTGCCTCCAGGACGGGGCCCACGGCGGCACGGTCCTCGGCCCAGGCCGCGAGTGCCGCGCCCAGCCGGGGATCGGCCGAGCCGTCGTCGTCGGAGAAGCCGGGGTCGGGAATGTTCTTGTTCGCCACGGTCACCGACCCTATAGGGGGCTTGCTGCTGCGGTTGTGCGGGCCCGGAAACCCGCCCGTGACGGCTTTCACGGGTTTCTCAGAGTTCGCTGACACACATCTAACGTCCGTCTAACGGCCCGCACAGTCGGCGGACCGACGATCGCGGCATGGAGTCTTCCAGAGCCGTCGGCCGCCGTACCCGCAGATCTCCCCGCCGGCCTTTGCTGTACACCGCGCTCGCCTCCGTCGCCATCGTCGGCGCCACTGCCGGGGGGACCGCGTATGTGAAGGCCCAGGCGCATTCCGGGAGCGGCACCGTATCGTCGGCGGCGACGTCGTCGGGCTCGCACTCCACGGCGACCACGACTCAGGAGGCGGCCGTGGCGAAGCCGGTGGTGGATCTCGACGAGCAACTGGCCGACGCCATGAAGTCGGTGGGTGTGACGGGCGAGCAGAAGATGTCGGCGGCCGTGCTCGACCTGGAGTCGGGCGACAGCGCGGCGTACGGCGACGGCGCCTTCGACACGGCGAGCATCGTGAAGGTCGACATCCTGGCGACGCTGCTGCTTCAGCACGAGAAGGCGGGCACACAGCTGAGCGCGCAGGAGAAGGCGTACGCCACCACGATGATCGAGAACAGCGACAACGCCTCGGCGTCGGCGCTGTGGAACATCATCGGCAAGGCCTCGGGGCTCGACGCCGCGAACGAGGAGTTCGGGCTGACCGGTACCGAGGGCGGCGACGGGGCGCTGTGGGGGCTGACCCAGACCACGGCTGCCGACCAACTCACCCTGCTCCAGCAGGTGTTCGGGGACGACTCGGAGCTGGGCGAGGCCTCGCGGTCGTATCTCCAGGGTCTGATGGGGCAGATAGAGGCCGACCAGCACTGGGGGGTCTCGGCGGCGGCCGACGGCTCGCAGTGGGCCCTGAAGAACGGCTGGCTGCCGCGCAGCACGACCGGGCTGTGGGACATCAACAGCATCGGCCGGGTGACGGTGGACGGCCACGCCTATCTGGTGGCCGTGCTGTCCAAGGGCAACTCGACGCAGGCGAAGGGGATTTCGCTGGTGGAGGCGGCCGCGAAGGCGGCGGTGTCGGTGTTCACGGGTCAGGACGCCTCGCCGACCGCGTCCGCGTCGGCCGACGCCACGTCCGCGGCGGTCGCCCGGTGACCGTCGTACTCCCGGTTCAGAAACCTTCGTAGGAACGGCGGGGGCCACGGCGGCCACGCCACAGGACCACCGCGGTGATCAGCAGGGCGACGCCCAGGCCGCCCGCCAGCGGGGCCGCCCAACTGGCCGTGTCGTCCCCCGACTCGGCGGTGTCGGGGCCGGAGCCGAAGTACTTGTCGCCGTAGGAGGCCGGCTGAAGGCCCTCGGGCTTGAGGCGGTCGGCGGCCTTGAGCGCCGCCGCGGGGTCGATGAAGCCGAAGCCGCGGGAGTCGTCGCGGCCGCCGGAGGGGGCGTTGCGGGCCGTGTCCTCCAGGAGCCGCTTGATCTGTGCGGGCGTCAGGTCCGGGTGGGCGGCCTTGACGAGGGCGACCGCGCCGGAGACGAACGCGGAGGCGGCGCTGGTCCCCCAGCCCTCGTAGTACTTGTGGTCGGGGTCGGCGATGACGACGTCGTCGCCGGGCGCGGCGACCGTGGCGTACCAGCGGCGGGTGGAGAAGTGGGCGCGGGTGCCGTACCGGTCGACGGCGGTCGCGACGATGACGCCCGGATAGGCGGCCGGGTAGGAGATGTGGTCGCCCGTGTCGCCGCCGTTGCCGGCCGAGGCCACGACGACCACGCCCTTCTTCAGGGCGTACTGGACGGCGTCGTCCTCACCGGCCTCGGGGTGCGCGGAGGAGGAGTCGTCGCCGAGGGAGAGGTTGATGACGTCGGCGCCTTGGTCGGCGGCCCAGCGGATGCCCTCGGCGAGGGCGCTGCCGCGGGTGTTGCGGGCCTTGGTGCGGGCCGGGTCGCCGTCCTCCAGGATCACGCGGACGGGAAGGATCTTCGCCTCGGGGGCGATGCCCATGACACCGTCGCCGTTGCCGACGCCGTGTCCGTGCCCGGCGATGATTCCGGCCATGGCGGTGCCGTGCCGCGCCCAGGACCGCTGTCCTCGCACGGCCCCGAAGCCGATCATGTCCTTGCCGGTGAGGACGTTGCCGACGAGGTCGGGGTGGTCGTTCTCGACACCGGTGTCCAGGACGGCGACGGTGACGCCCGCTCCCTTGGTGGTCTGCCAGGCCTGCTGGGTGTGCATGGCGTCCAGGGCCCACTGCTTGGCGCGGATGCCGTCGGCGTGCGCGGCGGTGGGCGGGACGAGGGCGACGGAGGCGGCGAGGAGGACGCTCAGGAGGCCTGCCCTGCGGGTGGTGGCGCTCATGAGGGCTGCTCCGGGGGCGAGGTGACGGTCTTGCGCAACGTGCGCTCCACGCGGTCGGCCAGGCCCTGGGCCTCGTTGCCGAGACCGGACTGGGCGGCGGGGCTGGTGTCGCCGGACTCCATGGCCTTCTCGGCGGGTTCCGGGGTGTCGACCGTACGGCCGTCCGCCCAGCCGGAGACGGCGTAGGCGACGACGGGGGCGTCGGTGAGGACGGAGATCGTCCAGGACGCCCGCTGCTTCGCCCCGAAGTCGGCGGCGAGGGTGTCCTTCGCGGCGTACGGGAGGGGCAGCAGGTCGGTGCGGGTGTCCAGGCCCTCTTTGGTGAAGCGGTTGTCGAGCTCGCGCATGGCGGTGACGTCGGCGTCGGTGAACAGGAGGCCGACGGTGGTGACATAGCTCTCGGTGGCGTCCGTGTAGGTGGCGCGCAGGAGGCGTTCGCAGCCGACGGGAGCGAGGGCCTTGCGCAGCAGCGGGTCGAAGGCGTTCTCGCAGCCGCTGTCCGGGGCGACGGCGATCCTCGTCCACGTACGGTCGGCTCCGCCGGGCCCGGCGCCCTGGCCGTCCACGGTCGCAGGGAACAACTGGTTGACGGGCACGCTGTGCCACAGCTCACCGGCCGCGGCGAAGGTGTCGCCACCGCTGTCGTCCCCCGGCTCCCCGATCAGCCAACTCCCGGTCACGGCACCGCCGATGAGCCCGAGCCCGAGCACGACGCACGCGGCCACGGCGGCGATCCTGGGAGAAACCCGCACCCCCCAAGACCGGGACCTCGGCTCGTATCCCACCTCGGGCTGCCCGAACGACACAACAGGCCGCCCGTTGCCGGGAGTTCCGGCGTGCGGGGGCATGGGGGCGCTCCAGGAGAGGGCGGGGTCCGGTGCGAGGGGGGCGGAGCGGGGGGCCGCGCCTGGTGCGGCCGTAGGTGTGGAGGACCGGCCTGAAGGGGCCGAGGGTGTGATCGGCGCGCCGACGGGTGCCGGCGGCGCGGCCGGTGGCGGAGGCGTGCGCAGGGCACCGGAGACCGACGCGTCTCCGCTGCTGCGGGGCGGGAACCCGGGGCGGGCGGGCACGTCCGGGCGGGCGTCGGCCCGCGGGGCCCCGGGGATGGCGCCGGTACGACCCTGATCGGCTCCGGGACGGCCGGCCCCGGAGCCTGGGCGGGCATTGGGCATGGGCGGTATGGCGGCGGTGCCGCCGGAAGTCCCTCGGGACGCGGAGGGCGCGGACGCCGAGCCCGTACGCCCCGTACCGGGCGCCGGGCCCGACGGGACCGGCCGCATCCGGAAGGTCGTCTCGGCCGCGCTCTCGGCGGCGGCGCCGGTACGACGCGGGGGCACGGAGGGCTGGGAATCCGGGCGGGGCGGCACACCGCCGGGAGCCTGGGCGGGAGCACCGGCGCCAGGCCTGCCAGCGGGCGGCACGGGGCCGGAGGCGGGCGTGGTCGAACTCGTCGAAGGCCGTGCGGACATGCCGCTACGGCCCGGGGCGGGCGGCACGGTGCGCGCGGGACGCGGCTGAGTCCCGGGCGCGCGGTGTCCGGTGGTCGACGCGGGCGGCATGGGGCCGGGGGCGGGAGTCACGGGGCTTGTCCGGCGGGGCTCGTCACCCGGTGCGGGGCTGTTTCCGCGCGGTTTCCGCGGTGCGGGGGCGCCGGGTGCCGGTGGGGTGTCCGGGAAGCGGGCCGAGGCAGGAGGCGGGGGCGGAGCATCACCGGGGGGCGGAGGTGCCTGGTTGGAGGGGCCGGACCGGGCGTCGGTGCCGGAGGAAGCCGGACACCCCGAGCCCGCGCCGGGGTTCGTGCTGCTCGCAGCCGTCGACGAGGCCGGACCACGGGAAGCGTCGCCCCCGGCCCCGCGGCCGCTGGTCGGCGTCGTGCCGGAGCTCGCGCCGTTCGTCGTTCGGATCGGCGGTCTACCTGCTGCGGTCGGTCCCTGGGACCGCTCCCCGCCCGGCTCGTCGGACTCCGGGCCCGCGTCCATGTCGCCGAACGCGCGGGACCCCGTAGCGCCGGACACTCGTCCCGCCGCCTCACCGGATCCCTGCCGGTCGTAACCACCGAGCATCGGCCGGTTCGGCGCCGCGCCGGGCCGTCGGCCGCGTTCGCCGAAGGCCTGCCAGTCGGAGTCGTCGCCGGCCCGTCCGCCGGAATCGACGCTCTCCCGGCTCCCGGTACCACCGGGCTCTTTGCGGCGGGGTCCCTTGCCTGTCCGTCGGCCCGATTCCTCGGACGACCCGGGACCGGGCCCGTCCTCCCCCGGCGTCGGCGGCTGGGCCGGTCGCGGTGGTGTCGTCGGGCGTGGAGGTATCGAGGCGCGGCGTGCTTCCGTGCTCATGCACCCCCCGTTTCCTCATGTCCGGGCCGTTCGGTCGTGCGCGGGCCCTCGGCGGTGGCGTCGGCGTGGAAGACGGCCGTCCGGGCACGCATACCCGCACGGAAGGGCAGGCATCCCGGCGCGGCGGCGACGGGAGGGCGAACAGCCCTGCGTGCGTGCGCGTCACTCTACGGGTTGTTGCCGGTCATCCGGGAACCAGTCCACCAGGCCGGGGCATCTGCCCGGAACGTCCCCCTACCCTGCGGTAATCCTGTCTGGCAGGCTTCGTTCATGACTGCGCGCGCCGCCGACCGGGCCCGTTACGACCGGGCCACCGCCCATCTCGATGCTCCTCTCGCGATCGTGGACCTGGAGGCCTTCGACGCCAACGCGGACGATCTCGTCCGCCGGGCGGCGGGGAAGCCCATCCGGGTCGCCAGCAAGTCCGTACGGTGCCGTGCGCTGCTGGAACGCGTCCTGGCGAAGGACGGCTTCGCGGGCATCATGTCGTTCACACTCGCCGAGTCCCTGTGGCTGGCCCGCGGTGGCTTCGACGACATCCTGCTCGCCTACCCCTCCGCCGACCGCGCCGGTTACGCCGAACTCGCGGCCGATCCCAAGCTCGCCGCCGCCGTCACGGTGATGGTCGACGACCCGGCCCAGCTCGCCTTCATCGACGAGGCCCGCGCCGGTGGCACCGAAGTCATCCGGGTCTGCCTGGAGTTGGACACCTCGCTGAAGCTCCTCGGCGGCAAGGTCCGTGTCGGCGCCCGGCGTTCGCCGCTGCACTCCCCCGCCCAGGTCGCCGACATGGCGCGTGCGGTGGCCCGGCGCCCCGGGTTCAAGGTCGTGGGGATCATGGCCTACGAGGGGCACATCGCCGGCGTCGGGGACTCGGTGGCGGGAAGGCCGTTGCGTTCCCGGGCCGTACGGCTGATGCAGGCCACCGCCCGCAAGGAGCTCACCGAGCGGCGGGCCGCTGTCGTGCGTGCGGTGCGGGCCGTCGTACCGGACCTGGAGTTCGTGAACGGCGGCGGCACCGGCAGTGTGCAGCACACCACCGCGGAGGACGCTGTCACGGAGATCGGCGCCGGGTCGGGGCTGTACGTACCGAGGCTGTTCGACAACTACACGTCCTTCAGCGGGCGTCCGGCCGCCCTGTTCGCCCAGCCCGTCGTGCGCAGGCCGGGGGTGGGTGTCGTGACCGTCCTCGGCGGCGGTTACCCGGCCTCCGGTGCGGCCGGACCCGACCGGCTGCCGGTGCCGTATCTGCCGGAGGGCCTGAAGTACGACCCGCAGGAGGGGCCCGGTGAGGTGCAGACCCCGCTGCTCGGCGCGCCCGCGGACGATCTGCTGCTCGGCGACAAGGTGTGGTTCCGGCACGCGAAGGCCGGTGAGCTGTGCGAGCGGTTCGAGGTGCTGCGGCTGATCGAGGGGGACGCGGTGACGGCGACCGTCCCGACGTACCGCGGGGAAGGACACACGTTCCTGTAGGTCAGCGGTCGACGGACCGGATGCCCTCGGTGATCCGGTCCATGTCGGCGAGCGGCGGCCCGTCCGGGCCGGCGTCGAAGGCGAAGCGCACGACGACGGTCTCGGGGGCCTGGGTTTCGTCGCCGGCTCTCGGCCCGAAGGCCAGCGACTGGACGTAACCGCCCGGCCCCTCGGCCGTCCGCACCCGCCAACGCACCAGGTATCCGGCGCATCCGGCGACGGCGACGCGCTCGGACCTGACGACGAGGTGGCTCCGGATGCCGCCGTAGGAGCTGTCGGCGGCCTGCGGTACGTCCTTCTCGGCGAGGGACGCCGGGGACTCGCCGGAGTTCACTGACAGCTTGCGTGAGAAGACCTTGCCGCCCTCGGTGGTCATCACGACGTTGTCGCGGGTGACGTACCTCGACGGCACCCAGCCGTCGGGCAACGGCAGGCTGATGCCGTCGAGTTCGTCGACCAGGCGGGACGGGGCCGCGGAGGTCGGGGAGGGCGGGGGTGTCGTGACCGTCGGGGCCGTGTCCGCCACGACGTCGTCCCCGTGGCCACGGGCGAGGGCGAACGCCCCGCTGACGATCGCGGCGCCGAGGACGACCCCGGAGACCGTGAGGGCGACGGCCTTCGCGCGTCCCGAGGCGCCGTCGGCCGGCCGTGGCGGGCCGGGGGCCTCGGGAGCGCGCCGATGGTCCGTCCAGGTCGTCCCGTCCCACCAGCGCTCCAGATGCGGAGCGTTGGGGTCCGGGTACCAGCCGGGCGGCAGCGTCCTGCTCATTCCGGCACTGTAGGACGAGATCTACAGCGGCGTGACGTACGCCCCCGAGATGCCGCCGTCCACGAGGAAGTCGCTGGCGTTGACGAAGGAGGAGTCGTCGCTGGCCAGGAAGGCGACGGCGGCGGCGATCTCCTCGGCCTCGGCGAACCGGCCGACCGGAACGTGGACCAGGCGGCGGGCGGCGCGCTCGGGGTCCTTCGCGAACAGCTCCTGCAGGAGCGGGGTGTTGACCGGCCCGGGGCACAGGGCGTTGACGCGGATGCCCTCCCGTGCGAACTGCACGCCCAGTTCACGGGACATGGCGAGCACCCCGCCCTTGGAGGCGGTGTAGGAGATCTGCGAGGTGGCCGCGCCCATCCGGGCCACGAAGGACGCCGTGTTGATGATGGAACCCTTGCCCTGGCGCCGCATGTACGGGATCGCGGCCTTGCAGCACAGGTAGACGGAGGTCAGATTGACTTCCTGGACGCGCTTCCAGGCCTCTAGCCCGGTCTCCAGGATGGAGTCGTCGTCAGGCGGGGAGATGCCCGCGTTGTTGAAGGCGACGTCGACGCTGCCGTAGGTGTCGAAGGCCGTCTTGAACAGCGCCTCGACCTGCTCGGGGTCGGTGACGTCCACCTTCACGAAGATGCCGCCGACTTCCTCCGCGGCCGCCTTGCCGCGGGTCTCGTCGACGTCGGCGCAGACGACGTGGGCACCCTCGGAGGCGAGCCTGCGGGCGGTGGCGAGACCGATGCCGCTGCCGGCTCCGGTGATGACGGCGGTGCGGCCGACGAGTCGACGGCACACGATCTGATCGGTCACTGTGCGGGGCCCTCCGTGCTGATGAAGACGTTCTTGGTTTCGGTGAAGGCGGTCAGGGCGTCCGGGCCGAGCTCACGGCCGAGTCCGGACTGCTTGTAGCCGCCGAAGGGGGTCCAGTAGCGGACGCTGGAGTGCGAGTTGACGGACAGGTTGCCCGCCTTGACGGCCCGGGAGACGCGCAGCGCGCGGCCCAGGTCGCGGGTCCAGAGGGAACCGGAGAGGCCGTAGGGGGTGTCGTTGGCGAGCCGGACCGCGTCCGCCTCGTCGGTGAAGGGCAGCAGGACGGCGACCGGGCCGAAGATCTCCTCGCGGGCGGCCTCGGAGTCGGGGGACTCGCCGGTGAGGACGGTCGGCGCGAACCAGAAGCCGGGCCCGTCGGGGGCGCTGCCGCGCAGGCCGGGGGCTTCGGCGGGCACCAACGCCCGTACCCGGTCCAGCTGCTGACGGGAGATCAGCGGGCCCATCTGGGTCTTCTCGTCGGCCGGGTCGCCCACGACGACGGCCTTCAGGGCCTCGGCGAGCAGCTCGCGGACCTCGTCGTACACCGACTCCTGGACCAGGATCCGGGTGCGGGCACAGCAGTCCTGGCCGGAGTTGTCGAGGAAGGAGAACGGGTCGACGGCGGTGGCGAGGTCAGCGTCGGCGAAGACGATGTTCGGGCTCTTGCCGCCGAGTTCGAGGGTGACGGGCTTGACCTGGCGGGCGCAGCGCTCCATGACGTCACGGCCGGTGCGGGTGGAGCCGGTGAACACGATCTTCGCGACACCGGGGTGCTCGACGAGGGCGGTGCCCGCGACGGGGCCGTGGCCTGGCAGCACCTGGAAGAGCCCGTCGGGCAGGCCTGCCTCCAGGGCCAGTTCGGCGAGCCGGAGCGCGGTCAGCGGGGTCGTCTCCGCGGGCTTGAGGATGACGGCGTTGCCGGCGGCGAGCGCCGGAGCCGTACCCCAGGCGGCGATGGGCATGGGGAAGTTCCAGGGCGCGATGACCCCGACGACGCCGAGCGGTTCGAGGATCGTGATGTCGAGGCCGCCGGCGACCGGGATCTGGCGGCCGTTCAGCCGCTCCACTCCCCCGGCCGCGTAGGCGAGCAGATCACGGACGTTCCCGGCCTCCCAACGGGCGTTGCCGAGCAGGTGACCGGCCTCGCGGACCTCCGACAGGGCCAGTTCCTCGACGTGTCGGTCGACGACGTCGGCGAACCGGTGCAGCAGCCGGGCCCGGTCGGCGGGAGCGAGCGCGGCCCACCGCACCTGCGCCTTCGCGGCCCTGGCGACGGCCGCGTCCACGTCGGCCGCGGTGGCGGCGGGAACGGTGGCCACGACCTCCTCGGTGGCCGGGTTGAGGACGGTCAGCTCATGCTCGTAAGGCATCGGGGACAACGAAGGACCTCTCACAGACGTTCGAAGGAGCGGCGCAGCTCCCAGTCGGTGACCGCCGCGTCGAAGGCTTCGAGCTCGACGCGGGCCATGTTGCGGTAGTGGGCGACGACCTCGTCGCCGAAGGCGGCCTTGGCGATCGGGCTGTTCTCCCAGAGCTCGGCGGCCTCGCGCAGGGTGGTCGGGACGTGGGCGAAGTCGGCGGTGTAGGCGTTCCCGGGGCACGCCTCGGGCAGCTCCAGCTTCTGCTCGATGCCGTGGAGCCCGGCGGCCACGAGTCCGGCGACGGCAAGGTGCGGGTTGACGTCACCGCCGGGCAGCCGGTTCTCGAAGCGCAGCGAGCGGCCGTGGCCGACGACGCGCAGCGCGCAGGTGCGGTTGTCGTTGCCCCACGCGACGGCTGTGGGGGCGAAGGAACCCGGCTGGAACCGCTTGTAGGAGTTGATGTTGGGTGCGTAGAGCAGCGAGAAGTCCCGGAGCGCGGCGAGCTGCCCGGCGAGGAAGTACCGCATCACGTCCGACATGCCGTCGGGGCCCGCCATCGCGTTGTTGCCGGCGGCGTCGGCGAGCGAGAGGTGGATGTGGCAGGAGTTGCCCTCGCGCTCGTTGTACTTGGCCATGAAGGTGAGCGACACGCCCTCCTGGGCGGCGATCTCCTTGGCGCCGGTCTTGTAGATGGCGTGCTGGTCGCAGGTGGTCAGGGCCTCGTCGTACTTGAACACGATCTCGTGCTGGCCCGGGTTGCACTCGCCCTTGGCGGACTCGACGGTGAGACCGGCCGCGGTCATGTCGTTGCGGATACGGCGGAGCAGGGGCTCGATGCGGCCGGTGCCCAGCACGGAGTAGTCGATGTTGTACTGGTTCGCCGGTGTCAGCCCCCGGTACTGGGCGTCCCAGGCCTGCTCGTAGGTGTCCTTGAAGACGATGAACTCCAGCTCGGTGCCGACCTGGGCGGTGAAGCCGTGCTCGGCGAGGCGCTCCAGCTGGCGGCGCAGGATCTGCCGGGGGGCGGCGACCACGGGCGAGCCGTCGTTCCAGGCGAGGTCGGCGATCAGCATGGCCGTACCGGCGTTCCAGGGGACCCTCCGGAGGGTGCCGAGGTCGGGGTGCATGGCGAAGTCGCCGTAGCCGCGGTCCCAGGAGGACATCGCGTAGCCGTCGACGGTGTTCATCTCGGTGTCGACGGCGAGGAGGTAGTTGCAGCCCTCGGTGCCGTGGTGCAGTACCTCGTCGAGAAAGAAGCGGGCGGCGAAGCGCTTGCCCTGGAGCCGTCCCTGCATGTCGGGGAAGGCCAGGACGACAGTGTCGATCTCGCCGCCCGCGACGAGGGCGTGCAGCTCCTCGACGCTGAGCGGGGGTGTGCGGTCTGCCACGGGAGAGCTCCTTCGGCTGCTGCGCTTTTTCCGACCGGGCCGGGAGCCATAAGGTATTGCTCTGAACCATTGCTTGGGAAGGGGGCTCGGCCATATGTCGGTGGACGCTGACGGCGGCCCGGACGACCGTTTGACTCCGGTGCTGCGGCCGGTCAGGGCGGGCAACGGCTTCGAGGAGGCGCTGGAGCAGATCCTGCAGGTCGTGCGGCTCGGGCTGGTGCCGGGGGGCGGGCGGCTGCCGGCCGAGCGGGAGCTCGCGGAGCGGCTCGGGATCAGCCGGGTGACGCTGCGCGAGGTGCTGAAGGTGCTCCAGGACCAGGGCCTCGTGGAGTCGCGGCGCGGGCGGTACGGGGGCACGTTCGTGCTGCCCCGCGCTCGCGAGGCGGTCGGCGAGGACGAGCTGCGACGCCGGATCGCCGAGGTGGACATCGAGGACGTGCTGCGTTTCCGCGAGGTGCTTGAGATGGGTGCGGCGGGTCTGTGCGCGACGCACGGCCTCGCGGACGAGCAGGCCGAGCGGCTGCGGGAGGCGCTGGCGGCCACCCAGGAGGCGCCGCTGGCCGACTACCGCCGCCTGGACACGCTGCTGCACCTGACCATCGCGGAACTGTGCGGTTCACCGAGCCTGATCGCCCAGTACGCGGCCGTACGTGCCTCGGTCAACGACCTTCTCGACTGCATCCCGCTCCTGGTCCGCAACCTGGAGCACTCCCAGCGACAGCACGCGGCGCTGGTCGAGGCGGTCCTCGACGGGGACGCCGACGGGGCGCGGGAGATGATGAGGGAGCACTGCGCGGGGACGGCGGCGCTGTTGCGCGGGTTCCTGGCGTGACCTTGCCTCCCCCTGCCCCGAGGCGCAAAGGTATGTGTGTGCGCCATTGCAAGCCTGGGAGGGCCGAGTGACCGTACGACCGCTGATCGGCGTCAGCACGTATCTGGAGGCCGGGGCGCGCTGGGGCGTCTGGGAGCTGGAGGCGGCACTGCTGCCGGCGGGATATCCGCGTCTGGTGCAGCGGGCGGGCGGCCTGGCCGCGATGCTCCCGCCGGACGCCCCGGAGCACGCGGAGGCGGCGGTGGCCCGCCTCGACGGCCTGGTGATCGCGGGCGGCCCGGACGTCGAGCCGGTGCGCTACGCCGCCGCCCCCGACCCCCGCACGGGCCCACCGGCCCGTGCCCGCGACACCTGGGAACTGGCCCTGATCCAGGCGGCGTTGACGGCCGGACTACCTCTGCTGGGCATCTGCCGGGGCATGCAGCTGCTGAACATCGCCCTCGGCGGCACGCTCGTCCAGCACATCGACGGCCACGCGGAGGTCCCGGGAGTTTTCGGCCACCACACGGTCAAGCCCGTACCGGGCACGCTGTACGGCGACATCGCCCCGGAGGAGACCACCGTACCGACCTACCACCACCAGGCCGTGGACCACCTCGGCACCGGCCTGCGGCCCTCGGCCCACGCGCCGGACGGCACGGTGGAGGCGGTCGAACTCCCTGGTGCGCACTGGGTGTTGGGGGTGCAGTGGCATCCGGAGATGGGCGAGGACCTTCGGGTGATGCGGGCGCTGGTGACGGCCGCCGCGCGGAGCTGAGCGCTCCGCCGGAAGTGCCGCGATGGGCCGTCGATCGGCTGCGGCGCCGTCGTGGCTGCTCGCGCCCGCGCGGCGGAGCCGCACATTGATACAGCCCCGCGCCCCTTCGGGGTGTTGCCGAAGCGCAGTCGACTTCGCCCAGCCCGCTCAGACCCGCGTCAGCGACAGCAGGTCCCTCGCAGGTCCCACCGGGCGGTGTCCCGTGGGCCACACCGCCCGTAGATCCCGCGCCAACGACACGCCCTCCACCGGTACCCGCACCAGCCGTCGCATCGCCAGTTCCTCGCCCACCGCCAGTTCGCTCAGCACCGCGGGCCCCGCCCCGCTCACCGCCGCCGCCTTCACCGCCGTAGTGGACGAGAGCTCGATGAGGGGGCGTGCCAGGCCGCCCAGAGCCGCGTCCAGGACCTGGCGGGTGCCCGAGCCCTTCTCGCGGAGGATCAGCGGCGTCACGGCCAGTTCCGTGGACTCCAGGGAACGTCGACGGCGGGCCCACGCATGGCCCGGGGCCGTCACCACGATCAGGTGATCGTGGGCTATCACCACCGAGTCGAGGCCGGAAGGGACCGTCAGACCCTCCACGAAGCCGAGGTCCGCCTCGTCCGACAGCAACCGCTCCGCCACCGTCGCCGAGTTCCCCGCGTGCAGCGACACGGCCGTGTCCGGGCGCCCCGCCCGCAGCGCCAGCAGCCAGCCCGGCAGGAGATACTCCGCGATCGTCATGCTCGCCGCCACCCGGAGGCGGGAGTCGCGGCGCACCCGCAGCGCCTGCGCGCCCGCGTCGAAGGCCTCCGCCGCCTCCACGATCCGCCGCGCCCAGTCGGTGACCAACGCCCCCGCGTCCGTGAGCCGCGACCCGCGGGGCGAGCGGTCGACCAGAGCCACCCCCAACTGCCGTTCCATGGAACGGATCCGGCTGCTCGCGGCCGGCTGTGTGATGCCGAGCTCCCGCGCCGCCCCGCCCAGACTCCCCAGCCGCGCCACGGCCAGCAGCAGCTCCAGCGCCCCGAGATCCGGTACCCGATGCGCCAGCATCCCGCCCACCGCCGACCGCGCCTCTTCCTTACCGCTCATAAAGACAGCTTATGCCCTCATAGAGCCGTACTCCCTGGTCGCGGCCCTCCCCCGACGGCACCGTGGAGCCATGGTCACCGCCGTCCGTCACCTCGGGCCGAACTGGTACGCCTCCGTCATGGGCACCGCGATCGTCGCCACCGCCGGCGCCGCGCTCCCCGTGCACCTCCCCGGTCTGCGCACGATCTGCGCCGCCGTCTGGCTCCTGTCCCTCGCCCTGCTGCTCACCCTGCTCTGCGCCCGCGCCCTGCACTGGCGCCACCACCCCGACCAGGCCCGCACCCACCTCCACGACCCCGCGACGGCCCCCTTCTACGGCTGCCTCGCGATGGCCCTGCCAGCGGTCGGCGGCGGTGCCCTCACCGTCGGCCGGGACTGGATCGGTACGACGGCCGCGGTCGCTCTCGACGCCGTGCTGTTCAGCGTCGGTACGGTCGTGGGGCTCGCGGCCGCCGTCGTCGTGCCGTACCTCATGGCCGTACGGCGGAAGGCGGAGCCGCAGCACGCCACGCCCGTGTGGCTGCTGCCCCTCGTCGCGCCGATGGTGTCGGCCGCGCTCGGGCCGCTCCTCGTGCCTTATCTGCCGGCCGGTCAGCCGCGCGAGACCCTGCTCCTCGCCTGCTTCGCGATGTTCGGACTCAGCCTCCTGGCGACCCTGGTCATGCTGCCGCTGGTCTTCGCCCGGATCGTCACCGGCGGACCACTCCCCCTCGCCCTCACCCCGACCCTCTTCCTGGTCCTCGGACCGCTCGGCCAGTCCACCACCGCCGTCGGCAAGTTCGCGGACGTGGCCCCCGGTGTCGTACCGGCCCCCTACAGCCAGGGCTTCGGCGTCCTCGCGGTCCTCTACGGCGTTCCCGTCATGGGCTTCGCGCTGCTGTGGCTGGGGCTCGCCACCGCGCATGTCGTCACCGCCCGACGGCACGGGATGGGGTTCTCGATGACCTGGTGGGCGTTCACCTTCCCCGTCGGCACCTGCGTCACGGGCGCGGAGGCACTGGCCCGGCACACGGGACTCGTCGTCTACGACGGGCTCGCCATCGCTCTGTACGTCCTTCTCGTCGCCGCCTGGGGCACGGCCGCCCTGCACACCGCTCGCGGCCTGCTCAGCGGAGCGCTGCTCGCAGGGCCTCGCCCAGCGCCCGTGGCGCCTCTGCCAGTGACGGTCCGTACCACGTCAGGTGCCGTCCGCTGACGAGTGCGCAGGGCAGGCCCGGGAAGGCCTCGGGGCCGTCCTCCGGGGTGAAGCGGTACGGCTCGTCGGGGAGGACGACCAAGTCCGGTGCCGCCGCTCTCAGCTCCTCCAGGGGGACGCGCGGGTAGCGGTCCTCGTGGGTGACGTACAGGTGGTCCACGCCAAGGCGGGACAGCACATCGCCCGCGAACGTGTCCCGGCCCAGCACCATCCACGGTCGCCGCCAGATCGGCACGACCGCCGTCGTACGGCTCGGCGGGGGCACGAGCGCCGACCAGGCCTCCTCGGTCTCCTCCAGCCAGCGCGGCCGTACGGGCACCCCGCACGCCGCAACGACCCTCGCCAGCTCCCGGAAGGCCTGCGGGACGTCCCGCACCTCGGTGACCAGGACCTCAAGGCCCGCCTCACGAAGAGCCGCGAGGTCCGGCTCCCGGTTCTCCTCCTCGTTGGCGATCACCAGGTCGGGGGCGAGGGCGACGATCCGGTCGAGCTTCGGGTTCTTGGTGCCGCCGATACGGGTGACGTCGAGGTCCGCCGGATGGGTGCACCAGTCGGTGGCGCCGACGAGGGCGCCGGGTGCCGAGCGGGCGATCGCCTCCGTCAGGGAGGGGACCAGGGAGACGACTCTCACTGCCGGGGCCGGTCCTGGACCGCCTCGATGTGTTCGGCCACGGCGACGACGACCACGCGGGTGTCCGCGACGGTCGCCCGCCAGCGGTGCCGCACGCCGCCGGTGAGATACAGGGTGTCGCCGCGCCCCAGGCGGTACGCGCGGCCCTCGGCCTCGACGTCCACCGCGCCGTCGGCGACGTACATCAACTGGTCGTTGCGGTACTGGAATTCACGCCCTGCGTCATGGTCGCCGGTGAACTCCTGGGCGTGCATCTGATGGTGACCGCGCACCAACGAACGCATACGGGGTTCGTCACCGGTCTCCGGCCCCTCCGCGTGGACGACGTCGACGCTGCACGCCGGGTCGGCGGCGGCGAGGAGCTCGACGGCCGTGGTGCGCAGGGCGTCGGCGACCTTCTCCAGGGAGCTGCGGCTGGGGCGGGCGCGCTCGTTCTCGATCTGGCTCAGGAAGGGGACCGAGAGCCCGCTGCGCTCGGCCACGACGGCGAGGGTGAGCTCCAGCGCGCGGCGCCTGCGGCGCACGGCCGCACCCACCCGAAGGGGCTGTTCTTTGTGGTCGCCCATGGCTCCGGCTCCCTCCTACGCTCGTCGGTCCTGTGACACATCCCCTGATGAGTTGTCTGCACCCTACGCATGTTCGGCAAACCGTTTCATGCGGCCGTCACATCGATGTCACACGGCGTGCGACCGTACCTCACACTTCACGCCAGCCGAACGGCCCCCTGGAAACTGCCAGGGGGCCGGGTTTCGGTCACTCATCCACCGCGGGCCGTCCAAGTCCCCTTGTCGGCATCGGAGTTCGGGCGATGACGTAGCTCTATGTGGTTGGCCGGATCCTTACCGTGGTCCCGGAGCGGTTATGACCCTGTCATCCGCCCGACCATCTCCGGGTGCTCCTTGAGCCAGGCGGCGACCGCCTGCTCCTCCTTGCCCTGGCCGTACTTGTTGATCTCACCTTCCAGGGTACCGAGCTCCCCCTCGCTCATGTGGAAACCCTTGATCCACTTGGTGAGCTGCGGGTACTGCTCGGGGAACTTCTCGTGGGAGATGGTCCGGATCGTGTTGCCCTCGCCGAAGAGCTTCTTGTCGTCCTTCAGCTTGGTCAGGTCGTACTGGCTGTACGCCCAGTGCGGGGACCACAGGACGACGGCGACGGGCTGCTTCTTGGCGTAGGCGCGCTTGAGCTCGGCCAGCATCGCGGGCGTGGAGCCGTCGACGACCTCGTACTCCTTGTCCAGGCCGTAGCCCGGCAGCACCTTCGTCTTGAGGAGGTTCATCTCGCCGGTGCCCGGCTCGATGCCGATGATCTTCCCGTCGAACTCCGAGGCCCTGCCCTTGAGGTCCTCGTACGTCTTCACGTCCTTGACGTACGACGGGACCGCGACCTCCAGCGAGGTCGGCTGGTACCAGGTGCCGAGGTCCTTGAGTCTGTCCTTGCTCTTGTCCCAGTAGTTCTGCTGGGCGTACGGCAGCCAGGCGTCGAAGTTGAGGTCCAGGTCACCGGAGGCGAGGCCGGTGTAGACCGGGCCCACGTCCATCTGCTTGAGGTTCAGCTTGTAGCCGCGGGCCTCCAGGACGTTCTTCCAGAGGTACGTGACGGCGATGTCCTCGTCCCAGGGGAACCAGGCCACGTTCACCGGGCGCTTTGTCTCCGACGCCGTCTTCTGGACGGGGGCCAGCTTGTCGACCAGGCCCGGGTTCTGCTTGAGCCAGGCGCGCACGGCGTCCTGCTGCTTGCCCTTGCCGGCCTTGTTGATCTCGGCCTCCAGGCTGGTGAGCTGCTTCTCGTCCAGCTTGAAGTTCTTCAGCCACTTGCCGACGACCGGGTTGTCGTCCGCGAAGCCCTTGCGCGCGAGCGTGTGCACGCCGTCGCCCGTGCCCCAGGCGCCCTTGGGGTCCTTGAGCTTCTTCAGGTCGTAGTCGCTGTACGCCCAGTGCGGCGACCAGAGAGTGACGACGATCGGTTCCTTCTTGGCGTACGCGCTCTTCAGCTCGGCCAGCATGGCGGGCGTGGAGCTGTCGACGACCTTGTACTCCTTGTCGAGGCCGTACTCCTTGAGGACCTTGCTCTTGAGCAGGCCCATCATGCCCGCGCTGGACTCGATGCCGGTGATCTTCCCGCCGAACTCCGAAGCCTTGCCCTTGAGATCGGCCAGCGAGTCGATGTCCTTCATGTACGACGGGACGGTCAGCTCCAGGGAGGTCTGCCCGTACCAGGAGCCGAGGTCGTCGAGCTTGCTGCCGTACTTCTTCCAGTACTCGGCGTGGGTCGTGGGAAGCCAGGAGTCCGTCTCGAAGTCGATGTCGCCCGCCGCGAGGGAGGTGTAGAGCGGTCCGGCCTCGAACTGCTTGGCGTCGACCTGGAATCCGCGCTGCTCCAGGATCTCCTTCCAGAGATAGGTGGAGGCAACGCCCTCGTCCCAGGGCATGTAGCCGATGGTGACCTTCTTGCCCTGGCCGACGTTGTCGCCGCCGGAGACGGCGGTGGCCTCGCCCGAGGTGCCGCCGAAGATGCCCATGCCGCCCGCCACGAGGGCGAGGACGACCACGCCGATCACGGCGATCTGGGGGCGGGGGCGGTAGGACCAGATCTTCAACCCGCCTTGTGACGCACGGGCCTTGGCGGCCGCCCGGCGGCCCAGCGGGGAGACCTGGGTGCCGAGCGCGCTGGTCATGCGGTCGAGGTAGATCGCGAGGATCACGATGGCGACACCGGCCTCGGAGCCGAGGCCCACGTTGAGCTGGCCGATGGCCTCGTTGACGTCACCGCCCAGGCCGCCGGTGCCGACCATGCCGGCGATCGCGGCCATGGACAGGCCCAGCATGATGACCTGGTTGACGCCGGCCATCACGGTGGGCAGGGCCAGGGGAAGTTGGACGCGCAGGAGTGTGTCGCGCGGAGTGGTGCCGAACGCCTCGGCGGCCTCCACGAGTTCCTTGTCGACCTGGCGGATGCCCAGCTCGGTCATGCGGACGCCGGGGGCCAGCGCGAAGATCAGGGTGGCGACGATGCCGGCGGAGGCGCCGGTGCCGAAGAACAGGATCGCCGGGATGAGGTAGATCATCGCGGGCAGCGTCTGCATGAAGTCCAGGACCGGGCGGACGATTCCGCTGACCCGGTTGGAGCGAGCCGCCCAGATGCCGACGGGTACGGCGATCACCAGCGCGATGATCGTGGCGACGAGGACCAGCGAGAGGGTCGTCATCGCGTCCTCCCACAGTTCCAGGGAGTCGATGAAGGCGAATCCCGCGAAGGTGAGGAGGCCTGCGAGGGTGCCGCGCAGCCAGAAGGCGATCACCGCGAAGATCCCTGCGAGCAGCAGGGGTTGGGGCGCCTGGAGGACCGCGTCGATGCCGTCGTAGGTGCCGGTGAAGACGGCCTTGAGGAAGTCGAAGAGCCAGGACACGTGGTCGAGCAGCCAGTCGACGGTGTCGTTGACCCAGTCGCCGAGCGGGATCCTAGGCATGGGCCACCTCCGCGTCACCGAGGAAGCCGACCAGACGCTGCTGCGGGACCACGCCGACGAGCTTGTGATGCTCGTCCAGCACGGCCACCGGGTGCGTCGACCGGGCGCTCATGGCGCAGAGTTCGGCGAACGGCGTGTCGGGCGTCGCGGTCTCGCAGTCGCTCGCGCAGCCGCAGGCGGCCTCGTCGCCGCGCACGTCCGTGTCCATGACGGCGGACGCGGTGAGAACGCGGGAGCGGTCGACGTCCTTGGTGAAGGAGGCGACGTAGTCGTCTGCGGGCCGCACGAGGATGTCCTCGGCGGTGCCGGTCTGCACGATCCGGCCGTCGCGCATGACGGCGATGCGGTCGCCCAGGCGCATGGCCTCGTTGAGGTCGTGGGTGATGAAGACGATGGTCTTCTTCAGGGTCTGCTGGAGCTGGAGGAGCTGGTCCTGCATGTCCCGTCGGATCAGCGGGTCGAGCGCGCTGAAGGACTCGTCCATGAGGAGCAGGTCGGCGTCGGTGGCGAGGGCGCGGGCCAGGCCCACGCGCTGCTGCATACCGCCGGAGAGCTCGTCGGGCCAGGACTTCTCCCAGCCCTTGAGACCGCACAACTCCAGGGCCTCGGTGGCCCGTTCGACGCGCTCGGCCTTGCCGACGCCCTGGACGGCGAGGCCGTAGGCGGCGTTCTCCAGGACGCTGCGGTGCGGGAAGAGCGCGAAGTGCTGGAAGACCATGCTTATCTTCTGGGCGCGTACGGCGCGCAGTTCGCGGTCCGTGAGCGCGGTCAGGTCCTGGCCGTCGAAGCGGACGTGGCCCGCGGTCGGCTCCAGGAGGCCGTTGAGCATGCGCAGCAGCGTGGACTTGCCGGATCCGGACAGGCCCATGACGACGAAGATCTGTCCCGGGTCCACGGTGAAGGAGGCGTCGATCACGGCTGCGGTGGTGCCTTCGGCGCGCAGTCCCTCCCGGTCGGCGCCCTCACGGAGCCGCTCGACCGCGTCGTGCGGCCGTCTTCCGAACACCTTGTACAGCTGCTCTGCCTCAAGCCTTGATGACACGCGTACCTCTCGCCTGTTGACCACTGGGTGGGAGACGAAGGGCCGCGAACAGTTGAAGGTGCAACCTGCCTCGCTCCGAGGCGGCGCCTGCCCCGATGCCTTTTGGCCAAACACGCAGGTGGTGCAGTTCACAGGACGCTCACACACCTCGGATTCACCGCAGGCGGGCATCCGCCGGACGAGTCAATCGGCGGCGGCCCGTGTCGGTGGTGTACGGCATGATGCGAGGCGTGACCGGACGACTGATGCTCCTCGACACCGCCTCGCTCTACTTCCGTGCCTACTTCGGCGTGCCGGAGTCGGTGAAGGCCCCGGACGGCACGCCGGTGAACGCCGTGCGCGGCCTCCTCGAATTCATCGACCGCCTGGTCAAGGACCACCGACCCGACCTGCTGGTCGCGTGCATGGACGCCGACTGGCGCCCTCAGTGGCGGGTCGACCTCATCGCCTCCTACAAGGCGCACCGGGTGGCCGAGGAGCACGAGGTCGGCCCGGACGAGGAGGAGGTGCCGGACACGCTGTCGCCGCAGGTGCCGGTCATCGAGGCCGTCCTGGACGCGCTCGGCATCGCGCGCGTGGGTGTGGCCGGCTATGAGGCGGACGACGTGATCGGCACGTTCACCGCACGCGCCGAGGGACCGGTCGACATCGTCACCGGCGACCGCGATCTGTACCAGCTGGTGGACGACAAGCGCGGGGTGCGGGTGCTGTATCCGCTGAAGGGTGTCGGGACACTCCAGCTGACCGACGAGGCCTGGCTGCGCGAGAAGTATGGCGTCGACGGCCGTGGGTACGCGGATCTGGCGCTGCTGCGTGGTGACCCGAGCGACGGTCTGCCGGGCGTGCCCGGGATCGGTGAGAAGACGGCGGCCAAGCTGCTCGCCGAGTTCGGGGACCTGGCCGGGATCATGGCCGCGGTCGACGACCCGAAGGCGAAGCTCACACCGTCGCAGCGCAAGCGGCTCGACGAGTCACGGCCGTATGTGGCCGTCGCGCCGAAGGTGGTCAAGGTCGCCGACGACGTGCCGCTGCCGCAGGTGGACACCGTGCTGCCTCGGGCACCTCGCGACCCCGCGGAGCTGGAGGCGCTGGCGGCGCGATGGGGGTTGGGTGGATCATTGCAGCGGCTTCTGACAACACTCACCGCGTAAGCATTGTTCTCATTTTCAGCCAGCGACATTCTCGCAATGGGAAAGCAAAATTCTTCACTACGGGTCGACAGACCTCTTGTGAGGGGGGCCATCACCGGGGGGCGGATGCTAACTTAGGTAAGCCTAAGCAAAAGGGAACTGGGAGGCCGCCATGGCAGAAGGACCGGGACGCAAGCCGCGGAAACCCCGCTCCGCGCAGGTCATCCGCACCGAACGCCTCACCCCGCACATGCAGCGCGTGGTGCTCGGCGGTGACGGACTCGCCGACTTCGCGGCGGACACCTGCACCGACCACTACGTCAAGATCCTTTTCCCGGCCGAGGGCGTCACCTATCCCGAGCCTTTCGACATGCAGCGGATCCGCGAGGACTTCCCGCGCGAGCAGTGGCCGGTGACCCGTACGTACACCGTGCGCCACTGGGACCCCGAACACCGCGAACTCTCCCTGGACTTCGTGATCCACGGCGACGAGGGCCTCGCCGGCCCCTGGGCGGTACGCGTCCGGCCCGGCGAGACCGTGCGCTTCATGGGCCCCGGCGGCGCCTACGCCCCCGCCCTCGACGCCGACTGGCATCTGCTCGTCGGTGACGAGAGCGCGCTGCCCGCGATCGCCCGCTCCCTGGAGTCGCTGCCCGCCGGCGCCCGGGCGCACGCCTTCATCGAGGTCTCCGGGTCCGAGGAGGAGCAGAAGATCGACTCCGACGTGGAGGTCGTCTGGCTGCACCGCGGTTCCCGCCCGGTCGGGGAGGCGCTGGTCGAGGCCGTGCGCGCGCTGGAGTTCCCGGAGGGCCGGGTGTGCGCGTTCGTGCACGGCGAGGCGCACTTCGTGAAGCAACTGCGCCATCTGCTGCGGGTCGAGCGCGCGATCCCGCGCGAGGACCTCTCGATCTCCGGCTACTGGCGCCTGGGCCACAACGAGGACGGCTGGCAGGCCTCCAAGCGGGACTGGAACGCGCGGATCGAGGCGGAGCAGGAGGGAGCGGCGCCGGCCGCTTAGGCACAAGGTTCGGAAAGGGGCGGCACCTTCGGGCGGTTTCCGGGTGCCGCCCCTTTCGCGTGTTCACACCTACCGCTGATACGACCTGAACGTCCGGATCGACAGCCACACCGCCACCATCGCAAGCCCCAGCAGCGCTACCCCGCGCCCCAGCACCACACCCCGGTCGGGATCGGCGGACAGCGCCGAACGGCCCGCCACCATCGCCCAGTTCAGCGGGTTGAAGTCGGCGATGTGCCGCATCCAGGACGGCATCTGCGAGGGCGCCATGAAGGCGCTGGACAGGAAGGTCAGCGGAAGCAGCAGGAAGGTGTTGATCCCGATGATCGACTCCCGCTCCCGCACCAGCATCCCGAGCGCGTTGGACAGCGCTCCGAAGACGGTGCCGAGCAGGACCGAGGCGAGCACCAGGACCGCGACTCCGGCGATGCCGCCCGGGTAGTCGGCACCGC
Organism: Streptomyces sp. NPDC019531; assembly: GCF_044903305.1. Classification (NCBI taxonomy): domain Bacteria; kingdom Bacillati; phylum Actinomycetota; class Actinomycetes; order Kitasatosporales; family Streptomycetaceae; genus Streptomyces; species Streptomyces sp. NPDC019531. The sequence continues at coordinate 94,088 of NZ_JBJDQL010000015.1, read as the reverse complement.
CGAGGAGCCCGAGCAGCACGATGACCACCGACTGGAAGGCGGTGACCAGCCCGTTGTTGACGACGTTGCCGTTCATCAGGGCGGCCCGGCTGACCGGGGTGGCCAGAAAGCGGTTGAGGGTGCCCCGCTGGATCTCGTCCAGGGTGGTCATGCCGGCCCACATGTTGGAGCTGAGCGCGCTCATGACGACCACGCCGGGGAGGAGGTAGTCGAGATACGAGGTGGTGCCGAAGCCGCCGGGCTCGACGACCTTCTTGAAGAGGCTGCCGAACAGGAACAGCCAGATCACCGGCTGGATCAGGGTGATGATCGCGTACGCAGTCTGCCGTACGAACACCATGAGTTGACGCTGCGTCATGTACCAGGTCTGCGAGACCGCTGTGCTCATCGGGCACCTACCAGGTCTTCGGCCTCCGAGTAACGGCGGCCGGCGTCACGCAGACAGACGTCGTCCAGCGAGGGACGGGCGACGGTCGCGGTGGCGACCTTGACCCCGGCCCGCTCCAGGGCGGCGAGCAGTGCGGGTACGGCGGCGGCCCCGTCGTCGGCGCGGATGCGTTGCGCGGGGTGTCCGGCGTGCACGAGGTGCTGACGTGAGCACTTAGGAGCGGCTTGGACATGCCCGCGTCACGCACCCGAAACAGCGAGTCCCTAATTTCTGTCGCCCGACAGGAATTCAGCTCCCGCACCGCTGTTCCCGTTCCCGCCCCCATGCCGCCGAAGGCAGGTGCCGCCGTGACGACGACCAGCCCCTCAGACGTCCGCCCCGATCCGCCGGACTCCTCCTCCGCGGAGCACTCCCTCGCCGAGTTCGGCTACCGCCAGGAGCTGCACCGCAGCCTGGGCCGGTACGCGTCCTTCGCGGCGGGGTTCTCCTTCATCTCGGTCCTGACGACCGTCTTCCAGTTCTTCGCCTTCGGGTACGCGTTCGGCGGCCCCGTCTTCTTCTGGGCCTGGCCGGCGGTACTGGTCGGACAACTCCTGGTGGCGGCCTGCTTCGCGGAACTGGCGGCGCGCTACCCGATCTCCGGCGCGATCTATCAGTGGTCCTCCCGTCTCTCCAACCTGGCCTTCGGCTGGTTCGCCGGCTGGATCATGGTGATCGGGCAGATCGTGGTCGTCGCGGCGGCGGCACTGGCCCTCCAGATGGTGCTGCCGGCGATCTGGACGGGCTTCCAGCTGATCGGCACCGACCCGGCCCCGACCTCGGCGGACGGCGCGGCGAACGCGGCGGTCCTGGGGGTGATCCTGCTCGTCCTGACGACCCTGGTGAACGTCGTGGACAACCGCGTGATGTCCCTGATCAACCGGGTCGGCGTGACGGCCGAGATCATCGGTGCGGTCCTCATCATCGTGCTGCTGCTCACCCACTCCGAGCGCACCCCGAGCATCACCTTCCACACCGAGGGCGCGGCCCAGTCGGGTCTGTTCGGCGCCCTGCTGGTCGGTTCCTTCACGGCGGCGTACGTGATGATCGGCTTCGACAGCGCGGGCGAGATGAGCGAGGAGACCCGCGACCCGCGCCGCACGGCCCCTCGCACGATCCTCACCGCACTCGCCGCGGCCGGCCTGCTCGGCGGCCTGATCGTCCTGGGCGGCCTCCTGGCGGCCCCGAGCCTCACGGACGGCCACCTGGCGGTCGACGGCCTCAGCTACGTCCTGACGAGCAGCCTGGGCGACGGGGTGGGCAAGCTCCTGCTGGCCGACGTGGTGGTGGCGATCGCGGTGGCGACCCTGGCCATCCAGACGGCGGCCTGCCGCATGCTCTTCTCCATGGCCCGCGACGGCCAACTCCCCTTCGCGGCCCGCCTCGCGCGTGTGAACCCCCGCACCGGCATGCCCACGGCCCCCGCCCTGGTCGTGGGCGTCCTGGCAGCGGCCCTGCTCCTCCTCAACTTCGCCTCCCCCGAGGCCTTCCTGGCGATCGGCACGACGTGCATCGTCATGCTGTACCTGGCGTACGCGATGGTCACGGGCCCGCTGCTGTTCCGCCGCACACGAGGCGAGTTCACGTCGACGGGCGGCACGGACGAGACCGGCTCCCGCCTGTTCTCCCTGGGCCGCTGGGGCATCCCGATCAACGCCCTGGCCCTCCTCTACGGCCTCCTCATGACCGTCAACCTGGCCTGGCCCCGGGCGGAGGTGTACGACCCGGCGGGCGGGCATTGGTATTTCCGGTGGTTCACTGTGTTGTTCCTTGTGATCACGGTGGGACTGGGGTGCCTGTACCAGTGGCAGAGGGCATATCGAGGGCACATCGTGGAGAAGAGGGCACCGCTGGCAGCGCCCTCAGAATCCAGCTGATCGCCGCCGTCGTCGTGTCTTCGTCTGTCGGCCGTGGCCCCGTTCAGGCTTCCCTCACCGAGGCTCCGCGGGGCGCGGCCACGACCTGCTGGATCTACCCGGCCGCGAGGACGTGGCAGATCCCCCGACGTATGGTCCAGTTCTTTTCGGAGGTCAACGACGGTGGCAGAACCGACGCTTGAGCAGCCACTGCGGAGCTGTCACCACTCGGCCGTGCACATGGAGATACGGGGGGGCTTCACCGCGATACCGCGGTCATAAGCAATCCTTGCGGATTGACCACGGTCCCGACTCCGGGGCGCACCTTGGCTCCAGGCACAGGGGCGAGTTTCCACCTGGATGCGATGGCGGCCAGTGCGATAACGGCTTGCATCATGCCGAAATTGTCCCCGATACATTTTCGGGGCCCTGCGCCGAAGGGAATGAACGTTGTCCTCTCTGCCTCGGTCCGCGGCGTTGCGTTCCAGCGGCTCGGGTCGAAGACGTGCGGCGCGGAAAAATTTTGGGGCTGATGGTGTATGAGGTAGGGGCTGCAGACAATCGTCGTTCCCATCCCTATCTCGTAGCCGGCCAATTCTGTTTCGGTGGTGGTCACGCGAGTGAAGAGACTCCCGGGTGGGTAAAGCCGCAGGGTTTCCGTGATGATGTTTCGGGTGTGCGCCAGGTCGGCCAGGCAACTTCCGGTAGCCGGCGTCCCGGCCAGCACCGCGTCCACTTCCCTGTGAAGTGCGCCTTCGATTTCTGGCTGAGCGGCTATGAGATGCAGCGACCAGGCGAGTGTTGCCGCGGTGGATTCCATGCCGGCGAAGAAGAAGATCATTGCCTGATCGACCACCTCGTCGTCCGTCAGTGTCTCTCCCTCTTGCGATGTCTCAAGGAGCGCCGCCAGGAGGTCCTTGAGGGTGGTGACCCCAGCGCGACGCGTATGGATGGCTGCGGTCAGCGTTTGACGGAGGCGAGCTCGCGCAGCGCGGTAGCTCCGGTTGCCGGGAGTGGGGAGTTTCGCCATGGACGGCGGCAGAAACATTCTCCGGTAACTGCCGCGGGACAGTGTTCCGAAGTCCCGAAGCATTGCGGAAAGCTCATGTTCCGTGAAGGTCTGGCCCAGTATCGAGGCGACGATGGTCCGCGCAGTGACCTCCTGCATCTCCGCGAGGACGTCGATGGTTTGTCCGTCCACCCATCCGTTGATGGTCGAGTAGATCATCTCAGTCATCGTGTCGGCGTATTGGGCTAGGCTTCCGCGGTTGAAGACTGGTTGAATCAGGCGGCGTTGACGTCGATGGGATGAATGCGGGCACAAGGCCAACCCGTTGCCGAATCCCTCCCTGACCCGGTCAAACAGCAGGCCGCCCTTGTCGAACACCTTGTCGTTGAGCAGGACTTGACGTGTCAGTTGTGCGTCGCACACGACCAGGGCTGCCATGGGGCCGATTCTGACCTCTACCAGGCTGCCGTGCGAATCCAGCGAGCTGAGGAACGACAGCGGGGAGCGCAACAGGGATGGTGCGTGGCCGATCAGCGGAAAGGACCCTGGCGCCCGAGGAATGCTGGCCCGGTTGGTCACGGTTTCCTCCATGGGTCTGCGAGGGATCAGAGGTGCACGACGCGGGGCGCGGACACGAAGCGTCGGCTGGTCTTGTGGAATTCCAGGCTTCCGCTCACCCAATTCTTGAGATTGGCGATGTAGTACGTTCCCTCCATGCTGAGATGGCGGGCGATACGCTTCTCGGTGCGCAGGAACGTGGCCAGTTCGTCGTCGCGCCGCTTGCGGGTATATGTGATAGCCGCAGCGGTCTCGCACCGCCGTTGCCGCGCCACTGCGGTGATGAGGTTGGCGATCGCGGAGTGGTCTCCCTGTTCCTTTCGGTAGGAGAACAGGTCATTGTCCCAGGCAATAATTCGGTTGGCGGACCGGGAGAGCTGCTCCATGTCCGGATGGGCGCGTTCTTCCTCAGGCAGGTGGTAGCGGTTGAGCATGGGTAACAGCGCGAAGCAGGAAAGACAGCCGGAAGCCGACTCACGCATCGTGATGTAGTCGTCCAGAGCGGGTGTGTGTCCGGTGGCGCGGTACATGGTTTCCCACAGCTGGCCGTTCAGGTAGTCACGGACTGCTTCCGTCCAGCGGACGAGTTGGGCGGGCGTGGCGTGTTCGGCGATACGGCACCGCAGGTCGAACAGAGCACGCGCGTAGTTCTCTTCGGGCTCCTCGCCAGGCGCGAAGCCCGTCACGGATCGCTTGAGTCGCAGTGTCAGATGGGCCATGTCCCACGCCTGGGCACCAGTGAACGCTTCATCGCACACACCGTCGTCAAAGGCGTACAGCCATACGTACCAGTCCCCGGCAAGCCGGAGGAGGTGGCGGTCCGTGTACGGATTGGTCAGACCGAGCAGTGCCCCGATGTCACATTCCTCCAGCCACTGACGTCGTTCGCCGGTGAGCAGCCCGTGCTCCTGCATCCACTGCACGGACGCGGCGAAGACGTCGCGAGCCCAGGCGTTCTCCCGCACGACAAAGGGTGTGGTCAGGCTGTCCTGAGCGCCACGGAGGTGATCGTGAACGCGACCCATACCCCCGTCCCGCACATCCTCTCCCTCGGCAAGGCGTATGCGCGCGCCCATCGCGTTCTTGTCCATTGAGCACCTCTTTCCGGTCGGCCTGTTCCTTCCGAGGTGTGCTGCGCTGCCTTGCCGCGCACAGGCTCGCGAGGCAACCCGGGGAGCCCCTCCGGACGACGGCGGCTGCACCCCGGCAACCTGGCAAGCCAGTGGTGATGCGGGGGCGCAGTGCAGGAGCAGCCGCAGCGGATTCCCGGACGGGAATAGCATGTGGCCGGCCACCACGCCGACGACTGGCCCCGATCCACACAGCGGGGTCAACCGGCGAAGCTCGGCCTCAACAGGCCGGGACAGCGCATCTCCAGGCCGGCGTGAGACCACCGTGGTGCGGCAGACGCCGGGCAGCGGGTGAGGTCTTCGAATTCAGTGGGGGTGTGCCTCCCGTCGGTTCCGTCGGGTGGTTGCACAGCGCGAGCGGAGGTAGTGGTTCGCTCGGTTCCGGAAGCCGATGGCGGAGAAGCGTCGGCGGGCGGCGGAGATCGCGGAGTGGTCGGGAGTAACGGGCCTGCGGATGACGGTCAGGCCCAGGAGGTCGCGCAGGAGTTTCTTGCCCTGCCAGGCCGTGTGGATCTACCGGCCGTAGGCCATGTCCGTTTGCACTGTTGACGTGCCCGCGCACGGGCGTGCTCCAAGAGGGCCGAGCCAGTGGCGGCCGCGGTGGGCGATGACGGAACGAGTGGCACCACGGGCTCCCCCTTCCACGGCGGCGCGAACAGAACGCGCCTTTGGCCATACACGTTTATCACATCGCAGTTCGGTCCAGACCGGAAGTGGCGGCCGTTGATTCAGACGTGAACATGTTGCACTCACATTTGACAGTCGCCCGATCAGGACGCGGGCGCCCCCCTTTGCCACCGGGGTCTGAGCGGCGGCGGAGCTGAGTAGGAGACCGGAACAGCTCGATACGCGCGTAGCGTCAATCGCTCTGCACGCGCAGGCAGGTCCATGCCGACCGTCCGGATGCGGGAGGGCGCGTGGAGGAGTTCGAGGCGGTGGAAACCGACCTCGTCGGGAGCCCAGCAGTTGGTCGGTTTGCGCGTCGGTGAGGGGCTACCGCGCGTTGTCCTCGCCGATCAGACCTTGGGTCACCCGTCGATCCAACAGCGCGGCTCGCTCTCGGACGCGGCCCGCATCCTTCCACCGCCCCGACAAGAAGGTCGGGAGCGGCTCGTACCCCCGCTGTCAGTGTCCCCTCGTAAGCTTGATCACGATGAGACGCAGAAGCCCGATCCCCCCTTCTCCCCTGCCGCAGCGCGACGGGGTCGATCCGGTGCGGGTGAAGCTGCCGCAAGGGGCGGCGTGGGCCACCGTGCGTGATCATCTGGTGGAGCGGCTCGCGGCCGAGGCGGAGGTGATCGACGGGATGCTGGACGCAGGGCTGATCGTGGACGCCGACGGGCGTGCCGTGCTGCGTGACATGGCGTACGTGCCAGGCATGTTCGTGTGGTTCCACCGGGAGCTGCCGTACGAGGTGCCGGTGCCGTTCGCACTGAACGTCGTATACCGCGACGAGCACATCGTCGTCGTCGACAAGCCGCATTTCCTGGCCACGACACCGCGCGGCAGCCATGTCGCGGAGACCGCGCTTGCGCGGCTGCGCCGGGAGCTGGGTCTGCCCACACTGGGCGCCGCCCACCGCCTGGACCGGCTCACCGCCGGGCTGGTCCTGTTCACTGTCCGCCCCGCGGAGCGCGGCGCGTACCAGTCGCTGTTCCGCGACCGGCTCATCACCAAGGAATACGAGGCAGTCGCCCTGTACGATCCGTCGCTCGCCCTACCGCGTACCGTGCGCAGCCGAATCGTCAAGGAGCGTGGAGTGATGGCGGCGCGCGAGGTCGAGGGCGAGCCCAATGCCGTCAGCGACGTGGAGCTGCTGGAACAACGGGGCGACGGACTGGCCCGCTATCGGCTGCGACCTCGCACCGGGCAGACGCACCAGCTCCGGGTGCACATGAGCAGCTTGGGGGTGCCGATCCTCGGCGATCCCCTCTATCCCGTGGTGACCGGTCCCGTGGCGGACGGTGACTTCCGGCGCCCGCTCCAACTGCTGGCGCGGGTCCTGGAGTTCACCGATCCGGTCACGGGGCGCGAGCACCGGTTCGTGAGCCCGCGTGTGCTGCGGGCCTGGTCGTCGTACGAGGAGTGGGCCGAGTAGCCCCGGTGCCCTGGTCGGCTCATTCGCCGCGCCACCACCGCAGGAGGCGCCGGAACACGCCCGGCCGACGGGCCGGTTCGGGCATCGCCGCCGGCGTCGGAGCGGCGGGCTCCTGAGCTGGGGACTGGGGCTGCGTCGTGCTGACCTGCCAGTCGTTCGGGCGCTGCCGCGGCATCGGGTTGCTGGAGGGCCACTGCGTGGCGTTCTGCTGGGGCCTCGGCGCGAACTTCACCGGCAGTTCCACGAGGTGGCGGTTCATGATGGACGCCCTCCAGCGCAGTTCGTCCTCCTCGCAGGCGAGTTGGACGTCCGGGAGGCGGGTCAGCAGCGCGTCGACGCCCACGTCGGCGATGGCGCGGCCGATGTCCTGGCCCGGGCACTCGTGGGGACCGCCACTGAAGGCGAGGTGGGAGCGGTTGCCCTGCATGTTGGCCTTGAGATCGGGGCGCACGCGTGGGTCGACGTTGCCCGGGGCGATGCCCATGAGCAAACCGTCACCCTTGCGGATGTGCTGACCGCCAAGCTCGGTGTCCTGCTTGGCGAAATAGCCCAGCATGGTGCTGAACGGCGGCTCGTCCCACAGGGACTGCTCGACCGCCTGGGGCACCGTCATCTGACCGCCGTTGAGCCGGGCGCGGAAGCCCGGGTCGGTGAACACCACCCGCAGTACGTTGGCGAGGAGGTTGGCGGTGGCCTCGTACGAGGTGATCATGACGACGCGCAAGTGCTGGCCGATCTCGTCGTCGTCGAGCCCCGCCGGGTGGTTGATCAGGTGGCTGGTGAAGTCTTCCTTGGGTTCGGCCCGGCGGCGGACGGTGAGCCGCATCAGGGCGTCCATGATGTATGCGTTGCTGGCGATTGAGGTCTCGGTGCCCTTGAGCAGGTCGCGGGCGGCATGCACGATCTGCTCGTTGTACTCGTCGGGCATGCCGAGGATCTCGCACATCACCGCCATCGGCAGGTACTCGGCGAACTGGCTGACCAGATCGGCCCTGCCCTTCTCGCAGAACTTGTTGACGAGATCCTGGGTCGCGCGGTTGATGTAGCGGCGGATGCCCCGGTGGTCGATGGTCGACATGGCGCTGGTGACCGCGCCGCGCAGCCGTCGGTGCTCGTCGCCCTCGGCGTGGCAGCAGATGGGCTGCCAGGCGACGATCGGCATGAGAGGGTGATCCGGCTTGATCGTGCCGTCCCCCAGGGCACCCCACTGTCGAGGGTCACGGCAGAAGTGCGTGGGAGTGCGCACCATGTGCATGTTCTCGCTGTGGCCGAGCACGACCCAGATCGGCACATCTTCATGCAGCAGCGCGGGAGCGACGGCGCCGTGTTCGGCGCGGAGCTCCTCATACACGGCCCCCAGATCCTCCGCATCGGGGCCGTACAGTCTGCGCAGCCCGCCAGGTCCGATGCCATGCGCGGGGCAGCCGGGAGGCGGGGCGGCCATGGAGTGGTCCGTACCGGCCGGGGAAAAGGGTTCAGGCGTCACGATGGTCGCTCCGAAGCTGAAGTTCATCTGTTGTACAGGAGGTCATACGACGGGACGGTTCAGACCGGAGCCTTCTCCGCCGTCAGCGAATGCAGGAACCGCAGCAGCGTCATCAGCACGTCCCGGCTGGAGGCGCGCCGGCGGGCGTCGCACTCGACGATCGGGATCTCCGCACTGAGGTCGAGCGCGGTGCGCAGTTCCTCGGTGTCGTAACGGGGGCCGTCCGGGAAGGCGTTGACGGCTACGACGAAGGGCACGCCCCGCTCCTCCAGGCGGCCCATCACGTCGAAGCTGACTTCGAGGCGGCGGGTGTCGACCAGGACGACGGCACCGAGCGCGCCTTCGAACAGGCCGTTCCACAGGAACCAGAAGCGTTCCTGGCCGGGGGTGCCGAAGAGGTAGAGCACCAGCTGGTCGGTGATGCTGATGCGGCCGAAGTCCATCGCCACGGTGGTGGCCGTCTTGGACTCGGAGCCGTAGTTGTCGTCGACCCCGACGCCGGCCTGGGTCATGGTCTCCTCGGTGGTCAGCGGTTTGATCTCGCTGACGGAACCGACCATGGTCGTCTTGCCGACGCCGAAGCCGCCCACGATGACGATCTTCACCGCGGTCTGTGCGGTCTTCGGGAGGTGGTCCTCTGTTCGTGGACCGGGAATCGTGTCAGAGCCTTTGAAGTCCATGCATCACCGCTTCGAGGAGGGAACGGTCGGCCAGCGCCTGGCGGATGACCGGGGCGCGCGCCGTCACCAGTTCGGCCGTCAGCAGCTCGGTGAGCAGGACGGTCACCACGCTGAACGGCAGGCTGAGATAGGCGGACAGCTCGGCCACGGAGAGAGGGGCCGTGCAGAGCCTGAGCAGCGCCGCCTGCTCAGGCGTGGCGGAAGGCGGTGGGTCGGCGTGCGCCACGATTAACGTGACCAGGTCGAGCTCCGAGCGCTCGGCGCCGTCGGGGCCGGTGATGACGTACAGGCGCTCCGGGTTCTTCTTCTGTCCCTCGGGTGGGTCCTGGCCCTCCTGCTGGGGTGTCGGTGTCTGTTCCGGGCTGGCTTTGGGGAATCGCCGGCGGCGTTGTGGACGAGTCATACGGTCTGCCCGTTGCGCCTGGGCGGACTGGTGAGGTGCGCGCCGATGCGGACGACCAGGTCGCTCATGCGAGCGCTCATATGGCCGGGTTCGGTGATGATGTCGGAGAGGACCGCGAGATAGGCGTTGGGGCCCGCGGCCATCAGGTAGAAGTAGCCGCCGTGGATCTCGATGAGGACCATCTTCATCTTGCCGTCGCTGCCCGGGATCTCCCCGGCGACGGCGCCCGCCAGGCTCTGCAGGCCCGCACAGGCCGCGGCGACGCGGTCGGCGGTGTCCGGGTCGCCGCCGTGGCGGGCGATGCGCAGGCCGTCGGCGGAGAGCACCACGATCATCTGGATGCCCGGTACGCCTTTGGCGAGGTCCTGGAGCATCCAGTCGAAGTTGCCTCGCTGCTGGATCACTTGAGGTTCCCCTCGTCTTCGGCCTCGGTACGGGCCGGTTCGTCGGTCGGCTGACTGGCTGTGGAAGCGGTGGGGCGCTTGAGGCCGTCCATGAACGCCTGGACCCACAGGCCGGGCGGGGTGTCGTCCGGCTTCTTCGCGGGTTCCGGTGCGGGCTCGCGGCTGGACGTCGACCAGACGGTCGGGCGGCCCTCCCGCTCGGCCCGTTCGATCTCGGCCTGCTCGGCGTAGCGCTGGGCGAGCGGGGTCTTGACCCGACTGCGGCGCTGCGGCAGCCCGTTGGCGGTCCACTCGGTAACCTCGGGGACGTCGTCCTCCATGGAGACCGGGGTCGTGAACTTGGGGCTGGTGGGACGGCGCTTCTTGATCGTGCGCTTGGGGCCCGGCAGGGCGCCGAGTTCGGCCTTGGGCACGGCGGTGGCGCCGATGCCGTGGGCGAGTCCGACGCCGGGCTCGTCGGTGAGCATGTCGCTGGGTACGACGAGGATGGCGCGGACCCCGCCGTACGCGGAGGCACGCAGCGAGACCTGCATGTCGTACGCCTGGCAGAGCCGGCCCACGACGGCGAGGCCGAGGCGCGGCGACTCGCCGAGGTCCTGGAGGTCGACGCCGGCCTTGGCGCGCTCCAGCATGCCCTCGGCCCTCAGCCGGGCCTCCTCGCTCAGGCTGACTCCCGCGTCCTCGATCTCGATGCAGACGCCGGTCTGCACCTCGGTGGCGGTGACGTGCACCTTGCTCTGGGGCGGGGAGTAACGCGTGGCGTTGTCGAGGAGTTCGGCCGCGGCGTGGATGACCGGCTCGACGGCGGTGCCCTTGACGTTGACCTTGGCGATCGACGTCAGGTCGATACGCCGGTACTCCAGGATCCGGGACATGGCGCCGCGCAGCACGCTGTACAGCGCGACGGGCTCGGGCCACTGACGGCCGGGGCGTCCGCCGCCGAGGACGGAGATGGAGTCGGCGAGCCGGCCGATCAGGGCGGTGCCGTGGTCGATGCGCAGGAGGTCGTCGAAGACCTCGGGGTTACGGCCGTGGTCCTCCTCCATCTCCCGCAGTTCGTTGGCCTGTTGGTGCACGATGGCCTGGACGCGGCGGGCGATGTTCACGAAGGAGCGCTGCGCGGCGTCGCGCATGACCTCCTCGGTGTCGACGATGTCGAGCACCGTCTGCAGCAACCGCTGCTGTGCCTCGGGCAGGTCGCTCCACGCCGGGTCGATGTCACCGAGTCGGCGAATCACCTCTCCGGGGGGATTTCCGCGGCGCAGCCAGTGCAGTGCCGCGGGTGCGATCTCCTTGGCGAGGCGGGTCATGTCCTGGTCCTGGGCGGCGATCCGCCGCTCCAGATACGCGGTGCGACGTGCCTGCTCGGCGCGGACGCCCCGCAGAGCGCGCCCGCGCCGCACCGCCTCGGCCCCCACCGCGATCACCAGCAGCGTGGCGACGGCACCGCACAAGCCGACGGCCACCCGGGCGGGCTGCTGCACTGCCGCGACGGCGGCCCCGGTCGCCGCGGCCATGACTATGGCGGGCAGCAACAGTACGCGCGCGTAGGGAAGTTCACGGCGTCCTGGGGGGGATTGAACACTCACCATGTGGGCCCTCTGAGACGTATCGACGTGGAGTCGCACATATAGGGAACAAGCGCACGAATACACATCAACTCGGTGCGCTGCGGGCGAGCTTAGTCCGACCGGATCAACGCCGTGTCATATTCAGCAAGCACCTGAAACGGGCATTACGACCGGAGTACTATCGGCTCATTTACACGCTGAGACATTGCTCGAACACGCTACGTCACAGCGCAAGGGTGTTCGGGAACCACTCACCGTGACGCGTGGAGAACAGCTTCCGGTCGCGATCCGCCCGTAACTCCGGCTCAGATTCCGGCGATGCGCAGCGCCGCGTCCGCGGTGGCCTCCGCGAACACGGAGACCGGACGGTCGGGTTCGGAGCGGTGGACGAGGATGACGCCCTCGATCAGACCGAACAACAGATCCGTACGGAGATCGAGCTCGCTCTTGGCGAGCGCGCCGCCCACCGGCGTGGCGGCGAGCAACTGCCGGTAGGCGTCCTTGAGTTCGGCGCGGACCGCGTGGAAGCCGGCGAACCGCTCGGAGCGCACCTCGGGCAGCAGATAGAGACCCCCGAGGTTGTACGGCCCACCGCAGAGCACCTCTACGTCCGCGCGGCACAGCTCCCACAGCCGGTTCTCGGCCGGGGCCGTGTCGTCGGCGAGCAGCTCGCGCGCGTACGACAGTGAGGGCGTGACCGTGGATTCCAGGAGCTCGGCGAGGAGCTCCTCCTTGCCGGAGACGTAGTGGTACATGGAGGCCTGCCGCATTCCGGCCCGCTCGGCGACGACTCGCGTGCTGGTGGCGGCGTACCCGAGGGTGGTGAACAACTCGGCCGCGGCGACGAGGAGTTCCTCACGCGGGGCCAGCCCACTGTCCGGCCGCCGAGCCGCCCGCGGCCTGCCGACCCGCCGCCCGGACTCCGCCCCGCCTGTCGCACCCATGCGTTCGATCCTCGCACACGGGGCGCGGAGGCCTCCGGGTGATCTCCAGCTGATCCACGGACACCGGGCCGCCACCGGCACCCCGGCCCGCGCCAACCCCTTGGGGGCGCGGGGACGTGCACACCCAGCCCCACCAGCCCGCACCCAACGACCCCACCGGCCACACCCGACAACCCCGGCCCGCACCAACCCCCTGGGGGCGCGGGGACCTGCACACCCAGCCCCACCGGCCCGCACCCGACCACCCCACCGGCCACACCCGACAACCCCGGCCCGCACCAACCCCCTGGGGGCGCGGGGACCTG
>NZ_JBJDQL010000015.1:53131-81118 GCF_044903305.1 Streptomyces sp. NPDC019531 | reverse complement strand
GCACACCCAGCCCCACCGGCCCGCACCCGACCACCCCACCGGCCTGCCCCATACGCCCACCGGCCGACGCCCGACACCCACCGCCCCACACCCAGTACCCCCACCCGCGCTCCACCCCCACCCCCCGTGAGCGCCCGGTAACCCCCCGGCAACACCCGAGCAATCCCCCCGACCCGCCCCACCCCTAATTTCTGTCAAGCGACAGAAACACCCCCGGAGCCGGAGGTCCCGCAATGGCCACAGAGACCACCTACGGAGCCCGCGACCATGCCCGCGCCCAGGAGGGCACCCGCACCGAGGCCATGCCCGTCGTCCCGGCCGGCGCCTGGCCCACCCCGCCCGCGCAGGCCGACGACATGGTGTGGGCGGAGACCGTCGCGGGCGGCAACTACACCCACCGCGTCCTCGCCCGCGGCACCGAGCTCCGCCTCACCGACCTCCGCGGAGACGCCTGCGCCCACCTCCTCCTGTACGCCGAGGACCGACCCTGGGAGCGCCTGAACGTCGCCGACACGGTCAAGGTCCAGTGGAACGCCTACCTCGGGGAGAACCAGCTCCTTCTCTCCGACCAGGGCCGCGTTCTCGCGAGCGTCGTCGCCGACACCTCCGGCCGGCACGACGCCCTGTGCGGGACCTCCACCCTCGTCCGCAACACCGGACGCTACGGCGACGGCACCCCCCAGAGCCCCTCCCCCGCCGGCCGCGAGCTCTTCAAACTGGCGGCCGCGAAGAACGGCCTCGAACCCCGCGACCTCCCGCCGTCCCTCTCCTTCTTCCAGGGCGTGCGGATCCGCGAGGACGGCACCCTCGACTTCATCGGCTCGGCGGGCCCGGGTGGCAGCGTCACCCTCCGCACCGAGCAGGACGTGACCGTACTGATCGCGAACGTGCCGCATCCCGCGGACCCACGCCCGGAATACGTCAGCACGCCGCTCGAAGTGCTCGCCTGGCGCGCCCAGCCCACCCGCGCCGGCGACCTCCTCTGGGACGCCTCGCCCGAAGGCCGCCGCGCCTTCCTCAACACCGCCGATTTCCTCGCCGCCAGGGGGCTCGCATGAGCACGAAGACCGTCGTTCCCGCCCGCGCCGCCTGGTCCTCGATCGTCCGCCAGGGCGAGACACTCACCATCAGCGACCTGCACGGCAACCAGGCCGTCGACTTCCTCGTGTACGACGCCCACGACACGTCGGTCCGCTACAGCGCCCCAGACACGATCCACGCCCAGGGCGGCATCTTCCTGACCACGGGCAGCACGCTGATGTCCAACGAACACACGCCTTTGATGACGGTCACCGCCGACGACGTGGGCCGCCACGACACGGTCGGCGGCGCCTGCTCCAAGGAGTCGAACACCCTTCGCTACGGCCATCACACCTGGTCGCAGCACGCGTGCGTGGACAACTTCCTCGCCGAGGGCGCGAAGTACGGTCTCGGCAAGCGCGACCTCGTCTCCAACATCAACTGGTACATGAACGTGCCGGTCGAGAAGGACGGCACCCTCGGCATCGTCGACGGCATCTCCGCCCCGGGCCTCTCCCTGACCCTGCGCGCCGACCGCGACGTTCTCGTCCTGGTCTCCAACTGCCCCCAGATCAACAACCCTTGCAACGGATTCGACCCCACGGCCGTGGAGATGACGATCGAGGCCGCCGCGACGACGAGCGGAGCCGTCGAATGACCTTCGACACCCTCCTCGTCGCCAACCGGGGCGAGATAGCGGTCCGTATCATCCGTACAGCCCGCGAACTCGGCCTGCGCACAGTAGCGGTGTACTCCGATGCCGACCGCTCCGCGCCCCATGTCCGTCTCGCCGACCGGGCCGTACGCCTCGGCCCGGCGCCCGCGAAGGAGTCGTACCTCGACATCGACCTCGTGCTGAAGGCGGCCAAGGACACGGGCGCGGGCGCGATCCACCCCGGCTACGGCTTCCTGTCCGAGGACGCCGCGTTCGCCCGGCGCTGCGAGGACGCAGGGATCGTGTTCGTGGGCCCCACCCCAGAACAGCTGGAGCTGTTCGGCGCCAAGCACACGGCCCGCGCCGCGGCCGAGGCGGCGGGCGTACCGCTGGCGCCCGGGACAGGCCTGCTGGGCTCCCCCGAGGAGGCCGTCGAAGCCGCGGCGGCCATCGGCTACCCGGTCATGCTCAAGGCCACCGGCGGTGGCGGCGGCATCGGCATGTCGGCCTGCCGCTCCGCCGACGAACTCGCCGACGCCTGGGACCGGGTGCAGCGCGTCGCCGCCGCCTCCTTCTCCTCCGCGGGCGTCTTCCTGGAACGCCTCGTCGAGCACGCCCGCCATGTGGAAGTGCAGGTCTTCGGCGACGGCGACGGCCAGGTCGTCACCTTCGGCGACCGCGACTGCTCCCTCCAGCGCCGCAACCAGAAGGTCCTGGAGGAGGCACCGGCACCCGGCCTCCCCGCCCACGTACGCGCACAACTCACCGCAAGCGCCCGCGACTTGTGCGCATCGGTCGGCTACCGCTCCGCGGGGACCGTCGAGTTCGTCCACGACGCCGTCCGCGAGGAGGCCTACTTCCTGGAGGTCAACACCCGTCTGCAGGTGGAGCATCCGGTCACCGAGGAGATCTACGGCGTCGATCTGGTCGCCTGGATGCTCCGCCTGGCCCGGGGCGAGCGGGACCTCGTACGCGAGCCCGGCCCCCCGCACGGCCACGCCGTCGAGGCCCGTCTCTACGCCGAGGACCCCAGCCGTGAACACCGGCCCAGCGCTGGCCTGTTGACCCGGGTCGAGTTCCCCACCGGGGTCCGTGTGGACGCCTGGGTGGAGACCGGCACCGAGGTGACGACGTCGTACGACCCTATGCTCGCGAAGATCATCGCGTACGGCCCGGACCGCGCCCACGCGCTCCAACGGCTGGACGAGGCCCTGGAGCGCACCCGCGTCGACGGCATCGAGACCAACCTGGGCCTGGTCCGGGCGGCGCTGGCGGACTCCCGTTTCGCGCGGGCGGCCCACTCGACGGCGACCCTCGCCGAGGTCCAGGACCCGACCCCGCGCATCGAGGTCGTCGCCGCCGGCACCCTCACCACCGTCCAAGACTGGCCCGGCCGCACCGGCTACTGGCAGGTCGGCGTGCCTCCGTGCGGTCCGATGGACGACCGCTCCTTCCGGCTCGGCAACACGGCGCTCGGCAACCCGGAGGGCGCGCCCGGCCTCGAATGCACCTTGCAGGGCCCGTCGTTGAGGTTCACGCACCCCACGACCGTCTGTGTGACGGGCGCCCCGGCCCCCATCACCGTGGACGGCACACCGGTCCCGCAGTGGGAGCCGGTGACCGTACCCGCCGGCGGAGTCCTGGAGGTCGGCGCACCCGCCGAGCACGGCCTGCGGACGTATGTCCTCTTCGCGGGCGGGCTGGACGTCCCACTCTTTCTCGGCAGCGCGAGCACCTTCACCCTGGGCCGTTTCGGCGGACACGGCGGACGGGCGCTGCGGACGGGGGACGTGTTGCGCGGCGGGAGAGTCACCGAGGGCTCGCGCGTGACCGAGCGCCCCGATTTCACCTCCGTCTGGCAGGTGAAGGCCGCCGAAGGCCCGCACGCGGCACCGGAGTTCTTCACCGAGGACGACATCCGCGACTTCTACGCCGCCGACTGGAAGGTCCACTTCAACTCGGCCCGCACCGGTGTCCGCCTGATCGGCCCCAAGCCCCGCTGGGCCCGCACCGACGGCGGCGAGGCGGGCCTGCACCCGTCCAACATCCACGACACCCCGTACTCCGTCGGTGCCGTGGACTACACGGGCGACATGCCGGTGCTGCTCGGCCCGGACGGCCCCTCACTGGGCGGCTTCGTGTGTCCGGCGACCGTGATCAGCACCGAACGCTGGAAGCTGGGCCAGCTGCGCCCGGGGGACACCGTGCGCTTCATGCCGGTGGACACGGACGGCTCGGCGCGCCCGGTCATTGTGGACGGCGGCATCCTCGCCCGCGACGGCGACGTGACGTACCGCCGCAGCGGTGACGACAACCTGCTGGTCGAATTCGGCCCCATGCAGCTCGACTTGGCGCTCCGCATGCGCGTCCACGCCCTCATGGAGGCGGTGTCCGAGCAGGGCCCGGACGGCATCACCGACCTGACCCCAGGCATCCGCTCCCTCCAGATCCAGACGGACCCGAGCCGTATCCCGCAGCACGAACTCCTTTTCGCCATAAGGGAGATCACCAACTCCCTCCCCCCGTCGGACGAATTGGTCGTGCCCTCCCGCACGGTCCACCTCCCCCTCTCCTGGGACGACCCGGCCACCCGCGAGGCGATCGCCCGCTACATGGCGGGCGTACGCGACGACGCGCCCTGGTGCCCGTGGAACATCGAGTTCATCCGCCGCGTCAACGGCCTGGACTCTGTGAACGACGTCTACCGCACGGTCTTCGACGCTGAGTACCTCGTACTGGGCCTCGGCGACGTCTACTTGGGCGCCCCCGTGGCCACCCCCCTCGACCCGCGCCATCGCCTGGTGACCACCAAGTACAACCCGGCACGCACCTGGACGGCCGAGAACTCGGTCGGCATCGGCGGTGCGTATCTGTGCGTTTACGGCATGGAGGGCCCCGGCGGCTACCAGTTCGTGGGCCGTACGACCCAGGTGTGGTCGCCCTGGCAGCAGCGCGGCGCGTTCGAGCCGGGCTCGCCCTGGCTGCTGCGCTTCTTCGACCGCATCAGGTGGTACCCGGTGGACCCGGACGAACTCCTGGAGCTGCGCGCGGACATCACGTCCGGCCGTTTCGTGCCCCGCATCGAGGAGGGCACGTTCTCGCTGGCCGAATACCAGGACTTCCTGGCCGAACACGACGCATCCATAGCGGAGTTCAGGACGCGCCAGCAGGCTGCCTTCTCCCGGGAGCGGGACGCTTGGGAGGCGGCGGGCGAGTTCGCGCGCGCCGAGGCGGCCTCCGCACCGGCGGTGCCCTCGGCGGAGGTGACGGTCCCCCCGGGCGGCCGTCTGATCGAGGCCGAATTCGCCGCCTCCGTGTGGCAGTTGAACGTCGAGCCGGGCGACGAGGTGACGGTCGGGCAGCCGCTCCTCGCTCTGGAGGCGATGAAGATGGAGTCCAGGGTGCACGCACCGACGGACGGAGTGGTCACGGAGATCCTGGCCAGGCCGGGCGACCAGGTGGAGGCGGGGACGGCACTGCTCGTCCTGGCCCCGCCCGCACAGTGAAATCCGCCCATGCAGTGAAGGAGGAGCACGCCATGTCCACCACCCTCACCCGGGTCCGTGCCGCCTACGACCGTGTCGAGTCCGTGGACCGCCCCGAGATCTGGATCGACCTGCGCCCGCGTGCAGAGGTCGAAGGGGAAGCCCGGTCGATCGACGAACGTCTCGCGCGGGGCGAGCAACTCCCCCTCGCGGGCCGCCTGTTCGCCGCCAAGGGCAACATCGACGTGGCGGGCCTTCCCACGACGGCGGGCTGTCCGTCGTACGCCTACCGCCCCGAGGCCGATGCCCCGGTCGTCGCCCGTCTCCGTGCGGCGGGCGCGATCGTGCTCGGGACCACGAATCTGGACCAGTTCGCGACAGGCCTGGTCGGCACCCGCTCCCCGCACGGCGCGGTCCGCAACGCATACGACCCCGCGCGGGTGAGTGGCGGTTCCAGCTCCGGTTCGGCCGTCGCTGTGGCTTTGGGCATCGTCGACTTCGCCCTCGGCACCGACACGGCGGGTTCGGGCCGGGTTCCTGCGGCCTTCAACGGCATCGTCGGCCTCAAGCCCACCCGCGGCCTGGTCCCCACGGCCGGGGTCGTCCCGGCCTGTGCCTCGATCGACTGCGTGACGGTCTTCGCCCGCACCCTCCCGGAGGCGGAGCAGGCGCTGTCCCACATGACGACGGGCACCGCCCCGTCCCTTCCCGGCCGCCGCCCCGGCCCCTGGCGGATCGCGATCGCCCCGCGCGAGCAGCTGGGCGAACTGGACGAGGGCTGGGCGGAGGCGTACGAGGCGGCCGTGGAGCAACTGATCACGGCCGGCGCGTCGATCAGCGAACTCGACCTCACGCCCTTCACCGAAGCGGCGGCGATGCTGTACGAGGGCGCTTTCGTGGCAGAGCGCTACACAGCGGTGGGGACTTTTGTCGACAAGGCGATAGCAGCGAACGACGACTCCCTCGACCCCACCGTGGCCGCCATCATCACCCGGGCCCGCGACCTCCCGGCCCACCAGCTCTACGCGGACCTGGACCGCCTGGCTGTTCTGCGGACTCAGGCGCTCAAGGAACTGTCCGACGCGGACGCCGTCCTCCTCCCCACGGCTCCCGGGCACCCCACCCTCGCGGAGGTGGACGCCGACCCCTTGGGCGCCAACGCCCGCCTGGGCCGCTTCACCAACTCCACCAACCTCTTCGACCTGGCCGCGGTGGCCGTCCCGGCAGGTGAGGTGAACGGCCTCCCGTTCGGCGTGATGCTGATCGGTCACGCCCACACCGATGAACGCCTGGCGAGAATCGCGAGCCTGCTCCAGCCGGAGGCACGCCTGGCAGTGGTGGGCGCCCACCTGACGGGCCAGCCGCTGAACCCCCAACTCCTCGCCCTGGGCGCCCGCTACGACCGTACGGCGACCACGGCCCCGGTCTACCGCCTGCACGCACTCCGAACAGAGCCCCCGAAGCCGGGCCTGGTCCACGTGGGCGAGGGCGGCGCGCAGATCGAGACGGAGATCTGGCGCCTACCGGCAGAAGGCCTGGGCCGCCTCCTGACCGCCCTCCCCCGCCCGATGGCGCTCGGCAGCATCGAACTGGCGGACGGCACCAGAGTCCCCGGCTTCCTGTGCGAACCGAGCGCACTGGAGAACGCCGAGGACATCACGTCGTACGGAGGCTGGCGGGACTTCTTGCAGCGCAGGACGAGCTGAGTCTTTTAAGGGGCGCGGGGCTGCATCGATTTGCGGCTCCGCCGCGTGGGCGGGACCAGCCACGACGAACCCGCACCCGCCCCCAAACCCGTCACCCCACCGACGAGTAGGCCACAACCCCCCGCAGCAGCAGATCAACGGCCTTGCGCGCATTCTTCGCGACGGAAGACCCCTCACCCCCGGACACAGGCGCCGCCGCCGAGATCTGCCCCAGCACATCGATCACCTGCTTGCACCACCGCACAAAGTCCCCGGCCGGCATCTCCGCCTCCCGAAGCACCTCGTCGAGCCCCTTCCCCGAGGCCCACATGTACGCGGCCCAGGCGAACCCGAGATCCGGCTCCCGTTGTCCGACCCCCTCGGTCTGGCTGATCCGGAAGTCCTCCTCCAGCGCGTCCAGCCGCCCCCAGATCCGCACCATCTCCCCGAGCGCGGCCTTGGCCTTGCCGGAGGGAAGCTTGGGCGCCATGGCGTCATCGCCCACCCGGGCCTCGTACACCAACGCCGACACACACGCGGCCAGTTCGGCGGGAGCGAGCCCCTCCCAGACGCCCGCCCGCAGGCACTCACTCGCCAGAAGATCGAGCTCGCCGTACAACCGCGCCAGCCGCTTGCCGTGCTCGGTGACCTCGTCGGCCCGCAGATAGTCCAGCTCGGTCAACAGCGCGACGATCCGGTCGAAGGTCCGCGCGATCGTGTTGGTCCGGCCCTCGATGCGCCGCTCCAGCTGCGAGGTGTCCCGCAACAGCCGGTGATACCGCTCGGCCCAACGGGCGTGGTCCTCCCGGTCGTTGCACCCATGACAGGGATGCGCCCGGATCGCCGTCCGCAGCCGGGCGATCTCCCGGTCGTCGGCGGCCTGGGACCGCTTCTTGCGGGCCCGCTCCGGCGGAATGTGCCCCGCCTTGGTGCGCAGCGCCGACGCGAGATCCCGACGGGACTGCGGCGAACGCGGGTTGAAGGTCTTCGGGATCCGCATCCGCTCCAACGCCTCGACCGGCACCGGGAAGTCCATCGACGCGAGCCGCTTGACCTGCCGCTCGGCGGTCAGCACCAGCGGCCGCGGACCGTCGTGGTGCTCGAAGCCCCGGTGGCCGTTGGACCGCCCGGCCGGCAGCCCCGGGTCCAGCACCAGCGCGAGACCGGCGTACTTGCCCGTCGGCACATGGATGACGTCACCCGGCTTGAGCTTCTCCAGCGCCACGGCCGCCTCGGCCCGCCGCTGGGCCACGCCCTCCCGGGCCAGCTCGGTCTCCCGGTCCTTGAGCTCGCGGCGCAGCCGCGCGTAGTCCTCGAAGTCGCCGAGGTGGCAGGTCATGGACTCCTTGTAGCCGTCAAGGCCCTCCTCGTTGCGCTGCACCTGCCGAGAGATCCCGACGACCGACTTGTCGGCCTGGAACTGCGCGAAGGAGGTCTCAAGGAGCTCACGCGACCGGTGGCGCCCGAACTGTTCGACCAGGTTGACCGCCATGTTGTACGACGGCTTGAAGCTGGACCGCAGCGGATACGTACGCGTGCCCGCCAGTCCGGCCAGGTGCTCGGGACTCGACCCCCGCTGCCAGAGCACCACCGCGTGGCCCTCGACGTCGATACCGCGCCGCCCCGCACGCCCCGTCAGCTGTGTGTACTCGCCGGGCGTGATGTCGGCGTGCTGCTCGCCGTTCCACTTGACGAGCTTCTCCAGCACCACCGAGCGGGCGGGCATGTTGATGCCCAGGGCGAGGGTCTCGGTCGCGAACACGGCCTTGACCAGACCACGCACGAACAGCTCCTCGACGACCTCCTTGAAGGTCGGCAGCATGCCCGCGTGGTGGGCCGCGATGCCGCGCTCCAGGCCTTCAAGCCACTCGTAGTAGCCGAGGACATGGAGGTCCTCGGTCGGGATCGACGCCGTGCGCTCCTCGACGAGCGCGCGGACCTTGCCGCGGGCCTCGTCGTCGTTCAGCCGCAGACCGGCGTACAGGCACTGCTGTACGGCCGCCTCGCATGCGGCGCGGCTGAAGATGAAGGTGATGGCGGGCAGCAGGCCCTCGGCGTCGAGGCGCTCGATGACCTCGGGCCGACTCGGGGTCCACACCCGGGACCGCTGCCGTCGCTCCCGCTCCCGGTCGGCCTCACGCATCGCCCGGCCGCGTCTGCGGTCCTGGTAGGACGGCCGCTGGGCCTCCATGCGGGCCAGCCGCGTGAGGTCGGGGTTGACGGCCTTCTTCTGGCCCTCGCCCTCCTCGAACAGGTCGTACATCCGCCGCCCGGCGAGCACGTGCTGGAACAGCGGCACGGGCCGGTGCTCGGAGACGATCACCTGGGTGTCGCCGCGGACGGTGTCGAGCCAGTCGCCGAACTCCTCGGCGTTGGACACGGTCGCGGACAGCGACACCAGGGTCACCGACTCGGGGAGGTGGATGATCACCTCTTCCCATACGGCGCCCCGGAAGCGGTCGGAGAGGTAGTGCACCTCGTCCATGACCACGTATCCGAGGCCGAGGAGGGTCTGCGAGCCCGCGTACAGCATGTTCCGCAGCACCTCGGTGGTCATCACGACCACGGGGGCGTCGGAGTTGACGCTGTTGTCGCCAGTGAGCAGACCGACCTTGTCGGCGCCGTAACGGCGGCTCAGGTCCGCGTACTTCTGGTTCGACAGTGCCTTGATGGGTGTCGTGTAGAAGCATTTCTTGCCCTGTTGAAGGGCGAGGTGGACGGCGAACTCGCCGACGATCGTCTTGCCGGAGCCGGTGGGGGCGGCCACCAGCACGCCCTTCCCTGCTTCGAGTGCCTGGCAGGCCTCGATCTGGAAGGGGTCGAGACCGAAGTCGTACATCTCGCGGAAGCCCGCGAGCGCGGTGGCCTGCTCGGCTGCCCGCAGGCGGGCTGCCGCGTACCGCTCGGCCGGTGAGAGGTCCTCTGTCATCGTGCTTTCGAGCGTACCGGGCGGCACTGACAACAGGACGATCATTATCCGGATCGGATGACATGGAACCTGGTCTTCACGCAGTTCAAGGACCTATGACCGCCACGGCCCCACGCACGCATCGTGCGGTGAGCGGCAGCGGTCCAAGGGGTTCGCCGTCCGCGTACCCGGTGACGCCGTCGGCGACGATCTCCACCTTCGCCGCCCGCACCACGCTGACCTTGGGATGCTCGACGTGGGTGCCCCGGTACACGCTCGGGAACACCCGCAGCAGGGCCGTACGGCTGCAGTCCCCGACCACGGTGATGTCGAACAGCCCGTCGGTGAGGTCCGCGCCCGGGCAGATCCGCATACCGCCGCCGTACGACGATCCGTTGCCGACGGCCACCAGGGTCGCCTCGACCTCCCGGGCCTCGCCGTCGTCGAGTGTGATGCGGTACGGGAGGGGCCGGAAGGCGGCGAGTTCGGCGAGCATCGTGAGGTCGTACCTGAGGCGGCCCGTGGGCCATCTCATGCGGTCGCCGCGGTCGTTGACGCGGGAGTCGAAGCCGGAGGCGAGGACGGTGCCGAACCAGTGGCCGCCGACCTGGCCGAGGTCGGTGTCGTGGACGCGGCCGTCCTTGAGGGCGTCGGCGATCAGCCGGCCCGCGGCGGCCGGGTCGCACACCGGCAGGCCCAGGGCGCGGGCAAGGTCGTTGCCGGTGCCGACGGCGACCAGGCCGAAGGGGACGCGGGTGCCGGCCACGGCTTGGAGGGCGAGATTCGCCATGCCGTCGCCGCATACGGCGATCAGGGCGCCGGTGCCCTCCGTGACGGCGGCACGCGCGCGTGCGAGGGCGTCGGGGGCGTTCTCACCGAGGACGGTCCGCACCGAGAATCCGGCCGCCCGCAACGCGGAAGCGGCCGGCTGCGCCGCGTGGGCGCCCCGGCCGCGGCCCGCGGTGGGGTTGACGAAGAGGGTGATCTCGCTGGTCACGGGTGTGACATTACGAGGCGTTCCCGGTTTGTCAGGTCACGTCGTCATAACCGTTGACCCGGTCCGTGCCCGACTGCTCGGGCAGCGCCCGGCTCGCGGAGACGGTCTCGACGTCGCCGATGTCCTCCGGGGTGAGATCCAGGTCGGAGGCCTCGTCGTCGTCCGGGCCCTGGTCCTCGCGACGGCGCCTGCGCTTGTCGTTGAGCAGGGAGAAGACGACGGCGCAGAAGTACAGGACCCAGATCGGTGCGGCCAGGGCCAGCATGGTCAGCGGGTCGGTACTGGGCGTGGCGACGGCCGCGAACACAGTGATGCCCATGATCATGGCCCGCCACCAGCCGAGCATCCGCTTGCCGGTGATCATCCCGATGAGGTTGAGGAAGACCAGCAGCAGGGGCAGTTCGAAGGAGAGGCCGAAGACCAGCACCATACGCAGGACGAGGTCGAGCAGGTCGTCCAACGGCAGCAGGTTGGAGGTGCCGCCGGGTGTGAAGCCGATCAGCACTTTCGCCGTGGTGGGCAGCACGGTGTAGGCGAAGTAGGCACCGATCATGAACAGCGGGGCGCCGGTGCCGACGAACGCGTAGGCGTACTTCCGCTCGTGCCGGTGCAGTCCGGGCGCGACGAAGGCCCACAGCTGGTAGAGCCAGACCGGCGAGGCCAGCACGACACCGGCCATCAGCGACACCTTCAGCGCCAGCGTGAAGGGGGCGAGCAGACCGTTGATGGTGATCTCGGCACACGGCGCGCTCGACTTCGACGACTGCGCCAGTTGCGAGAAGGACTGGTCGCAACCGACCGAGTCGAGGATCGGCCTCGTGATGAGGTTGATGATGTCGTTGTAGAAGAAGGCGGCGACCACCGTGATGGCGACGATGGCCAGCATCGCCTTCGCGAGCCGGTTGCGGAGCTCACGAAGGTGTTCCGCGAGGGGCATCCGCCCCTCGGGATCCTTCTCCTCTTTGCGGGCAGACTTGAGCAACCCACGTTCCCATCTCGTGCGGGCGGGCCGGAGGTCTCCGGCCCCGCGTCAGCGCTTGGTCGAGTCCGTCGGCTCACTGACCGGGCGTGCGCTCGTCACGTCACCGGGAGAGGCCTGGATGGTGCGCTGAGCCGGGGGCTGCTCGTCCGTGTTGGGCGGGCCCGCCGGGGTGGCCGTGCTGCTGCCCTCGTCCTTCATCGCCTTGGCCTCGCTCTTGAGGATGCGAGCGGACTTGCCGAGCGAGCGCGCCATGTCGGGAAGCTTCTTCGCGCCGAACAGCAGGATGATGACGACGAGGATGAGAATGATCTCGGGGGCGCCGAGCCTTCCGAACATAAGTCTTTACCTTCTCACCGAGGCGGCTTGTGGGGTGCTGTCCGACCGGTCGGACAAGTGTCCGATCAGTCGTGCTGACAGCGATCGTAACGCTCAGGGGTGAACGCCTGGCAATCCCTGTGCGCACTCCCGGTTCGCGGCCGGGCCTCGTTATCCGGTCCGCGACCAGCAGCGTACCTGCCGACCCCGCCCGCGTGACAGGGCGAAGTGGCCCAAACCGCATCCGGCGCTCGACTCACACCCAACTCTCAGCGGTACTCACAGCGAGTCCACAGAACGGGCCGTGCTCACCGCCGCCCGCTCCAGGTCCTCAGCGGCCCGGTTGATGCGCCGAGCGGAGTCGGTGACCTGACGTCCGAGGCGCTGCGCCTCCAGGAAGACCCGGACGGCGAGCACGCCCAGGACGACGAGACCCACGAAACCCACAGCTACCGCGAACATCGGCCAGAACATGGGACCGAGCCTAGAGGGTGGAGTGCAGCCGCAGCGTCCGGACCCCGCCGCCCGTCAGCAGCTCCACGATCCGCTCACCCGCGGGCTTGCGGACCGCCGCGCCGCACTCGGGGCAGGTGAAGGAGTAGAAGGTGGTGCGGCTGGTCGCGCCGATGGCGAGTCGCAGGGCGCCCGCGGCCAGCTCGAACCGCTCCCGGCAGTCCGGACAGCCCGCTTTGAAGGTCACCGGCGCCACACTTCTCATCCCCGCGAAAGCGGCAGCCACCGTCATGCCCGCACCAGACGTCGCCGACTCGCTCAAAGCCCCTGCTCCTGCCTGTCGTACCGACCGCCCTGCACCCCGGTCCCGGGAGTGCCCTGCGCCTCGACCCCGTCGTACGCCGCCAGCGCCTCGCGGGCCGCGTCGCGGGCACTGTCGGCGAGGTCGCGCGGCGAGACGATGCGGCCGTCACGGCCGAGCCGCAGCGCCAGCCGCCTGAGCGATGCCGGATCGGGGGTCCGGAGGGTAATACGCAGCCCGCCGTCAGAAAGCTCATCCGCACTGTCGTGCGGGTAGTACTCGGCGACCCAGCGACCGCCCGGACCTACCTCGACGACCACCTCGGGGTCCTCGGCGGCGGGCTGCACAAGCCCCTCGGACAGGTCCCTGAGCTCGATCTGAGGCGGCGCGGACGGCTCGTCGAGGATCCTGATCTCGGCGACCCGGTCGAGCCGGAAGGTGCGGCGCGCCTCGGAGCGCCGGCACCATGCCTCCACATAGGTGTGGCCGACGCTGACCAGGCGGATCGGGTCGATCTCGCGCTCGGTGACCTCGTCGCGGGCCGGCGAGTAGTAGCGGATCCACAGCCGACGCCGCTCGGAGATGGCCCGGTCGACGTCCGCGAAGACACCGCCCTCCGCCTCGAAGGTCACCGACAGCCGAGAGCTCGCGCCCGCCTGCTCCCCGGCCGCGGTCTCCACCTTGGCGGTGGCCCGCAGCAGCGCCTGCCGGTCGCTCTCCCGGAGACCGGGCAGCGTGGAGACCGCCCGGGCGGCCACCAGCAGCGCGGTCGCCTCGTCGGCGGCGAGCCTGAGCGGCTCGGCTGTCTCCTCGCCGAGGGCGGCGGGGTTGTGCCACCAGATCCGCTCGCCGTCGGTGTCGATGTCGAGCAGATCACCACCTCGGAAGCTGGTGCCGCACATGGGCAGTACGTCGAGGTCGGAGACCAGCTCGTCCTCGGTGATCCCGAAGGCGCGGGCAACGTCCTCCACCCGGGCCCCGGGGCGCTCCTTCAGATAGGTCACCAGGGAGAGCATCCGCCGGGTCTGGTCGATGGCGTTCGCGGGCCTGACCGGTTTGCCTGCCACGTTCTCTTCCGTCCCCCTCAGCCCTTGGCCACGGCACGTAGCCGGTCCACCACGTCGGCCCGCAGCTCCGCGGGCTCCAGGACCACCACGTCAGGGCCGAACTCCACCAGCCAGGCGTCCAGTCCATGGCCGTACGGAATCTCCAACTCGTCCCACCCGTCCCCCAGTTCCCGAACCGAGGTGGCCTTCGCCCGCAAGGGGTACCCGGCGTCCGTGCGCAGCCGGATCCGCGCGCTGCGGTCGGCGTTCTCCCCCGCCCAGCTCGCGACGGTCTCACGGACGGTGACGACATCGGGGATCTGCGCGGTGAAGCGTGTGCCGCGTGAGCGCACCTTCCCGGTGATCCGGGAGAGCCGGAAGACCCGCTCGGCACCCCGGTCCCGGTCGAATCCGGCCAGGTACCAGTGCCCGCGCCAGCACTCCAGCGCCCACGGCTCGACGTGGCGGGGCTCGGGCCGGGCGGCGGTGGCCTTGCGGTAGTCGAAGACGACCGGACGGCGATCACGGCAGGCCAGCATCAGCGGCTCGAACGACGCCTCATGCACCGGAATGCGCGGCTCAAGGGCGCCGTGCGCCTCGTACGGGTCGACGTCCTCGGGCAGCCCCGCCGCGCGCAACTTCTGGAGAGCACCACTGGCCGCACCGGCCAGCCGGGCCTGCTGCCACACCTTCGCGGCAAGCCCCAGGGCGGCGGCCTCCTCGGCGTCGAGCGTGATGGGCGGCAGTCGGTTGCTGTCGCGCCGGGCGAGATAGCCGACTTCGCCGTCGAGGTTCTCAACGGTCTCGATGACGAGCCCGAGTTCGCGAAGATCGTCCTTGTCGCGCTCGAACATCCGGTTGAAGCTGTCGTCCGAATTCGCTTCCAGATAGGCCTCGATGGACTCACGAAGCTCGCGCTTGCTGAGCGGCCGCCGCGTCCCGAGCAGACACAGCGCCAGGTTCATCAGCCGCTCAGCCTTGGCAATGGCCATCGACGCCCTTCGCCTCCCTATGGTGCTTACGGACGATGACCGTACCGCCCCGAAGGAGCAAGGCAAAAGCCGAGGGCCCATGCCCGGACAGGCATGGACCCCGGTCGATCGAATCCGATCGGACGCCGCACGACGACCCGACCTCGACGCGATCTCTTATGACACCTCTGACGGCTCCGGTACGACGATCAGACGCCGAGGAGGTCGACCACGAAGATCAGGGTCTCACCGGGCTTGATCGCCGGAGTCGGGCTCTGGTTGCCGTAGGCGAGGTGGGCGGGAATGGTCAGCTGGCGACGGCCGCCGACCTTCATGCCCTGCACACCCTGGTCCCAGCCCTTGATGACCCGGCCGCCGCCCAGCGGGAAGCGGAACGGCTGACCACGGTTCCAGCTGGCGTCGAACTCCTCGCCGGTACTGAAGGAGACGCCCACGTAGTGGACGGTGACGGTCTGGCCGGCCTGCGCAACCTCGCCGTCGCCCTCCCAGATGTCCTTGATCTCCAGGTCCGCCGGGGGCGCGCCCTCAGGGAAGTCGATCTCGGGCTTGTCGATGCTCACGTCACTCGCTCCTGCTTGTTCACGGAAAGGCAACAGGGACCAGTCTTACATCCCCGCCGCCGGGACCCTCGCGCATATCCCCCGTGCGTCACATCTTCGCCAGGATGTCCACAGTGAAGACCAGCGTGGAGTCCTTCTCGATACCGCTGCCCGCCGGCGGATTGTCGCCGTAGCCCAGCTTCGGCGGAATGGAGATGAGCACCCGGCTGCCGACCTTCTTGCCGGTCAGGCCCTGCGCCCAGCCCTTGACGACCTGCTGCAGCGAGAACGACGCCAGCTGCTTGCGGCTGTACGTCGAGTCGAACTCCTTGCCGGACTCCCACACCACGCCCTTGTACTGCACGAGCAGGGTGCTGTCCGCCGCGACCTCGTCGCCGTCGCCCTCGATGACGTAGTTCGCCACCAGCTTGGTCGGCGCGTCCGCCTTGGGGATCTCGATGGAAGGCGCCTTGCCGTCGGTGTTGGTGCCGACCTTGGGCAGGTCCGCGTCGCTCTGCGCGACGTTCTTGCCCTTGGCGGAGCTCTTCGCGTTGAACGTGTCCTGGATGTCGACCACGAACACCAGCGTGTCGGTGCCCTTGATGCCCGCCTGCGAGTTGCCCTCCTTGCCGTACCCCCAGGTGGGCGGGATGGAGAACTCGACACGGCTGCCGGCCTTCTTGCCCGGCAGCGCGTACCGCCAGCCGTCGATGATGCTGTTCTGCGCGAGCTGGATGACCAGCGGCGTCTTACGGTCGTAGGAGTTGTCGAAGACCTTCGCCGTGGCATAGATCTGGCCCAGGTAATGGGCCTGGATGTAGTCGCCCTCGGCGACCGTGGTGCCGTTGCCCGCCATGACCGTCTTGACCGCGAGCTGGTCGGACGGGTCGCCACTGCCCTTGGCGACGGTCGGCTTGGCCCCGAACTTCGTGCCCGCGGTGATCGCCGGCAGCGGACCGTCGACGATCTTCGGCGGCGGCGCCGAAGAGGCCGAGGACGACGCCGAGGGCGACGCACTGTCACTCGCCTTGCTCGAGTCGGACTTGTCGTCACCGCATGCGGCGAGTGTGGCCAGTCCTGCGGGAACGGCAATGAGGAGTGAGCGTCGGCGCACGGTGGGGGCCTCGTAATCGGTCGATCTTGTTGATGGCGTGCGCGCAACTCTACGGCGTGAGAAGGGCGCCGTACGTGAAACGTACGGCGCCCGTGTTGCGTTCCGACGGCGATTCGGAACGCTCTGCTCACATTCCGGCGATCAGTTTCTCGACCCGGTCGTCGACCGAACGGAACGGGTCCTTGCACAACACCGTGCGCTGAGCCTGGTCGTTGAGCTTGAGGTGGACCCAGTCGACGGTGAAGTCCCGGCGCTGTTCCTGAGCCCTGCGGATGAAGTCACCGCGCAACCGGGCCCGAGTGGTCTGCGGCGGAACCGACTTGCCCTCGAAGATCTTCAAGTCGTTGCAGATACGGGCGGCTTGACCCTTCCTCTCCAGAAGGTAGTAGAGACCACGACGGCGGTGAATGTCGTGATAAGCGAGGTCTATCTGCGCGACCCGCGGCTGCGACATGGTCATGTTGTGCTTGGCCCGGTACCGCTCGATGAGCTTGTACTTCATGACCCAGTCGATCTCGGTGCCGATCCGGTCCAGATCCTCGGCCTCGATCGCGTCCAGCGTGCGGCCCCAGAGCTCCAGGACCTGCTCGACGGTGCCGGTACGGATACCCCGGCGCTCACAGAAGTCCACGGCCTTCTCGAAGTACTCGCGCTGCACCTCAAGGGCGGAGGCCTCCCGGCCGCTGGCCAGACGCACCTTGCGCCGACCGGTGATGTCGTGGCTGACCTCGCGGATCGCCCGGATCGGGTTCTCCAGGGTCAGATCGCGCATCACGGTGCCCGCCTCGATCATGCGCAGCACCAGGTCGGTCGCGCCGACCTTGAGCAGCATGGTCGTCTCGGACATGTTCGAGTCGCCCACGATCACATGCAGACGGCGGTAACGCTCCGCGTCGGCGTGCGGTTCGTCGCGGGTGTTGATGATCGGCCGGGAACGGGTCGTCGCCGAGGAGACGCCCTCCCAGATGTGCTCGGCCCGCTGGCTGACGCAGTACACGGCGCCCCGCGGGGTCTGCAGAACCTTGCCCGCGCCGCACAGCAGCTGACGGGTGACAAGGAAGGGAATGAGGATGTCCGCGAGCCGGGAGAACTCCCCGTGGCGTGCGACGAGATAGTTCTCGTGGCAGCCGTAGGAGTTGCCGGCCGAGTCGGTGTTGTTCTTGAAAAGGTAGACGTCGCCCGCGATTCCTTCCTCATGCAGGCGTCGTTCGGCGTCCACCAGGAGTCCTTCGAGAATGCGCTCGCCTGCTTTGTCGTGCGTGACCAGTTCCGTCACGTTGTCACATTCGGGTGTCGCGTATTCCGGATGTGACCCGACATCGAGATAGAGGCGGGCGCCGTTTCGCAGAAAGACATTGCTACTGCGGCCCCATGACACGACACGGCGGAAGAGGTACCGCGCCACCTCGTCGGGAGACAGGCGGCGCTGTCCCCTGAACGTACACGTGACGCCGTACTCGTTCTCCAGCCCGAAAATGCGGCGGTCCATGACTGAACATTACGCCCGATCCCCCGAGCTGAAACGGGGTTCGGCCGCACGGTTTGGATCATTTTCCGATGAAGACGCAACCACCGCCCGCCCCACGGGAGCTGAGAGGACGCGCCCGGTGAGCAGCAGAACCAGCAGCGACACACCCCCCGCGACACCCGGCACAGCGAAGCCCCACAGGGCCCCACCCCGCTCGACGACCGGGCCCGCGAGGCCCGTTCCGACCGACGCGCCCACAGTGAACGTCGTCACAAGCCAGGAGAACGCCTCGGTGACCGTCCCGGTCGGCGCATGCCGGTCGACCAGGACGAAAGCGCACGCGATGACCGGCGCCAGGAACACCCCGGCGAGCACCGTCAGCAACGTCATGGCCACCGCTCCCGGCATCAGGGTCAGCGGCAGGTAACACACCGCCAGAAAGCCCACCAGGACCTGGAGTCGCCGCGCGGGCTCACCGGCCCACTGCCGCACCCCGTACGCCAGCCCGCCCACGAGCGCGCCCAGACCGATCCCGGCCATCAGCCAGCCGTACACCGCGTCCCCACCGTGGTCGTCGGCGTACGGCACGGAGGCGACCGTGATGGACCCCAGCGCGATCCCGACGAACAGGAACGCGCCCAGCATCGCCAGCAGTCCACGCGAACGCAACGCACCGAGCCAGTGCGCCTCACGCGGTGCGGAGCGCCACGCGCGCGAGGGCGGCGACACCACCACGGAGAGCGCCCCGAGCACACCCACCGCGTTCAGCACCAGCAGGGCCGCCCGCTCCGACCACAGCGACACGCACAGGGTCACCAGCAACGGCCCCACGGCGAACATGACTTCCTGCGCCACCGCGTCCATCGCGTACGCCCGGTGCACCTGCTCCTCGCGGCGCAGCACAGAGGGCCACAGGGCACGCAGCCCGCCCTCCAGGGGCGGCGTGAACAGACCGGCGGCCGCCACGCACGCGTACGCGAGCGCAAGCGGGTCCGTGCCCGCGAAGGCGAAGCCCGCCATGGCGAGCGCCGACAGGACGGCGGCCGGCAGCTGCACGCGCGGCTGGCCGTACAGGTCCACCAGCCGGCCCAGGACGGGCTGCCCGACGGCGTTGGCGACGCCGTACACCGCCGCGAGAGCTCCCGCCAGGCTGTACGTGCCACCCTCGGCCCGGACGAACAACACCAGGGCGATCGCCGCGGTCGCGTTGGGCAGCCGCCCCACCAGCGTGCCCGTCAGCAGACGGGCAGCATGCCGCGCCCTGAGGATCTCCAGGTATCCCGCGGCCATGTCCCGCCTCCAAGTCATACGTATAACGCCGTCTCCCATACGTACCATGTGCGCTGTCCGCAGGTCCAGACGAAAGAGCAGGTCCACGGTGGCACCCAGCAGTACGCGCCCGACCAGCCGTGACGTCGCGCAGGCGGCCGGGGTCTCACAAGCGGCCGTCTCACTCGTACTGGGCGACAAATGGCGCGGCCGAGTCTCCGAGACCACCGCCGAACGCGTCCGGGAAGCCGCCCGCGACCTCGGCTACCGGCCCAACCTGGCCGCCCGCAACCTGCGCCTCGGCCACACCCGCACCGTCCTCCTGGTCGTCCCGGCGCTCACCACGGAGTTCTTCGCAGGTGTCTACACCGGCGCCGCACGCGTGGCCGCCGACCACGGCTTCGGCGTCGTCCTCTACCCCTCCCCCGAAGGCATCGGCCCCGCCCGCGACCCCTTCGCCTCCGCCCAGGCCGCCCTGGACGGCGTCATCGCCTCCTCCATGGCCGCCGACGCCCTCACCGCCATCCGCGGCGACCAACTCCCCCTCGTCATGCTCGACAGCGACCCCTCCGGCAGCCTCGGCGCCGCCACCGTCAACCTCGACATCGCCGACGGCGTCCGCCAGGTCGCCACCCACCTCCTGAGCCTCGGCCACCGCCACTTCCTGCACCTCGCGGCCGACATCCCGTCCTGGACCTTCGCAGTACGCGCGCGCGTACTGGCGGCACAACTCGACGCCGTCCCCGGCACGACCGTCCGCACGGTCCACGCTCCCATCTCGATCGACGGCGCCCTGACCGCCGCCGAAGCCGCCCTCGCCGCCCCAGGCCCCCGCCCCACCGCCCTGGTCTGCGACGACGACAAACTCGCCGCCGGCGCCTACAAAGCCGTACGACGCCTCGGCCTGCGCGTCCCCGACGACATCTCCGTCACCGGCCTGGACGACCTCGCCCTCGCCACCGCCATCGACCCCGAGCTGACCACCGTACGACTCGACGCCGAACTGTTCGGCGAACGCGGCATGCAAGCCCTCCTGGCCGTCCTGGAGGGGCGCACACCGGACGCGGGAGACATCCCGGTCGAGTTGGTCGTACGAGGCTCCACAGCCCCGCCCAGCACCCCCTGAACGCCCTGTGCCCCGGCCTGGAGATCGGCCGGGGCACAGAAGGGGTGATGATCGGACGGGATCGGGCAGGGCTACTCCTCCTCGGAGCCCTCCGGCTCCTCCGCGCTCTCCGCCTCGGTGGTCGCACCCTCGGCCTCCAGCAGCCGGGAGAGCTGACGCCCCACGATGCGCTTGAACTTGCGCTGCTGCGGACGCGTACGGTCCAGCACCGCGACCTCCAGGCGTTCGGCGGGAATCTCCCGCTCACTGCCGTTCGTGTCCCGGGAAAGGGCCTGCACGGCCAGCTTCAGCGCCTCCGCCAGGCTCACACCGTCCTGGTGGCGCTGGTCCAGATAGTTGCTGATCAGCTCGGCGTTACCGCCCACCGCGACCGAACCGTGCTCGTCCACGATCGAACCGTCGTGCGGCAGTCGGTAGATCTGGTCGCCGTCCGGCGTCTCACCGACCTCGGCCACGACCAGCTCCACCTCATACGGCTTCTCGCCGGCCGAGGAGAAGATCGTGCCCAGCGTCTGGGCATAGACGTTCGCGAGACCGCGCGCGGTCACGTCGTCACGGTCATAGGTATAGCCACGCAGGTCGGCGTACCGGACACCGCCGATCCGCAGGTTCTCGTACTCGTTGTACTTACCTGCGGCCGCGAAACCGATCCGGTCGTAGATCTCGCTGAACTTGTGCAGCGCACGGGACGGATTCTCGCCGACGAACACGATGCCGTCGGCATACTGCAGCACGACCAGGCTGCGACCACGAGCGATGCCCTTGCGGGCGTACTCCGCCCGGTCGGCCATCGCCTGCTGGGGGGAGACATAGAACGGCGTCGACACCGGTTATCCGTCCCTTTCTGTGGAAGTCACTGCGATCACCTTCAACAAGACGGGTGGCGCCTACAGCAGCGCGGCCCGCGGGCCGTCGGGCTGCTCAAGACGCCGCTCGAGAATCGAACGAGCGATCTCGGAGGACTCGTCGTCGGTGAGCCGACGGAAGCCGTCCTCGGTGATCACGGTGACGATCGGGTAGATCCGGCGGGCGACATCGGGACCACCGGTCGCCGAGTCGTCGTCAGCCGCGTCGTACAGAGCCTGCACCACGAGGGTGGTGGCCTGCTCCTCGTTCAGGTCGCCACGGAAGAGCTTCTTCATGGCACCCCGCGCGAAGACCGAGCCCGAGCCGGTGGCGGCGAAGTTGTGCTCCTCGGAACGGCCGCCGGTGACGTCGTAGGAGAAGATCCGCCCCCTCTCCCGGTCCACGTCGTACCCCGCGAACAGCGGCACCACGGCCAGCCCCTGCATCGCCATGCCGAGGTTCGAACGGATCATGGTCGACAGCCGGTTCGCCTTGCCCTCAAGGGACAGCTGGGCGCCCTCGACCTTCTCGAAGTGCTCCAGCTCCAACTGGAACAGCTTCACCATCTCGACGGCGAGACCGGCGGTGCCGGCGATCCCGACGGCCGAGTACTCGTCGGCCGGGAACACCTTCTCGATGTCCCGCTGGGCGATGACGTTACCCATGGTGGCGCGACGGTCACCGGCCAGCACGACGCCCCCGGGGAAGGTGACGGCCACGATCGTGGTCCCGTGGGGCGCCTCGATCACGCCCTGCATGGGCGGCAGTTGCCGGTTGCCCGGCAGCATCTCCGGCTGATGCTCGGACAGGAAGTCCATGAAGGACGACGACCCAGGCGTCAGGAAGGCAGCTGGTAGACGCCCGGTGCTACGAGTGTTGGCTTCCACGCGATTCCTTCCAGGTAAGCGGCGGCCCGACGGACGGCGTCGGGATCGTCTCCCAACTTGCCGATGGCCGAATTGCAGTTGAAGCACAGTACGCCTCGGACCCTACCCGTCTTGTGGCAATGATCCACATGCACGGCCGGAGCCTTCAGACAGATCACACAGAGCCCCATTTGAGAGGCAACCATCTCGTCGCGCTGGGCTTCAGTGAGGCCGTAGTGGCGCTTGAGATGCCTTGCCCGACCTTTCACCGCCTTGCACGACTTGCAGAGCGTCGCCAGACCGTCCGAGGCACTACGGTTCCGCTGCCACTCACTGTGCGGCTTGATCTCGTCACAGGTGCGGCAGTACTTGTGCCCTTCGGGCACATCCACCCTGGGCCGGACGTTGCACCCCTTGGCCACCTGCCGCTGCTGGTGGTACGCAGCCGCGCACTCCCGGCAGTAGGCCTGCAAGCCATCACGCATGGACTTGTTCTTCGCGAACGCTGCTCGCGGCTTGTGCTGCTTACACCGCGAACAACGTCTCGCGCTTTCTTCGATTGCTAGCTCACGCATCCCCCGGCACCTTCAATTCGAAGGCTACTCGCCGCCTTTCTGAACGAAGCTTCGAACGAAGTCCTCGGCGTTCTCCTCTAGGACATCGTCAATCTCGTCCAGGACGGAGTCCACGTCGTCGCTCAGCTTCTCCTGGCGCTCCTTGAGGTCCTCGGAACCCTGCGTCTCCGCAGTCTGCTCCTCGACCTCCTCGGTGTTGCGCGTGGCCTTCTGCTGTCCGCCGCCGGTGTCCTTGGTCGCCATAACCCCTCACCCCGCTCGGTTCGACGTTCTTGATCAGACCCTACTTGCAGGGTCTGACATCGGCCCCGCAGTTCCTACAACGTACGGGGGCCATCTCGATGATTCCCTCTGGCCGGGATTTCCACCCTGTCGGAGCCCCCGGCCCGCGCACCCGCTCAGCCGCCCGACAACACCCTGACCAGGTCTTCTGCCGTGCGACAGCGGTCCAGCAGCTCCTTGACGTGATTTCGCGTTCCGCGAAGCGGTTCGAGGGTTGGGACCCGCTGAAGCGAGTCCCGGCCCGGGAGGTCGAAGATCACCGAGTCCCAGGAGGCCGCGGCGACGTCGTCGGCGTACTGCTCCAGGCAGCGGCCGCGGAAGTAGGCGCGGGTGTCCTCCGGGGGCTTGGTACGGGCCCGCTCGACCTCGTTCTCGTCCAGCAGGCGCTTGATGCGGCCGCGGGCCGCGAGACGGTTGTAGAGGCCCTTGTCGGCCCGCACGTCGGCGTACTGGAGGTCCAGGAGGTGCAGCTTCGCGGCGTCCCAGTCGAGGTCGTCGCGGCGCCGGTAGCCCTCCATGAGTTCGCGCTTGGCGACCCAGTCGAGCTCGCCGGCGAGGCTCATGGGGTCGTTCTCCAGGCGGTTGAGGGTGTCCTCCCAGCGGGCGAGGACGTCCTTGGTCTGGTCGTCCGCGTCGGCGCCGAAGCGTTCTTCGACGTACTTGCGGGAGAGTTCGAAGTACTCCATCTGGAGCTGGACCGCGGTGAGTGTGCGGCCGCTGCGGAGGGTGACCAGGCGTTGGAGTGTCGGGTCGTGGGAGACCTGGTGGAGGGTGCGGACGGGCTGGTCCACTGCCAGGTCGACCGCGATGAAGCCGTCCTCGATCATCGACAGGACCAGGGCCGTGGTGCCCAGCTTCAGGTACGTCGAGATCTCGGAGAGGTTCGCGTCGCCGATGATGACGTGGAGGCGGCGGTACTTCTCAGCGTCGGCGTGGGGTTCGTCGCGGGTGTTGATGATCGGGCGCTTCAACGTCGTCTCAAGCCCCACCTCGACTTCGAAGTAGTCGGCGCGCTGGCTGAGCTGGAAGCCGTGCTCGTGTCCGTCCTGGCCGATGCCGACGCGGCCCGCTCCGGTGACGACCTGGCGGGAGACGAAGAAGGGCGTGAGGTGGCGCACGATGTCCGAGAAGGGGGTTTCCCGCTTCATCAGGTAGTTCTCGTGTGTGCCGTAGGAGGCGCCCTTGTTGTCGGTGTTGTTCTTGTAGAGGTGGATGGGCTGGGCGCCGGGGAGCTGGGCGGCTCGTTCGGCGGCTTCGGCCATGATGCGTTCGCCGGCCTTGTCCCAGAGGACGGCGTCGCGGGGGTTGGTGACTTCGGGGGCGCTGTATTCGGGGTGTGCGTGGTCGACGTAGAGCCGTGCGCCGTTGGTGAGGATGACATTGGCGAGGCCGATGTCCTCGTCGGTGAGCTGGCTGGAGTCGGCGGCCTCGCGGGCGAGGTCGAAGCCCCGTGCGTCCCGTAGCGGGTTTTCCTCCTCGAAGTCCCAGCGGGCCCGGCGGGCCCGGTGCATCGCCGCTGCGTAGGCGTTGACGATCTGGGATGAGGTGAGCATGGCATTGGCGTTGGGGTGGCCGGGGACGGAGATCCCGTACTCCGTCTCGATGCCCATTACTCGCCGTACGGTCATGCGGCCCTCCTTGCCCGGCGGCGCCCTCGGTCGGGGGCGGCGCTCAAGTACCGCTGGCGCTCCGGTGCGTGTGCGGTGCCCGTCCCCGCACTGCGCGACTCGGCGGTACCGAAGAGCCTAGAACGGCTCTGCGCTGGTGGGGAGATCATTTGCGTCATTGCCTTGCTCGCCTTTGTTCCGGTTAGTTGCCTGAAAAACAGTCGGCTGCGGGTACCCCGGTGAGGGCACCCGCAGCCGCCCTGTCTTTACAGGTACTGACCGGTGTTCGCCACCGTGTCGATGGAGCGTCCGGTGTCGGCGCCCTGCTTTCCGGTGATGAGGGTACGGATGTAGACGATCCGCTCGCCCTTCTTTCCGGAGATGCGGGCCCAGTCGTCCGGGTTGGTGGTGTTGGGCAGGTCTTCGTTCTCCTTGAACTCGTCCACGCAGGCCTGGAGGAGGTGGGAGACGCGGAGGCCCTTCTGGTTGTGGTCGAGGAAGTCCTTGATCGCCATTTTCTTGGCGCGGCCGACGATGTTCTCGATCATGGCGCCGGAGTTGAAGTCCTTGAAGTAGAGGACTTCCTTGTCGCCGTTGGCGTAGGTCACTTCCAGGAAGCGGTTTTCCTCGGATTCGGCGTACATGTGTTCGACCGCCGTCTGGATCATGCTCTGGACGGTGGTGGTCTTGCTGCCGCTGTGTTCGCCGAGGTCGTCGGAGTGCAGCGGGAGGCGTTCGGTGAGGTACTTGCCGAAGATGTCCTTGGCCGCTTCGGCGTCCGGCCGCTCGATCTTGATCTTCACGTCGAGTCGGCCGGGGCGCAGGATGGCGGGGTCGATCATGTCCTCACGGTTGGAGGCACCGATGACGACCACGTTCTGCAGGCCTTCGACGCCGTCGATCTCGGCGAGCAGCTGCGGGACGATGGTGTTCTCGACGTCGGAGCTGACGCCGGAGCCGCGGGTGCGGAAGAGGGATTCCATCTCGTCGAAGAAGACGATGACGGGTGTGCCCTCGGAGGCCTTTTCCCTCGCACGCTGGAAGACGAGGCGGATCTGCCGCTCGGTTTCGCCGACGTACTTGTTGAGGAGCTCGGGGCCCTTGATGTTGAGGAAGAAGCTCTTGCCGGTGGCCTGGCCGGTGACCTCGGCGACCTTCTTGGCCAGCGAGTTGGCGACGGCCTTGGCGATGAGCGTCTTGCCGCATCCGGGGGGTCCGTAGAGCAGGACGCCCTTGGGCGGGCGCAGTTCGTGCTCCTTGAAGAGGTCCGGGTAGAGGTACGGCAGCTCGACCGCGTCGCGGATGGCTTCGATCTGGCCGCCGAGTCCGCCGATCTGCTCGTAGCCGATGTCGGGGACCTCTTCGAGGACGAGTTCCTCGACCTCGCTCTTGGGGACGACTTCGTAGACGTAGCCGGAGCGCGGTTCGAGGAGCAGGGCGTCGCCGGGGCGGATGGTCACGTCGAGCAGCGGTTCAGCGAGCCGTACGACCCGTTCCTCGTCGGTGTGTCCCTGTACGAGGGCGCGCTCGCCGTCCTCGAGGATTTCCTTGAGGGTGACGATGTCGCCGACGCTCTCGTATTCCATGGCCTCGACCACGTTGAGAGCTTCGTTGAGCATCACTTCCTGGCCGCGCCGGAGCTCTTCGAGTTCGACGCTGGGGCTGACGTTCACCCGCAGTTTGCGGCCGCCGGTGAAGATGTCGGCGGTGCCGTCCTCGTTCGCTTCGAGGAAGACGCCGAAGCCGGCCGGGGGCTGCGCGAGGCGGTCGACCTCTTCCTTGAGGGCCACGATCTGGTCGCGGGCCTCACGGAGCGTGTTGGCCAGCCGCTCGTTCTGGGCGGACACGCCGGCCAGGTTTGTCTGCAGCTCGACGATCCGCTCTTCGAGAATCCTCGTGTGTCGCGGAGAGTCGGCGAGCTTGCGTCGCAGGACGGCGATCTCCTGCTCAAGGTAGGCAATCTGCCCGGACGGGTCGTCGGACCCTCGTCCCGGGCGGATGCCGCGGTTCATGTCGTCGTCGTGGGCTGCCACGGTCCTCACCTCCTCCAAGGGGAGCTGGACGCTTCCAGACCCTACCTGGGTGGGTGTCGATTGAAACCCCTAGATCACAAAGACTGTCGAGGTGTGTCCGATCTTCACCCTTGCGCTCTCCCTCACGCCAGGGGAATACCCACCGAACATGATTGGAAAGCTGCCGGAGGTAGGGTCGAACTGTTCAACACCCGTCAGAGCTGGCCGGATTCCCGTTCGGCGCGATGCATAAACGGTAGGAGAGATGAGCGTGCAACAGGAGGCCGGGGCCGCCAGTGAGACCCTGGAGGTCTGGATCGATCAGGACCTCTGCACCGGTGACGGCATCTGTGTGCAGTACGCGCCCGAGGTGTTCGAGCTGGACATCGACGGTCTGGCCTATGTGAAGGGCTCGGACGACGAGCTTCTGCAGGACAGGGGCGCCACAACGCCCGTACCGCTGCCTCTTCTCACGGATGTGGTCGACTCCGCGAAGGAGTGTCCGGGTGACTGCATCCATGTACGTCGAGTTTCGGACAGGGTCGAGGTCTACGGACCGGACGCAGAGTGACCGTAAAGGCACTCCGCGCAACCACTGTCTGATTTCTCACAGATGTGATCGCTTCGGTCAGACGGTGTGCGTACCCGCCGGGGTCGAGCGGACGAACGCGCCGTCCTTCCACTGCCACTTGGCCTTGTCCCTCACGTCCGGGCAGCAACTGGGTACGTCGGACGTGGAGTAGCCGAGCAGGGTCGCGAGGACGGCGCCGTCGCTCACCGTGAAGTCGGTGACGGTGTTGCGGGTCTTCGGGCTCAGCAGGGTGGCGACCACGCGGGGTTCGCCGGTGCCCTTCGCGTGTGTGATGACGTAGACGCCGTCGGGCGGGGTGCCCATGGGGGCGTCGCAGTGCACCACGACGACGGTTTCCGGCCGTCCGTCGCCGTCGAGGTCTCCGGAGGCCTGTTTCTGGATCTTCGCCTTGACCGGGCCGCAGTCGATCGGGAAGTGGACGTTCGCGGGGTCGGGTGCCGTCGTGACGGTGGGGGCGGGTGTGGCCTCGGGGCCGGCCGCCTGGGCCGCGGTCGCCGGGTTCGGTTGCAGGACCGAGGAGAAGGCCACGACTCCCGCCACGGCGGTGGCGGTGGCGACCCAGTGGATCGGGCGGGTGTGCGTGTGTGCCAGTTCCGGGACGGCGGATTGCTGCACTAGGAGCGTCTCCTGGGAGGGCTGTGCCGGTGGGGGTGGGTGGCCAGCATGGTGCCACACGTCACAGGTCGGGGGAACGGCGGGGTGGGTACTTGTGCGGGTTGCCGTGCTGAGGTTTCTGCCGCTCCCTCAACACGGAGGCGTCGGGGTGGAGTTAGTCTGGGGAGAGGGGACACCACCCCGACCCCGGATCGATGAAAGCGGGCCCGGGGCGCCCAAGCTAGGGGCTGTCAGGGG
>NZ_JBJDQL010000015.1:0-53121 GCF_044903305.1 Streptomyces sp. NPDC019531 | reverse complement strand
GTTTTTGGGGGGGGTGGGGGTTTTTTTTTTCCGCCCCCCCCCAAACCGGGGGGGGGGGGGGGTGTTGTTCCTCTGGTCTGCGGGAACTCCACCCCGACGCCTGTTCGTTGACTGCGGCACGGGGCCGCCCTAGCTAGGGCCTGTCCGGCGGATCATGCCGACGTCGCGGGGTCTGGCACGCCCGGCTGCGGCGTTGTCGTCACTCGCCGACGCTCCGCGTCGCCCGCCGCGGTAGCGGCTGATGTCCACGCCTCCTCCGCCTTGCAGGGGCACGCTCCCCCACTCTCGGCTTCGCACGAGCGGGGGACCCCCATGACCCCGCTCGACTCGGCCCACCAGCACCGCTTCTTGCAGCCGGCCTGATCCGCCGGACAGGCCCTAGCGGCCGGAGCCTCCGTCGGCGTTGGGGCCGGTGTAGTCCTCGCCGTAGGCGCCCTTGGCGGGGCGGCGGCGGCGCATGGGGGGCTCGACGCCGTCGGCGAGGCGGCGGGCGGTGAGGAGGAAGCCGGTGTGGCCGATCATCCGGTGGTCGGGGCGGACGGCCAGGCCCTCGACGTGCCAGTTGCGGATCATCGTCTCCCAGGACGTCGGCTCGTTGAAGGAGCCGATCTCGCGGATGGACTCGACGGTCCGGGCGAGCTGGGTGGTGGTGGCGACGTAGCAGCAGAGGATGCCGCCGGGCACGAGCGCCTTGGAGACGGCCTCCAGGCACTCCCAGGGGGCGAGCATGTCGAGGATGACGCGGTCGACGTCGATGTCGGACAGGTTGTCCTGGAGGTCGCCGACGGTGAGCTGCCAGGCGGGGTGCGGGCCGCCGAAGTAACGCTCCACGTTCTGCTGGGCGATTTCGGCGAAGTCCTCGCGGCGCTCGTAGCTGTGCAGCATGCCCTGGTCGCCGATGGCGCGCAGCAGGAAGCTGCTGAGCGAGCCGGAGCCGACGCCTGCCTCCACGACGCGGGCGCCGGGGAAGATGTCGGCGAAGGCGAGGATCTGTCCGGCGTCCTTGGGGTAGACGACGGCAGCCCCGCGGGGCATGGACAGGACGTAGTCGGGGAGCAGGGGGCGCAGCGCGAGGTAGGCGACGTTACCGGTGGTGCGGACAACGCTGCCCTCGGGTGCGCCGATCAGCTCGTCGTGGGGGAAGGAACCCTTGTGGGTGTGGAAGTTCTTTCCCTCTTCGAGCGTGAACGTGTAGTGGCGGCCCTTGGGGTCGGTCAGCTGAACCTGGTCCCCGACCTTGAAGGGCCCGCGCCTGCGGGCGGCACCGGTCGGTTCGGACATGTGAACAGCCTACCGGTCCGCAGAGGGGCCGCCGACCACTAGGACGGTCTGGCCATGGCCTTCACGAAGGCGCGCTCGACGTCCGCCGCGGACAGGACGCCGTAGATCTCGCCGGTCTCCTCCACCACCAGGTATTCGGTCGCCGGGGTGGCGCGCAGGGTGTCGAGGAGGTCCTCGCCCGCGAGTTCCGCCGAGACGCGCATGCCGTCGGTGAGGTCCTGGGCGAGGCCGCTGACGGCGACCCAGGGGCGGCGGTGTTCCGGTACGCCGACGATGGCGGCCTCGCGGACGAGGGAGAGCGGGGTTCCCTCGGCGTCGACGACGACCAGGGCGCGGGCGCCGGCGTCGTTGGCGCGGCGCAGGGCCTCGGAGAGGGGGGTGTCGGTCTCGACCGGGACCGCGCGGCGGGTGAGGGTGCGGGCGCGTAGTTCGGGGAGG
The DNA here is from genome assembly GCF_044903305.1 of Streptomyces sp. NPDC019531. Lineage (NCBI taxonomy): Bacteria > Bacillati > Actinomycetota > Actinomycetes > Kitasatosporales > Streptomycetaceae > Streptomyces > Streptomyces sp. NPDC019531. The sequence continues at coordinate 51,402 of NZ_JBJDQL010000015.1, read as the reverse complement.
TGTTCGCGCAGCCGGGCCATGCGGAGGCTGTTGCCGGCGCCGGTCCAGATGATCGCGGCGAGGATGGCGGCGAGCAGGGCGTCCATCACGGTGTCCATGCCGACGTTGTCCTCGGCGGAGGAGCCGAGCGCTCCGGACTGGGTGAGCAGTGGGAGGCCGATGAGGACGCAGACGGCGAGGGCGCGGCCGACCCAGGCGGCGGCGATGGTGCCGCTCATGGGTTTGCCGGTGATCTTCCAGACGACGGCGCGGAGCATGCGGCCGCCGTCTAGGGGGAGGCCGGGGAGGAGGTTGAAGACGGCCACGATGAGGTTGGAGATCATCAGGCCGGCGAGCAGGACGCCGGGGACCGTGCCGGGTTCGACGGGCTGCATGGCGAGGTAGAAGAGGCCGGCGAGGGCCAGGGAGAGCAGTGGGCCGACGAAGGCCAGCACGAACTCCCGGCCGGGGGTCTCGGCTTCTTTCTCGATCTCGGAGACGCCGCCGAAGAACTGGAGCTGGATGCGGCGGACGGGGAGCTTGAAGCGGAGGGCCGCGACCGTGTGTGCCAGTTCGTGGACGAGTACGGAGGCGTAGAAGGCGATCGCGAAGAAGAGGGACACGAGGTAGCGGGCGGCGCCGAGCTCCGGCAGTACGCGGTCGAGCTGGCCGCCGAAGACCCAGGTGATGAGCGCGGCGACGAGGAACCAGCTGGGGGCGACGTAGACGGGCACACCGAAGGGGCGGCCCATCAGCAGTCCCCCGCGGGGCTGTGGGGACTGGGGCGGGGGGTTCTTGGGAGCTCCGGAGTGGGCGAGGGTGCGGTGGTCGTCGTGGGGGTCCCGCGTGACGCCCGTGCGCCCGCCGGTGGGGCCGTGGGTCTCGGAGGCGGAGTGATCGGCGGGGTTCGCGCCGCTGTCGCTCCCGGGGGCCTGGGTGTCGGCGGCTTCGGCGCCAGTGGTGGTGGTCTCCGCGGGTGCGGAGGGGGTGGCCGTACGACCGTTGTCGGCGTCGTCGGGTGCCGCCTCCTCGGTACGGCGCCGGGTCGCCTCGGGGGTTTCGCCGGTCTCGGAGTCAACGGTTACGGCGGCGTCGTTGTCGGTCTCCCCCGGTGAGGTGCCGGCCGCCGTCGGTGCTTGCTGGGCAGCGTTGTCATCCGCGGTGGGCGCCGGTGGGGCTGCCCGGTGGTTCTTGGTTTCCTGGGCGGGTGGGTCGGCCGGAGTCTCGGTGGCGGCGTCGGAGTTCCCGTCGGCTTCGCCGGCGGCGGCGCTTCGGGGCGTGCGGTCCGGGTCCGTGGCGCGGGGGGGCGGGCCGGTGGGCGCGGCGGCCCGGGTCCCGTTGTCGTGGGGATCGGGTGGCGTGGGGTCGGTGGTCCGGGCCGGGGGCCCCGCGTGGGGCCGCGCCGGCCTGTCCGTGCCGGACCGCGGCTGCCCGCTCCCGCCGCTCTCGTCCACGATGTCCCCTCGTTCGCAGCGTCTTCCGCGCCTGCCGTGCGGAAGGGTCTCGGGTCGATGGTATGCGGCGGTCGCGACGGGTTCCGCCCCGGCACCCCCCGTGTTTCCTCAGGGGTCACGGCGGTCACGGCCGTGGCGGGGTCACTGTCAGTGGCGGGCCGTATGGTCTGTGGTCATGGAGACGAGCACCGAGGGCAGGGCGGGAGCCGCGAGTGGCGACCCGGGGGCGGCGGCGGAGCCGGTTGCTGGCGGGCCGACGGCGGCGGAGGCGACGGCTGTTGTGGAGAGCACCGGCGAGGTGTCCCGGTCGGGCCCGACGGCGCCCGCCTCCCTCTCTCCCTCGCGGGCCAGTGACTTCATGCAGTGTCCGCTGCTGTACCGGTTCCGGGTGATCGACCGGTTGCCGGAGAAGCCGAGCGAGGCGGCGACCCGGGGGACGCTCGTGCACTCGGTGCTGGAGCGGCTCTTCGACGCGCCGGCGACCGAGCGGACCGTGCCCCGGGCCAAGTCGCTCGTGCCCGGCCAGTGGGACCGGCTGAGGGAGAGCCGTCCGGAGGTGGTGGAGCTGTTCGCAGATGATCCGGGCGGCGAGCGGCTGGCGCGCTGGCTCGGTGAGGCGGAGCAGCTGGTCGAGCGGTGGTTCACGCTGGAGGACCCGGCGCGTCTGGAGCCGGCCGAGCGGGAGCTGTTCGTGGAGACGGAGCTGGACTCGGGGCTGAGGCTGCGCGGGATCATCGACCGGGTCGACGTGGCGCCGACCGGCGAGGTGCGGATCGTCGACTACAAGACGGGCAAGGCGCCCCGGCCCGAGTACGCCGAGGGCGCGCTGTTCCAGATGAAGTTCTACGCCCTGGTGGTGTGGCGGCTGAAGAACGTGATCCCGCGCCGGTTGCAACTGGTCTACCTCGGCAGCGGTGACGTCCTGACGTACGACCCGGTCCTGGCCGATCTGGAGCGGGTCGAGCGCAAGCTGCTGGCGCTGTGGGAGGCGATCCGGCAGGCCACGGAGACGGGTGACTGGCGGCCGCGTCCCACCAAGCTGTGCGGCTGGTGCGATCACCAGGAGCACTGCCCGGAGTTCGGTGGCACTCCCCCGCCGTATCCGCTGGCGGTGAGGGCGACGGAGTCCGAGGACGTGCGGCAGGGCAGAATGGGGCCGGACTAGCGAAGGAGACTTACGTGGCCATCCGCGTCCTACTGGTCGACGACCAGCCGCTGCTGCGTACCGGCTTCCGGATGATTCTGGAGGCCGAGCAGGACCTCGCGGTCGTGGGCGAGGCCGGAGACGGCCTGCAGGCTCTCGACCAGGTGCGTGCGCTCCAGCCCGATGTGGTGCTGATGGACATCCGCATGCCGCGGATGGACGGTGTGGAGGCGACTCGGCAGATCACCGGGCCCGGGCGGGACGGCCCGGCCAAGGTGCTGGTGCTGACCACCTTCGACCTCGACGAGTACGTGGTGGAGGCGTTGCGGGCGGGGGCCAGCGGGTTCCTGCTGAAGGACGCCCCGGCCAACGAACTGGTGCAGGCGATCCGGGTGGTGGCCGCGGGTGAGGCGATGCTCGCGCCGAGCATCACGCGCCGGCTGCTCGACAAGTACGCCACGCATCTGCCGTCCGGCGACGAGCCGGTGCCGGACACGCTGCACACCCTCACCGACCGCGAGGTCGAGGTGCTGAAGCTGGTGGCGCGCGGGCTGTCGAACGCGGAGATCGCCGCGGATCTGTTCGTGAGCGAGACCACCGTGAAGACGCATGTCGGTCACGTCCTCACGAAGCTGGGGCTGCGGGACCGGGTGCAGGCCGCGGTGTACGCGTACGAGAGTGGTCTGGTGCGTCCCGGCGCGCAGTAGCCGAGGCGACGACGAGCGAAGAGGGCGTCCCCTTCCTGACAGGGGGCGCCCTCCTCATGTGTGCGGCGGCCGCGTCAGCCCTTGCTGAGTTCCCAGAAGCGGAAGACGGTCGAGGCGTCGAGGCAGTACTCCAGGCCGTAGACGTCGTCGCGGACGACGGCGTACTGCTTGGCCTGCCAGATGGGCAGGACGGGGACGTCCTCGGCGACGAGGTCCTGGAGTGTGGCGTAGTGATCGCCCGTCGCGGAGCGGTCGGGCTGAGCGGCGGTCTCCGGGATGAGCGTGCCGGTGATCTTGCTGTTGCTGTAGTTGTTGCTGAGCACGTTGCCCTTGCCGAAGAAGGGGGCCGTGAAGTTGTCGGCGTCTGGGTAGTCGGGCACCCAGCCCTTCACGTAGACGCCGTACTTGCCGGCGGCGATGTCCTTCTCGTACTGGCCGAAGGCCACGGACTTCACGTCGGCGTCGAAGAGGCCGCTGGCGTTGAGCTGCCGGGCGATCGTCTTGAGTTCCTGGTCGGTGGCCGGGCCGTAGCGGGACGGCGTGGACCACAGGGTCAGCTTCACCTTGCCGGTGATGCCGTCGTCGGCGAGGGCTGCGGCGGCCTTGGACTTGGAGGGCTGGGCGCCGTAGGTGTCGAAGAAGGCCGTGTTGTGGCCCGCGATACCGGCCGGGATGATCGAGTAGAGCGGGGTCGCGGTGCCCTGGTAGACGTCGTGGATGAGGGCTTCACGGTCGAGCAGGTAGGCGATCGCCTTGCGGACGCCGAGCTGTCCCGTGACCGGGTCGTCCATGTTGAAGACGAGGTGCTGGACCTCGGCGCTGCTGCCCTCGACGACCTCGATGCCGGAGTCGGGCGAGCCGTTCTCGATGTCGGTGACGTCGCCCGCAGTGAGGCCGCGGTAGGCGATGTCGACCTTCTTGTCGGTGAGGGCGGTCTTCAGGGCGGCCTGGTCGCCGTGGAAGAACTTGAGCGTGACGCCGGAGTTCTCGGTCTCGGCGGTGCCCTTGTAGTTCTCGTTGACGGTGAACACGGCCTGGTCGTCGTCGAACGAGTCGAGCTGGTAGGGGCCGGAGCCGACCGCCTTGCCGTCCTCGCGGAGGCCGTTCGCGTCGTACTGAGTGTGGTCGACGATCGAGCCGGCGCCGGAGGCGATCTTGCTCGGGAAGGTGGCGTCGGGTGTGTTGAGTCTGAAGACGACGGTCTTGTCGTCCGGTGTCTCGACCTTGTCGAGCATCGGGAACATGATCGCGGGACCGGCGTCGTCGTTGATCTTCAGCATGCGGTCGAAGGTGAACTTGACGTCCTCGGAGGTGAGCGAGTCACCGTTGCTGAACTTGAGGCCGTCCTTGAGCGTGCACTCGTAGACCTGTGTCTTGGTGTCCGTGAACTCGCAGCTCTTCGCGGCGTCCGGCTCCGGTTCCGTGCCGCCCTTGGGGAAGCTGAGCAGCGACTGGAAGACGTTGTTGAACAACAGCCAGGAGCCGGGGTCGTAGCCGGAGGCCGGGTCGGTGGCGAGGACGTCGTCGGACATCCCCATGACCACGGAGGAGCCGTCGGAACCGGAGCCACCGGATTCCGTGCCGCAGCCGGTCAGCAGGCCGGAGGCCAGTCCCGCCACGAGGGGCAGGACCGGCCACTGGATGCGCTTGTTCACGTGCGAGTGCCTTGTCGTCGATTCTTTTGGAATTTCGGGCCCGTCCGCCGAGGCCCGGGGCGTTGGAGGCGTCGCGGCCGGTCAGCCGCTCACGCCCTTGCCGAGTTCCCACAGCTGCAGCGTCGACGAGGAGTTGAGCGCGTAGGCGGTGCCCGTGACGTCGTCGCGCGCGGCGACGTACTGGTTGCCCTGCCACAGCGGCAGCATGGGGACGTCGTCGGCGACGATGTCCTGGATCTCGGTCAGACTTCCGGCCGCCGCGATGCGGTCGGCCTCGCGGCGGGAGTCCGGGATCAGGGTGTTGCGGATATCGCTGTTGACGTACGGCGATCCGAGGAAGTTGTCCTTGTCGAGGAACGGGGCGAGGTAGTTGTCGGCGTCGGGGAAGTCCGGGAACCAGCCCATGCCGTAGACGTCGTACTCGCCCTTCTGCTCGGCCGGGCGGAAGGTGGCCCAGGCGGCGCCCTGGATGCTGACGTCGAAGAGCCCGCTGTCGTTGAGCTGCTTTTGCAGGTCCTCGAACTCCTCCTTGGTGGCCGAGCCGTAGTGGTCGGTCGTGTAGTGGAGGGTCAGCTTCACCGGCGTGGTGATGTCCGCCTGGGTCAGCAGGGACTTGGCCTTGGTGACGCTCGGGTCGCCGTACTTGTTGAAGAACGCGTTGGTGTGGCCGGTGATGGTGGCCGGGACCAGCGAGAAGAGAGGCTCGGCCTGGGTGCCGTAGACCTTGGAGACGAGTTCACCGCGGTTGATGAGCTGGGCCATCGCCTGGCGCACCGCACGGGATTTCACGGTCGGGGCGTTGGTGTTGAAGGCGAGGTAGCGGATCTCCAGTCCTGCCATCTCCACGACGTCGACGTCACCGCCGGACTCGTTGGAGAGCTTCTGGATCTGCGCGGGTGACATGGTGCGCGTGATGAGGTCGATGTCGCCCTTTTCGAGGGCGGTGCCCATGTCGTCGGCGTCCGCGAAGGAGCGCAGCTCGACCTTGTCGTTGTTCACGGTCAACGACCCCTTGTAGTTGGGGTTCTTGGTGAACACGGCGTCGATGAGCTCGTCGTTCTTGACGTCGGACTTCAGGGTGTAGGGGCCGGAGCCGTCGACCTCGAAGCCGTCGCGGAGCTTGTTCTTCTCGTAGTCGTCGGGGTTGACGATGCCGGCGACCGGGGTCGACAGCTTGTACGGGAAGGTGGCGTCGGCGGTCCTGAGATGGAAGATGACCTCGCGGTCGCCCTTGGTCTCCACGGTGTCGATGGTGGAGAGCAGGGCGAAGACTCCGGAGTCGGCCTTGATGGCGCGGGCGCGGTCGATGGAGTACTTCACGTCGGCCGCGGTGATGTCATCGCCGTTGGCGAACTTCAGACCGTCGCGCAGGGTGCAGACGTAGCGTTCGTTGCCGCTGTCACTGAAGCCGCAGGACTGGGCGGCCTCGGGCACGGGGTCGCCGTCGCCCTTGGGCTGGATCATCAGGGTCTGCACGGTCTGGCGCAGGATGTTCCAGGTGCCGACGTCGTAGGCGTAGGCGGGGTCGAGCGGCGCGGGAGCGTCCTTCGTGGCGGTGAACCGGTCCGTGGTGCCGACGGCGATCGCGTCGCTCGCGCCGCTGCCGCTGTCGGACCCGCCGCAGGCGGCGAGTACCGGCGCGAGCAGACCGATGACGGCCGGCAGCACCAAAGTCTTGCGGTTCATGCTCGAGTTTCTCCAGAGCTGTTCAGTCCGTGTACCCGGCATGCATGGGTGGTGCGGCGGATCACGGTGTTAGGGCGATGTTCTCACCAGGAGATTAGTCCGCACCTGCAGGAGGGTTCACGGTCACCGGAGTTGAGCTTCCATCACACAGCGGAATCGGGTGTGGACGCACCGAAAAATCGACGGGGGAAGGATTAGTGCAGGCTTCCATCAATCAGGACACATGGGCGCGTCCGGGCGCCTCACGAGGAGGCGTCCGGCACAGCCTCGGCCGCGTGTCGAGGCCCCGCCGAGTGGGGAACGTCACACCCTTAAACGGGGCGGCCGTGGGCCAGAATTCGGCCATCCGGCAGGCTTCGAATTCCCGCGACAGGTACCTGGGGAATTACCGCGTTATCCGCACCGCACGCTGGGTGAACGCCCGAGGCATTTCCGTCATCGAGCGATCATCAGGCCGCGCAGAAATGTCAGGTCGACCTCTTCGAGGGAGCTGACGACGGTGCGTCGGGGGGCCGGGGCGATGGGTGCGACGGAGGGCACGGCCACGACCTGGCAGCCGGCCGCCTCGGCCGAGGCGACTCCGGTCGCGGTGTCCTCGACGACCGCGCATCTGGCTGGATCCGCGCCCAGTCCGGCGGCGGCGAACAGATAGGGGTCCGGGTGCGGCTTGGTGCGCGGCACCTCGTCGCCGGCGACCGTGAGGGCGAAGTGCTGGGGGCCGAGGGAGGTGAGGACCCGGTCGATGATGCGCCGGTGCGAGGCGGAGACCAGGGCCGTGGGGATCCGGTATGCGGCCAGCTCGGCCAGCAGCCGGGGGGCGCCGGGCATCAGCGGCAGGGCGCGGCCGATGCGGTCCTCGAAGCCGTCGTTGAGCAGGACGGTGAGTTCGGCGAGGGTGATGTCGGCGCCGGTGGCCTCGATGAGGAAGCCCGCGCTGCGGGTCATGGGGCCGCCGACCACGACATGGCGCCAGGAGTCGTCGAGGGCGTGGCCGAGGCGGGCGAAGACCTCGACCTCGACGTCCCACCAGAAGCCCTCGGTGTCCACGAGGGTGCCGTCCATGTCGAGGAGGACGGCCTGGAGGGCCGAGCCGTCTGCCGTACGGGTTACGGGCGCGGGGACCGTGCTGGTCATCCACGTACCTCCTTGAGGGACGAGCAGGCCGGTTCCCCGCAAGGGGAACCGGCCTCCACTGGACCGACCAGTGTACGTCTTATCCGATCAGTGTGCTCGGTGAGCCGGAAGCGGCGGGCGTTTCACCCGGCGTCACCGGGCGTTGAAGTACTTCGCCTCCGGGTGGTGGATGACGATCGCGTCGGTGGACTGCTCGGGGTGGAGCTGGAACTCCTCGCTCAGCTGGACGCCGATGCGCTCCGGCTGGAGCAGGTCGGCGATCTTGGCGCGGTCCTCCAGGTTCGGGCAGGCGCCGTAGCCGAGGGAGAAGCGGGCGCCCCGGTACTTCAGGGCGAACATGTCTTCGACGTCGGCCGGGTCCTCGCCGGAGAAGCCGAGCTCGGAACGCACGCGCGCGTGCCAGTACTCGGCGAGCGCCTCGGCCAACTGGACGGACAGGCCGTGCAGTTCGAGGTAGTCGCGGTAGGCGTTCGCCTCGAAGAGCTTGGCGGTCTGCTCGCCGATCCGGGAGCCGACGGTGACGACCTGGAGGCCGACGACGTCGGTCTGACCCGACTCCTCGGGACGGAAGAAGTCCGCCAGACAGAGCCGACGGCCGCGGCGCTGGCGCGGGAAGGTGAAGCGGGTGCGCTCGTTGCCCTCCTCGTCCAGGATGATCAGGTCGTCGTCCTTGGACACGCACGGGAAGTAGCCGTAGACGACGGCGGCTTCCAGCAGGTTCTCGGTCTGGAGCTGGTCCAGCAGTCCGCGCAGCCGGGGCCGACCGTCGGTCTCGACGAGTTCCTCGTACGTCGGACCCTCGCCGGTGCGGGCCTGCTTGAGCCCCCACTGGCCCTTGAAGAGGGCGCCCTCGTCCAGCCAGGAGGCATACTCCTTGAGCTGGATTCCCTTGATGACCCGGGTGTCCCAGAACGGCGGTGTGGGGACCGGGTTGTCGGTGGCCACGTCGGAGCGGACATGCCCCTCTTCGGGCCGCTCCTCCTCGACGGTGACGGCGCTCGCGCGCACGCGGCGCTGCTTGAGCTCGGGCAGCTTGGCGCCGGGCACGCCCCGCTTCACGCCGATCAGCGCGTCCATCAGACGCAGGCCCTCGAACGCGTCGCGGGCGTAACGGACTTCGCCCTCGTAGATCTCGTGCAGGTCCTGTTCGACGTACCCCCGTGTCAGCGCGGCTCCGCCCAGGATGACCGGGAAGTCGGCGGCCAGGCCGCGCTGGTTGAGCTCCTCCAGGTTCTCCTTCATGATCACCGTGGACTTGACCAGCAGGCCCGACATGCCGATGACATCGGCGCGGTGCTCGGCGGCGGCGTCCAGGATCGCGGAGACCGGCTGCTTGATGCCGAGGTTGACCACGTTGTAGCCGTTGTTGGACAGGATGATGTCGACGAGGTTCTTGCCGATGTCGTGGACGTCGCCGCGGACGGTGGCGAGCACGATGGTGCCCTTGCCGGCCTCGTCGCCCTCGACCTTCTCCATGTGCGGTTCGAGGTAGGCGACGGCGGTCTTCATGACCTCGGCGGACTGGAGGACGAACGGCAGCTGCATCTGGCCGGAGCCGAACAGCTCGCCGACGACCTTCATGCCGTCCAGGAGGGTCTCGTTGACGATGTCGAGGGCGGGGCGGTCCTGGAGGGCCGCGTCCAGATCGGCTTCGAGGCCGTTCTTCTCGCCGTCGATGATGCGGCGCTTGAGGCGCTCGTCCAGGGGCAGGGCGGCCAGTTCCTCGGCACGGCCCGCCTTCAGGGACTTGGTGGTGGCGCCCTCGAACAGGGCCATCAGCTTCTGGAGGGGGTCATAGCCCTCGGCGCGACGGTCGTGGATCAGGTCGAGGGCCGTCTGAACCTCTTCCTCGCTGAAGCGGGCGATGGGCAGGATCTTCGACGCGTGCACGATCGCCGAGTCCAGGCCCGCCTTGACGCACTCGTCGAGGAAGACCGAGTTGAGCAGGACGCGGGCGGCCGGGTTGAGGCCGAAGGAGATGTTGGACAGGCCCAGCGTGGTCTGTACGTCCGGGTGGCGGCGCTTGAGTTCGCGGATCGCCTCGATCGTGGCGATGCCGTCCTTGCGGGACTCCTCCTGACCGGTGCAGATGGTGAAGGTCAGGGTGTCGATGAGGATGTCCGACTCGTGGATGCCCCAGTTCGTCGTCAGGTCCTCGATCAGCCGTTCGGCGATGGCGACCTTGTGCTCCGGGGTGCGGGCCTGGCCCTGCTCGTCGATGGTCAGCGCGATCAGCGCGGCGCCGTGCTCCTGGGCGAGCTTGGTGACCTTCGCGAAGCGGGACTCGGGGCCGTCGCCGTCCTCGTAGTTCACGGAGTTGATGACCGCGCGGCCGCCGAGCTTCTCCAACCCGGCCCGGATGACGGGGACTTCGGTGGAGTCGAGCACGATCGGCAGGGTGGAGGCGGTGGCGAAGCGGCCGGCCAGCTCCGCCATGTCGGCGACGCCGTCACGGCCGACGTAGTCCACGCAGAGGTCCAGCATGTGGGCGCCCTCGCGGATCTGCTCCCGGGCCATCTCCACGCAGTCGTCCCAGCGGGCCTCCAGCATGGCCTCGCGGAACTTCTTGGAACCGTTGGCGTTGGTGCGCTCACCGATGGCCAGGTAGGAGGTGTCCTGACGGAACGGGACCGTCTGGTAGAGGGAGGCGGCGCCGGGTTCGGGGCGCGGGGCGCGCTCGGTCGGGGTGACGTCCCGGACGCGCTCGACCAGCTGGCGCAGGTGTTCGGGGGTGGTGCCGCAGCAGCCGCCGACCAGGGAGAGGCCGTAGTCGCGTACGAAGTTCTCGTGGGCGTCGGCCAGCTCGGGCGGGGTGAGCGGGTAGGTGGCGCCGTTCTTGCCGAGGACCGGGAGGCCGGCGTTCGGCATGCACGACAGGGGGATGCGGGAGTGCCGGGCGAGATAGCGCAGGTGCTCGCTCATCTCGGCGGGGCCGGTGGCGCAGTTCATGCCGATCATGTCGATGCCGAGCGGCTCCAGCGCGGTGAGCGCGGCGCCGATCTCGGAGCCCAGCAGCATGGTGCCGGTGGTCTCGACGGTGACGGACACGATGATCGGGACGTCGAGGCCGGAGAGCTCGCGGGCGCGCCGGGCGCCGATCACGGCGGACTTGGTCTGGAGCAGGTCCTGGGTGGTCTCCACGATCAGCGCGTCCGCGCCGCCCGCGATCAGGCCCTCGGCGTTCTTCTGGAAGGCGTCGCGGATCGTGGTGTATCCGACGTGGCCGAGCGTGGGCAGCTTGGTGCCGGGGCCGATGGAGCCCAGTACCCAGCGCTGACGGCCGTCCCGGGCGGCGTAGGCGTCGGCGGTCTCGCGGGCGATACGGGCGCCCGCCTCGGACAGTTCGAGGACGCGGTCGGCGATGTCGTACTCCGCCAGGGCCGCGTGGTTCGCGCCGAAGGTGTTCGTCTCGACGCAGTCCACGCCCGCGTCGAAGTACTCCTCGTGGACCGAACGGACGATGTCCGGTCGGGTGAGGTTGAGGATCTCGTTGCAGCCCTCGAGATTCTCGAAGTCCTCAAGGGTGGGGTCCTGCGCCTGCAGCATGGTGCCCATCGCTCCGTCGGCGACCACCACTCTGGTGGCGAGCGCCTCGCGGAGCGCGGACACACGGGTCCGGCTGTCGGCGGAAGGGGTCGGTGGCGACGAGGCCATGAAGGGGCTCCCTCAGTTGCGACGGCTGTCGGCTTCACGGCGCCCGGGAGACGTCCCACGCTGGGCGCACCACGCCAGAGTAGCCGGGCCCGCCACCATATGGTCGGCGCGTCCACGGGACGGACGAGGATGGCGGGCAGGTCACCGGCGGGATACCAGTGACGCAACAGATGCCGACCGACCATTGGCGGGAGGTCGGCATGGACCGGTAATGTTCGGCATTGCCGAACAATGGCAGCGACGCCGTACCACTCGGCTGTCGAAGGGGACGGAGGCAGAACGCGGATGGCACGGAACATCCAGTCGCTCGAACGGGCGGCCGCGATGCTGCGGCTCCTCGCGGGCGGCGAGCGGAGACTCGGCCTGTCGGACATCGCCTCGTCCCTGGGCCTCGCCAAGGGCACCGCGCACGGCATCCTGCGCACCCTCCAGCTGGAGGGCTTCGTGGAGCAGGACGAGGCTTCGGGGCGGTATCAGCTGGGCGCCGAGCTGCTGCGCCTGGGCACCACTTACCTGGACGTCCACGAGTTGCGCGCGCGTGCGCTCGTCTGGACGGACGACCTGGCCCGCTCCAGCGGCGAGAGCGTCCATCTGGGCGTGCTGCACCAGCAGGGCGTGCTGATCGTGCACCACGTCTTCCGGCCCGACGACAGCCGGCAGGTGCTGGAGATCGGGGCCATGCAGCCCCTGCACTGCACGGCCCTGGGCAAGGTGCTCTCGGCGTACGACCCGGTCGCACACAGCGAGGCGCTGGAGAGCGACCGCAAGCCGTTCACCGACCGGACCGTGTGCGGCCTAGAGGAGTTCGAGCAGATCCTCGACGTCACGCGCGCGCGTGGGTACGCGGCGGACGTCGAGGAGACCTGGGAGGGCGTCGCGTCCGTCGCCGCGCCCATCCACGACCGGCGGCGGATGCCGGTCGGCGCGGTCGGCATCACCGGGGCGGTGGAGCGGCTGTGCCGGTCGGACGAGGAGGGTGCGCTGCGTCCCGAGCTGATCGCGGCGGTGCGGGACTGCGCCCGCGCGGTCTCGCGGGACCTGGGCGCCGGGCGGTTCTGAGGTCCGCAAGAGAGGACCGTAAGAAGGGGCCGTAAGAAGGGGCCGGTACGTCGGTGACGTACCGGCCTCAGCCGTAACCTGACACAACGGCACAAATCGTCAGAACAAGATCACTGGCGTACAGGTATCAAAAACGATCGCGTTTTCGACAGCAGAACCCTTGACGTGCATGCGACCCCGGAGCAAGACTCCCGTCCATCGGTCGGCATTGTCGAACACCTACCGGCAATACGCGCTAGAGTGTGACGACGCCAAGGGCCGGCATCGCTCTCACCCGAGGGCAGCGAACCTCCGGAGGGACCCGGGGTTCGGTCCCTGGACGAACGACAAAGGAGTCGCGAGTGTCCAGCTCCGACATCTTCATCGGCGAGACCATCGGTACCGCCATACTCATCCTCCTCGGCGGCGGGGTCTGCGCCGCCGTGACGCTGAAGGCCTCCAAAGCCCGTAACGCCGGGTGGCTCGCCATCACCTTCGGGTGGGGTTTCGCCGTTCTCACGGCCGTCTACACCTCGGCGCCGCTCTCCGGTGCCCACCTCAACCCGGCCGTGACACTCGCGCTGGCGCTCAAGAAGGACGGCATCTCCTGGAGCGACGTCCCGATCTACTGGGGCGGGCAGCTGCTCGGCGCCATGATCGGCGCGGCTCTGGTCTGGGTCGCCTACTACGGCCAGTTCCACGCGCACCTCACCGACAAGGAGATCGTCGGCGCTCCGGGCGCGCAGGCCACGACCGCCAAGGCCGTGGAGGCGCAGGAGAAGGGCGCGGGCCCGGTCCTGGGCATCTTCTCCACCGGCCCCGAGGTCCGCGTCGCCTGGCAGAACGTCGCCACCGAGGTCATCGGCACGATCGTGCTGGTGCTCGCCGTCCTCACGCAGGGCCTCAACGGCGACGGCAAGGGGCTGGGCACCCTGGGCGCGCTGATCACCGCGCTGGTCGTCGTCTCCATCGGTCTGTCACTCGGTGGCCCGACCGGTTACGCGATCAACCCGGCCCGTGACCTCGGTCCGCGTATCGTGCACGCCCTCCTGCCCCTGCCCAACAAGGGCGGCTCCGACTGGAGCTACGCCTGGGTCCCGATCGTCGGTCCACTGATCGGCGGCGCGATCGCCGCGGGCATCTACAACATCGCTTTCGCATAGAACATCCGAAGCCGCAGAGCAAAGCAGTCGTAGAGCAGTCGTAGACACTCCCTCACTCACGGAACCCCAGGAGCACACAGTGACCGACGCGCACACCGCCGGCCCCTTCATCGCCGCCATCGACCAGGGCACCACCTCCAGCCGCTGCATCGTCTTCGACAAGGACGGCCGTATCGTCTCGGTCGACCAGAAGGAGCACGAGCAGATCTTCCCGAAGCCGGGCTGGGTCGAGCACAACGCCACCGAGATCTGGACCAACGTCGAGGAGGTCGTCGCCGGGGCCATCTCGAAGGCCGGCATCACCCGTGACGACATCAAGGCCATCGGCATCACCAACCAGCGTGAGACCACACTGCTGTGGGACAAGAACACCGGTGAGCCCGTCCACAACGCCATCGTCTGGCAGGACACCCGCACCGACTCCCTCTGCAAGGAGCTCGGCCGCAACGTCGGCCAGGACCGCTTCCGCCGCGAGACGGGACTTCCCCTCGCCTCGTACTTCGCCGGCCCGAAGGCCCGCTGGCTGCTCGACAACGTCGAGGGTCTGCGTGAGCGCGCCGAGCGCGGCGACATCCTCTTCGGCACCATGGACAGCTGGGTCATCTGGAACCTGACCGGTGGTGTCAACGGCGGCAAGCACTACACCGACGTCACCAACGCCTCCCGCACCATGCTGATGAACCTGCACACCCTGGAGTGGGACGAGAAGATCGCCGAGTCCATCGGCGTGCCGCTGTCGATGCTCCCCGAGATCCGCTCCTCCGCCGAGGTCTACGGCGAGGTCACCGGCGGCAAGCTGGGCGACCTGCTCGGCGGCATCCCGGTCGCCTCGGCGCTCGGTGACCAGCAGGCGGCCCTGTTCGGCCAGACCTGTTTCGCCGAGGGCGAGGCCAAGTCGACGTACGGCACCGGCACGTTCATGCTGATGAACACCGGTGAGAAGATCATCAACTCGTACTCCGGTCTGCTCACCACCGTCGGCTACCGCATCGGCGACGACAAGCCGGTCTACGCCCTCGAAGGCTCCATCGCCGTCACCGGGTCGCTGGTCCAGTGGATGCGCGACCAGATGGGCCTGATCTCCACCGCCGCCGAGATCGAGACGCTCGCGCTCTCCGTCGAGGACAACGGCGGCGCCTACTTCGTGCCGGCCTTCTCCGGTCTGTTCGCCCCGTACTGGCGCTCCGACGCCCGCGGTGTGATCGCCGGTCTGACCCGGTACGTCACCAAGGCGCACCTCGCGCGTGCCGTCCTGGAGGCCACCGCCTGGCAGACTCGTGAGATCACGGACGCCATGACGAAGGACTCGGGCGTCGAGCTCGCGGCCCTCAAGGTCGACGGCGGCATGACCTCCAACAACCTGCTGATGCAGACCCTCTCGGACTTCCTGGACGCCCCCGTGGTGCGCCCGATGGTCGCCGAGACGACCTGCCTCGGCGCCGCCTACGCCGCCGGTCTCGCCGTCGGCTTCTGGACCAGCACCGACGACCTGCGCGCCAACTGGCGGCGGGCCGCCGAGTGGACCCCCCGCATGGAAGCGGAGACCCGCGACCGTGAGTACAAGAGCTGGCTCAAGGCCGTGGAGCGGACCATGGGCTGGCTCGAGGACGAGAGCTGAGAGAAACCCCCTCAACAGCTCTGATGAGGAGTAAGAACCCCACATGACCAGTCAGTCCACCCTGCAGTCCGTGCCTGCCCTCGGTACGCGCCCGGCCTTCGGCACAATCCCGAGCCGCGCCGAGACCCGGGAGCAGCTCTCCAAGGCGTCGTACGACCTTCTCGTGATCGGCGGCGGCATCCTGGGCATCTCCACCGCCTGGCACGCCGCGCAGTCCGGCCTCAGGGTGGCACTGGTCGACGCCGGCGACTTCGCCGGCGCCACCTCCTCCGCCTCCTCCAAGCTGCTCCACGGCGGTCTGCGCTATCTGCAGACCGGCGCGGTGAAGCTGGTGGCGGAGAACCACTTCGAGCGCCGCGCGGTGTCCCGCCAGGTGGCCCCCCACCTGGCGAACCCGCTGACGTTCTACCTCCCCGTGTACAAGGGCGGGCCGCACGGCGCCGCGAAGCTCGGGGCGGGCGTCTTCGCGTACTCCGCGCTCTCCGCGTTCGGTGACGGCGTCGGCCACCTCCTGTCCCCGGCCAAGGCGGCACGGGACGTGCCCGAGCTGCGCACCGACAACCTCAAGGCCGTGGCCGTGTACGGCGACGGCCAGATGAACGACGCGCGCATGGCGCTGATGACGGTCCGCGCGGCCGTCGAGGCGGGCGCAGTGGTCCTGAACCACGCCGAGGTGACCGGGCTGCGGTTCACCAACGGCCGGGTGACGGGCGCGGACCTGCGCGACCGGCAGTCCGGTGACGAGTTCGGCGTGAACGCCCGTCTCGTGCTCAACGCCACCGGTCCCTGGGTCGATCACCTGCGCCGGCTGGAGGACCCGAAGGCGGCCCCCTCGATCCGCCTCTCCAAGGGCGCGCACCTGGTCCTGAGGCGGACCGCGCCCTGGAGGGCCGCGCTGGCCACCCCGATCGACAAGTACCGGATCACCTTCGCCCTGCCCTGGGAGGACATGCTGCTCCTCGGCACCACGGACGAGGAGTTCGAGGGCGACCCGGCGGACGTCGCGGTGACCGAGAAGGACACGGCCCAGATACTCGACGAGGCCGCGTTCTCCATCCGCGACCAGCAGCTCTCCCGTGACCTGATCACGTACTCCTTCGCAGGTCTGCGGGTGCTGCCTGGCGGTCCCGGTGACACGGCGAAGGCCAGGCGCGAGACCGTGGTCACGGAAGGCCGTGGCGGCATGCTGTCCGTCGCGGGCGGCAAGTGGACGACCTTCCGGCACATCGGCCGTACGGTCATGCAGAAGCTGGAGGGGCTGCCGGGCGCCCCGCTGGGCGACGCCTTCGAGCCGATCTCCTCCCTTCCGAAGAAGCTCCCGCTGCCCGGTGTCGCCAACCCGCGCGCGGTCGCGCACCGCCTGCTGGTCGACAACCCGGCCCCGGGCCCCCGCATGGCCGCCGACACGGCGAAGCACCTGGCGACCCACTACGGCTCCCTGGCCTTCGACATCGCCCGACTGGCGAACGACAACCCGGAACTGGGCGAGCGCGTCCACCCGGACGCCCCGGAGATCTGGGCGCAGGTCGTCTACGCCCGGGACAACGAGTGGGCCGAGACTCAGGACGACGTACTGCGCCGCCGTACGACGCTGACGATCCGGGGCCTGGCGACGGACGAGGTCCGGGCGAAGGTGCAGGACCTGCTCGACAAGAAGTAGGTCCCCCGGCGGGACACGAAGCGAGTTCTACGATGCGAAGGGGACGGCTCCCGCCAAGGAGCCGTCCCCTTCGCATCGGCCGGTTCTCCCTGTGGGGGACAACAGTTCGAGCCATCCGAGCTCGCCTGAATAGCCTCCATAATGTGCTGAGACATCCGACGTCTCAGCACACAGTGGGGCGAGAAGGAGGCCGGACATTGGCTGTCACCGACGAGGCGATCGAGAAGATCAAGGGCATGATCGTCTCCGGCGCGCTGCGCCCCGGCGACCGGCTCCCCAAGGAGAGCGAACTCGCCTCCGAGCTGGGGCTGTCCCGCAACTCGCTGCGCGAGGCCGTGCGGGCACTGTCGCTGATCCGCATCCTGGACGTGCGGCAGGGCGACGGCACCTACGTGACCAGCCTGGACCCGCAGCTCCTGCTGGAGGCGCTGAGCTTCGTCGTGGACTTCCACCGCGACGACACCGTCCTGGAGTTCCTGGCCGTGCGCCGGATCCTGGAGCCGGCCGCCACCGCGATGGCCGCCACCCGGATCAGCGAGCAGCAACTGGACGCGCTCACCGCCCAGTTGGACAAGCTCGGCGACAGCCCTTCGGTGGAGGAGCTGGTCGCCTGTGACCTGGACTTCCACCGCGGCATCGTGCAGAGCTCCGGCAACTCCGTGCTCTGCTCCCTCCTTGACGGCCTGTCCGGGCCCACCACACGGGCCAGGATCTGGCGCGGTCTGACCCAGGAGGACGCGGTCCGCCGCACCCTGCACGAGCATCGAGCGATCCTGGCGGCCCTGCGCGACCGGGACGGCGAAGCGGCCCGCTCGTGGGCGACGGTCCACATCGCCAGCGTGGAGCAGTGGCTGCGTTCCACGCTGTGAGTCACTCGCGGCGGGCTCCGCCAGCGGGTGCTGCAACGCGACGTGCCGGAACTGGTGGACGGCACCCACCCGGCGCAGCACGCCCCCGTCATGGACATCGGCGAGGAAGCCCCTGAGGTCGTACGGGAGCCCCCTCCGCAGGGCGAGGTAGCAGCGGGCAACCGTGCAATGGCCCCGGACCGACCGCCGATACCCACGGCCGGTCCGGTCAGCAGGGCCGGGATCAGCCCCGCGGCGAACATCCACAGATGACCGCCGGTGGCCTGCGCACCCCACACCCGCGCGACCCCCACAGTTCCGCGCACCAGCCCTGGGCGCCGTGGTCCCGCACGAGCCTGCGCTCCATCCGGTCGCGCAGGTCCAGCGCGATGGGGTCCCGGGAAGCCGGCGGGAAGAGCACGGGCACCGGGTCGCCCGCCCGCCGCCGCTCGATCAGTGGGAGCAGGATCCGGACGAGGAGCAGGGGCTTGCCCGAGCCCGGGTCGCCGAGCACGAGCAGCCTCCGGGTGGGCATCCTCTCGGTGAAGACGGCGGCGAGCTCCCCTCGGCGGCCGCCGTACGAGTAGGGCCCGGGTGCCTCGGCCAGGTCGCGGTCGGCGTCCCTCCGGCCCACGGGCAGCGGATACGGCTCCGCCAGCCGCCGTACTTCCGCATCCCCGTCCCACTCGTGTCGTACGGCGACGGCGAGCCGGTCGGCGACGGCCTCGGGAGTTTGCGCCGAGGCAGCCTCGGTGCGCTCGGCCCGGTAGGCGCTCCACGCCGGACAAGCCCGGCCCAGGTCGGCAGCAGTGCGGCGAGCACCATCGCCGGGTCGTCGAGGCGCGGGGCGAGCAGCAGCGCCGACGGCCAGCAGGGGCAGATAGCTGATTCCGGCACGCCGCACACGCGACCTCGGGACAACTTCGCTGACCCGACGAAGAGTTCAGTACGGCCGGAGCGGCGGGCGCCGGTTCCGCACCGCTCCACACGAGCGGGAGAAACGGCGTGGTCAGCCGGACATCGGAGCTCTCCCGCACGAGTCCGTGAGGCAGGGCATCCGGTACGAGGGGTCCGGGGGCGGTGTCCGCGAGCTCGGACGACCGGGGTGTTCCGGGGTGGCGATCGGGGCAGTGATCGTTCACTCCCCCGTGCAAGGGGGCTGCGGGAGCCCCCGCCGGACGCCGTAAGGTTGGTGCGTTAAGCGAGGGCACGTCGGAAGGAGGCCTGGGTGATCGAGCTCGAGGGGGTTCCCGAGCTGATCGACCCGGTCATGGTGGCCGCGTTCGAGGGCTGGAACGATGCCGGCGACGCCGCCTCCACCGCGGTCGCGCATTTGGACAGGGAGTGGAAGGGCGAGGTGTTCGCGGCGCTCGACGCCGAGGACTACTACGACTTCCAGGTGAACCGCCCCACGGTGTGGCTGGACGGCGGGGTGCGCAAGATCACATGGCCGACGACAAGGTTGTCGGTGGTCCGCGTGGGCGGTGACAAGCCGCGCGATCTCGTACTCGTCCGAGGTATCGAACCGTCGATGCGATGGCGCTCGTTCTGCAACGAGCTGCTGGGGTTTGCCCACGAGCTGGGCGTGGAGCTGGTGGTGATCCTGGGCGCGCTGCTCGGCGACACCCCGCACACCCGCCCGGTCCCGATCAGCGGGACCACGTCCGACCCGGACCTGGCCCAGCGGATGGACCTGGAGGAGACCAAGTACGAGGGTCCCACGGGCATCGTCGGCATCCTCCAGGAGGCCTGCACCCACGCGGGCGTGCCCGCGGTGTCGCTGTGGGCGGCCGTACCGCACTACGTGTCGCAGCCGCCGAACCCGAAGGCGACGCTGGCCCTCCTGAACCGTCTGGAGGACCTGATCGACATCCGTATCCCGCTGGGCGAGCTGGCCGAGGACGCGCGCGCCTGGCAGGTGGGCGTGGACCAGCTGGCCGCCGAGGACACCGAGGTCGCCGAGTACGTCCAGACGCTGGAGGAGGCCCGGGACACCGCGGAACTGCCGGAGGCCTCGGGCGAGGCGATCGCCCGGGAGTTCGAGCGGTATCTGCGGCGCCGGGACGGCGGCCAGCCGGGTCAGCCGGGCGGACACGCGACGGCGGACGGCACTGACAGCACGGCCTATCTGCGGGACAGCCCCGGCGGTCGTACGAAGCCGCCCAAGCCACCGAAGCCGGACTCCGAGGAGGACGATTCCTCGGAGGAGTGAACGAGATCGAGCGGGAAGGGCGGTGCGCGTGGCGCACCGCCCTTCGTGTGTCGCGAACCTTCGGCCGGATCGTGGCGTGACATCTGTTTCCGGCCGGATTGTGCACGGTACCCAATTCAACTTGTTTCAAACCGAGTTGCTGAAGACGGTCTGGACGCCTCGCCGACTGAGTGCTTGGTTGTGCAGCGACGGCGTACCCGCACGGACCGAAGGGAGCGGTACCGATGAGCGACCAGGTACAGCCGGCACAAGGCCCGGGGGGCTCCGGCCCGGGGCCCGACGGAGCGGGATTCACCTATCGGGGAGCCGAGCAGGAGTTGATCGTCGTCGCGCGTCCCGAGGCCCAGCTGCGTGCCGAGGCCGACGGGGTCCGCTCGGCGGCGGGCGCGGACGTGTCGGCCCTCAACATGTTCCTCAGCGACGAACAGCTCGTCCTGCAACCGCTGTTCGGCAGCGAGGAACGCCTTCAGCAGTCGGCCGGCGAGGACGTGCCCGACCTCGCGCGCTTCTACCGGGTACGGGGCGGCGAGAGCCGCGCCGAGGAGCTGCGAGCCAGGATCGCCGCGCTGCCGGGCATCGACACGGCGTACGTCAAACCGCCCGCCGTGCCCGCGACGGTGGCCGACGACGAGCGCCGGCTGAAGGAGGGCGCGCCGGTCACGCCCGACTTCACCGGCAGGCAGGGCTATCTGCGCCCCGCGCCCGAGGGGATCGACGCCCACTGGGCCTGGCAGCGCCCCGGCGGAACGGGCCAGGGGGTGACCGTGATCGACGTCGAGGGCGCCTGGCAGCTGGGCCACGAGGACCTGGCCGCCAAGCTCGCCGGTGTCGTCGTCGGCACCCCGCTGACCGACCTGGCCTGGCGCAACCACGGCACCGCCGTGATCGGCGTGATCGGCGGCGACCCGGGCGAGCGCGGGGTGACCGGGATCGTGCCGGAGGCGGTGACCGCGGCCGCGTCCTTCCAGGGCATCGGCACGGCGGCCGCGATCCAGGCGGCGGCCGACCGGCTGGGCCCCGGTGACGTGGTCCTGGTCGAACTGCACCGCCCCGGACCGCGGTTCGACCACGAGATCCGCGACGACCAGCGCGGCTACATCCCCGTCGAGTGGTGGCCGGACGACTTCGCGGCGGTACGGTACGCGACCGCCAGGGGCGTGCTGGTCGTGGCGGCCGCGGGCAACGGCGGCGAGTCCCTCGACGACGCCGTCTACGAGCGCCGCCCCGACGAGTTCCCGGAGTGGTGGCGCAACCCGTTCAACCCCTCCAACCAGTCCTCCGGTGCCGTCCTGGTCGGCGCGGGCGCCCCGCCGCCCGGCACGCACGGCCGCGACCACGGCCCGGACCGCTCCAGGCTCGCGTTCTCCAACTACGGCGCACGCGTGGACGCACAGGGCTGGGGACGTGAGGTCACGACCACCGGCGGCTTCTGGGACAAACCCGGCGACCTGCAGGGCGGGCCCGAGGAGATCGCCTGGTACACGGACACGTTCTCCGGGACGTCCGCCGCCTCCCCGGTGGTGGTCGGCACGCTGGCCGCGCTGCAGGGCATGCTCAAGACGGCCGGCCAGCCGCCGATGTCCCCGGAACGCGCCCGCACGGTGCTGCGGGCCACCGGTTCCCCACAGCAGGACGCACCGGGCCGGCCGGCCTCGCAGCGGATCGGCAACCGGCCCGACATCAAGGCGGCGGTCACCCGACTGCTGCCGGAAGCGGTCGGCTCGGGCCAGGCCGAACGGTACTGGGACGAGCTCCTGCCCTATCCCCGTGAACTCCCGCCGCGCCTGAGGCTGTTCGTGGCCGGGGCCTGGCGCAACCTCAACCACCCGTCCCCCGAGATCCGGCAGGCGGTGCACTCCGCCTTCGCGGGCGGACGGCCCGACGTCCGGGTGTGGTTCTCGGACGACGAGATCGTCGGCCTGGTGGTCACCGGCTGACGGTCCGGCACGGCACGTCCCCTCACATCAAGGGAAGGTGACATTCGCATGAGCATCACCCCGCAGATGGGCCAGCAGGGACAGCAAGGTCAACAGCAGGGACAGCAGTTCCCGAGCACGTCGCCCTACCAGCAGCAGCCGTTCGGGCAGCAGGGCGGCCAGCAAGGCCTCGGACAACAGGGCTTCGGACAGCAACAGGGCTTCGGCCAGCAGGGCTTCGGCCAGCAGCAGGGTGGCAGCGGCTCGCTGGAGCAGCTCCAGCAACTCGGCCAACAGCAGCCCTTCCAGCAGTTGCTCCAGCAGCTCGGCCAACAGCTGGGCCAGCAGCAACAGCAGCAGCCGTACGGCCAGTCGCAACAGCAGGACCAGCAGGCTCAGCAGATGGAGCAGCAGAACCAGCAGCAGCTCCAGCAGCTCGCCCAGTCCGTGGTCCAGCAGGTGATCCAGCAGGTGCAGTCGCAGGCGCTCGCCGCCGGTGCGGCCAACGGCTTCATCGACATCGTGCACCCGCTCCAGGGCCAGCCCCAGCAGGTCTTCCTGCGCATCAACAACCAGTTCCGGGTGCTGAACAACCCGACCCCGCAGATCCACCAGCAGATCCAGGAGGCGTTCGCGTTCGGTCACCAGGTGATCGGCATCTGGGACACCCAGTCCCCGAACGTCCTGCGCAGCGTGCGGATCCAGCGGATCTGACCGGCGCGCTCGGCGCGTGACAGACGAGGGGGCGCTTCCCTCCGCGAGGAGGAAGCGCCCCTTCCGTACGGCCTTCTAGAGGGCCACGCCGAGCAGCGCGTCCACCGCACGTGTCACCACACCGGGCGCACCCGTGTCGGTGCCGCCCTGCTCCTCCTGTACGGCGGCCCAGCGGTCCACGGCGACCAGCGCGGCCGGGGCGTCCAGGTCGTTCGAGAGGGCCTCGCGGATCTCCTCGACGAGCGCCTCGGCGGGCGGACCGTCGGGCCGTGACACGGCGGCACGCCACCGTCCCAGCCGGTCCACGGCGTCCTGGAGAACCTGGTCGGTCCACTCCCAGTCGGCCCGGTAGTGGTGGGCGAGCAGCGCCAGCCGGATGGCGGCGGGGTCGACGCCCTCGCGCCGCAGCTGCGACACGAAGACCAGGTTGCCCTTGGACTTGGACATCTTCTCGCCGTCGAGGGCGACCATGCCGGCGTGGACGTACGCCTTGGCCATGGGGAACTCACCGGTCAGCACCTGGGCGTGGGAGGCGCCCATCTCGTGGTGCGGGAAGGCGAGGTCGGAGCCGCCGCCCTGGACGTCGAAGGTCATGCCGAGGTGGTCGAGGGCGATCGCGACGCACTCGATGTGCCAGCCGGGCCGTCCCCGGCCGAGCGAGGCCCCGTCCCAGCTGGGCTCGCCCTCACGGGCGGCCATCCACAGCATCGGGTCGAGGGGGTTCTTCTTGCCCGGGCGGTCCGGGTCGCCGCCGCGCTCGGCGGACAGCAGCCGCATGGCATCCGCGTCGAGGTTCGAGACCTTGCCGAAGTCGGGGTCGGACTCGACGGAGAAGTAGGTGTCCCCTTCGAGTTCGTACGCGGCACCGGCGTCCCGCAGCCGCTCGACGAGCGGGACGATCCCGGGTATCGCCTCGACCGCGCCGATGTAGTGCTGCGGGGGCAGCATCCGGAGGGCGGTCATGTCCTCGCGGAAGAGGGCCGTCTCCTTCTCGGCGAGGGTGGTCCAGTCGACGCTGTCCCGCTCGGCGCGCTCAAGGAGCGGGTCGTCGATGTCGGTGACGTTCTGGACGTAGTGAACCTGGCGCTTGGTGTCGAGCCACACGCGCTGAACCAGGTCGAACGCGTTGTAGGTCGCCGCGTGCCCTATGTGGGTCGCGTCGTACGGCGTGATGCCGCAGACGTAGATACGGGCGACGGGACCGGGGTCGAGGGAGACCAGACCGCCGGTCGCGGTGTCGTGGATCCTCAGGTCGCGGCCCTGACCAGGCAGGGCGGGGACCTCGGAAGCGGGCCAGGCATGCATGTCATGAGCCTAACCGGACGGATGTTCCGTATACGAACCGCACCGGGCCGGATGGCCGGTAAGGCCTTCTTGCGCGGTACGGCCCTGTGCGCAGTGTGCTGCTAAACGGGCGGCCAGGGAATGGCCGGCCACTCGCCGCTCGGTTCCGGGTGCTTGCCGGTGGCGAGCAGTTCGTCGACACGCGCGCGCGTGGCGTCGAGTTCGGCGCGCGTGATCAGGGCCGCCAGTCGGGCGGCCAGTTCTCCCGACAGGGCCTCCTTGAGGCCTTTCAGAACGTCGATGGCCTCCCCCGTCAGGGGCTCCCCCGCCCAGCCCCACAGCAGGGTCCGCAGCTTGTTCTCGGCGTTGAAGGTGACGCCGTGATCGATGCCGTAGAGACGACCGCCCTCGGCGGGCAGCAGGTGGCCGCCCTTGCGGTCCGCGTTGTTGATCACGGCGTCGAGGACGGCGAGCCTGCGCAGCCGCTCGTCGTCGGCGTGCACCAGCAGCGCGGTCCTGCCTTCCCCGACCTCGGCGAGGCCGATGGCCTTCCAGCCCGGCTCGGGTTCCTCGGCGTCGACCAGGGCGAGCAGCTCGCTGCCCGCTACGCCGTCGATCCACAGCTGGCACATGCCCTCGCCGTAGGGGCCGTCCCGGAGCACGGTGGGCGGCACGAGCCCCCAGCCGGTCGCCTCCGAGACCTCGTACGCGGCGACCTCCCGCTGGGCGAGCGTGCCGTCCGGGAAGTCCCAGAGGGGTCTCTCGCCGCGGACCGGCTTGTAGACGCAGAGGACCTCCTGGCCCTCGTACGCGACGGAGCAGTGCAGTACCGCGTTGGAGGCGTCCCGGATCTGTCCGCGTACCGTCAGTTCGCCCCGGGTGAGCAGCTCTGAGGCGGTCACGCTCCGCGGCGGTATCCGTTCTGGCGCGGACATACGTGTCCTTCCGGGTCGAGCGGGAGGCTGCACAGCGGGCACGGCGGCCGCCCGGCGTTGACGACGTCCAGGGCGCGCTTGGCGAAGGCCCGGGCCTGCGCGCCGGTGAGCCGGACCCGCAGCATCGGGGGGCCGTTCTCCTCGTCCTGAAGGAGTCTCTCCTCGGCCTCGGCGAGGTCCTCCTCGGAGTCGGCCTCCAACTCCACGAGGGCCTGCGCCTCGACGATCATGCGCTGCTCCTCGCCGTCCCAGGCGAGGGCCATGGTGCCGACGCGGAACTCCTCCTCGATGGGGGTGTCGAGGGGGCCGGTGTCGGAGACGTCGGTGGGCGGCACGGCCGGGACGGGCGCACTGCCACCACTGCGGCGCACGACCTCGTCGAGGAGTTCGTCCATCCGCTCGGCGAGGGCGGCCACCTGTGTCTTCTCCAGGGCCACGCTGGTCACTCGGGGGCCGGCCGTGGCCTGGAGGAAGAACGTACGGCGTCCGGGCAGTCCGACCGTGCCGGCCACGAAACGGTCCGGAGGGTCATAGAGGAACACCTGACGGGACACGTCCTGTCTCCATTGGATTCGTGAGTACGGGAACGACGGGAACGTCCATGCGTGAACGCGCTTGTGTGAACCGCTTCACCCTACTGCGCGCGACGATCACGGTGCGCCCGCACCACCACCGACCGGAGCGTCCCCGCCGGCGGCCTCCTCGCGCGGCACCAGGGACGCGAAGTCACCGGTGTCACCGAGGCGGACGAGAAACGGCCTCAGCCGTGTGTAACGGATGACGGTGATGGAACACGGTTCAACGGAGATCCGCTGGAAGAGGTCGAGATGAAGTCCGAGTGCGTCCGCCACGAGCGACTTGATGATGTCGCCGTGCGAGCACATCAGATAGACGGCGTCGGTGCCGTGATCGCGCTCCACGCGCGCGTTCCACTCGCGTACGGCCTCCGCCGCGCGCGTCTGCATGGCCCGCATGGACTCACCGCCGGGGAACACGGCCGCCGACGGATGTGCCTGGACGACCTCCATGAGCGGCTCGTCCTTGAGCTCGGCGAGCTTGCGGCCGGACCAGTCGCCGTAGTGGCACTCCCCGATGCGCTCCTCGCTGTGCGCCGGGAGACCCGGCCGGGCGTCCAGCAGCGGCTGAATCGTTTCCTGACAGCGCTGCAACGGGCTGGCGACGACCTCGGAGATCGGCACTCCCGCCAGCCGCCCGGGCAGCGCGGCGGCCTGTGCGGCGCCGCGCTCGTCCAGGGCGACCCCGGGCGTCCACCCGGCGAGCAGTCCCTCGGTGTTCGCGGTGGATCGTCCATGCCTGACAAGGATCAACGTGGGCATGTGGCCCAGGGTAGGCGTACGCCGGAATACAGGGTTCTTCGAGCGACGGGAGAATGCGCTCCGTGATCGTCGACTGTGCCATCTACCGGCAGGGACACCGGACCGAAGGACCCGAGGACCTGTCCGACGCGCTGGACGAGGCGCGGGCGGCGGGCGGGTTCGTCTGGATCGGGCTGCACGAGCCGTCAGAGGACGAGTTCGACCTGGTCACCCGGGAGTTCGGACTGCATCCGCTGGCGGTGGAAGACGCCCTCAAGGCCCATCAGCGGCCCAAACTGGAGGTGTACGACGACTCGCTGTTCGTCGTCCTCAAGCCGGTCGTGTACGAGCCTGAGAGCGACGCCGTCTCCACCGGCGAGGTCATGCTCTTCCTCGGCGACGCCTTCGTGGTGACGGTCCGTCATGGCGTGGGCTCACCGCTGAAGGCCGTGCGGGAACGGCTCGAACAGGAGCCGCAACTGCTCGGCAAGGGGCCCACCTCGGTGCTGTACGTGGTCGCCGACGCCGTCGTGGACCACTACCTGGAGGTGGCGACGGAGCTGGGGACCGATCTGGAGGAGCTGGAGGCGGAGGTGTTCTCGCCGGACGGCGGCGGTTCGCGGGGTACCGCGTCCCGGATCTACACCTTCAAGCGGCAGATCCTGGAGTTCCGCCGGGCCACCGTCCCGCTCGCGGTACCGCTGACCCGCCTCGCGGGTGTGGGGGCGTACGGCGGGACGGTGCCGTTCGTGAACGACCGGGCGCGGCCCTTCTTCCGTGACGTCAACGACCACCTCGCGCGCGTGAACGAGTCGGTGGAGGGCCTGGACCGGCTGGTGTCGGACGTCCTGTCGGCGCATCTCGCGCAGATGAGCGTCCGCCAGAACGACGACATGCGGAAGATCTCCGCGTGGGCGGCCATGGCCGCGGTCCCCACGATGATCGCGGGGATCTACGGCATGAACTTCGACCACATGCCCGAGCTGCACTGGGTGTGGTCGTATCCGGCGGCCATCGCGGTGATGGGCGTCCTGGAGGTACTGCTGCACCGGACGTTCAAGCGCCGGGGCTGGCTGTAGAGGCCCCTTCGCGGGCTGCTGCGGCTCCTCGGACGAACTCGGGCGAGCCTCAGGCGAACTCGGGGGCCGAGGTGGCCGGGCCGCTCAGGGCGTCGCGGCGTTCCGGCATCCTGAGGGAGACCATGCGGCGCCAGCCCGCGGCGCGTTCGTAGGCGTAGACGCCGTGGATGCCGGCTGCGAGGACCGCCGACTTCGCGCGCGACCAGCCGAGGATGCGTCCCATGTGGGCCATCACGGCGAGGCTGACGTCCCGGTAGACGCGGATCTCGGCCAGCGCGCTCTCCCGGAGCGTGTGCTGGATGGCGCGGCCGTGTCCTGCGTACGCGAAGCGCAGCAGTTCCTCGTGGCAGTAGGCGAGGTGGTTGTCCTCGTCGTTCGAGATCATCTTCACCGCACGGCCGAGGTCGGGGTGGTCGGAGAAGTGTTTGCGCAGCAACTCCATCTGCTCGGAGGCGCGCTGTTCGGTGACCCGGCTGTGGGCGAGGTAGGTGACGATGTCCTGCACGGTGAGCGGCTCGTCGCTCTTGAGCTTCTCGTGGGCGAGACCGATGCCGTGCTTCTCCAGGAGCATCGTGTAGTCCGTCTCCGGCGGGACGGGGACGGGGTCGAGACGGCGCTTCTTCAGCAGTGCGCTGAAGATCCGCCCGTGCTTGTCCTCGTCCGCGCCGTGCCGGGTGATCTTGGGGGCGAGTTCGCGCTCGCTCTGCGGCACGAGCGCGGCGATGCGCGCGTTCTCCCAGCCGCCCTGCGACTCCCCGCTGGCCGCGATGGAGCAGAACAGCCGGAAGGACTCGTCGTTGTCGAGGATCTCCTGGAACAGGCTCTTGGCCGAAAGCATCGTGAGGCACCTCTCTGCCGGACTCCGCGGCAACCCGCAAAGAACGAGTCAAATGCGGCGAGAGGGGTGCTGCAACAGCTGTGTCGGACGACTCCGCCAAAAGGAGGACCACCGCGTCACGACGGGGGCGTAACCGCGCGGGCGTGAGCGCGTTGATTCATGTGACGGCCGTGGCGGGGAAGACCCCCGAGCCCCCACCACGGCCGTAGGGAATTCCTGAGGGCTGTCAGGCCAGGCCCGCGCGCTCCAGGGCCTCCGTGCCGGCGCGGAGCGAGGCGAGGCGCTCGTCGAGGGTGAAGCCCGCGGGGGCCAGGGTCAGGGTGGTGACGCCGGCCGCCGCGTACTCCTTCATCCGGTCCGCGATGCGGTCCACCGAGCCGAGCAGGGTCGTCTTGTCGATCAGGTCGTGCGGGATGGCGGCCGCGGCGCCGTCCTTGTCGCCTGCCAGGTACTTGTCCTGGATCTCGGCGGCCGCCGACTCGAACCCCATGCGCTGGGCGAGCTGGTTGTAGAAGTTCTGCCTGCGGCTGCCCATGCCGCCCACGTACAGCGCGGTGTAGGGGCGGAAGGTGTCGGCGAGCGTGGTCAGGTCCTTGTCCTCGCCGAGAGCGAGCGGGAGGGTCGGCGCGATGTCGAAACCGTCGAGGGTCTTGCCGGCCTTCTCGCGGCCCGCCCGCAGGTATTTGATGGCGGTCTCCTCCAGGTGCTCGGCGGAGGGGAAGATCAGCAGGGCACCGTCGGCGATCTCGCCGGTCTGCTCCAGGTTCTTCGGGCCGATCGCGGCGATGTACAGCGGGATGTGCTCGCGCTCCGGGTGCACGGTCAGCTTGATCGCCTTGCCGGGACCGCCGGGGAGCGGCAGCGTCCAGTGTTCGCCGTCATGGGTGAGGCGCTCGCGCGACATGGCCTTGCGCACGATCTCGACGTACTCACGCGTGCGTGCCAGCGGCTTGTCGAACTTGACGCCGTACCAGCCCTCGGAGACCTGCGGTCCCGAGACTCCGATGCCGAGGCGAAAGCGGCCGCCGGAGAGCGAGTCGAGGGTGGCGGCGGTCATCGCGGTCATCGCGGGCTGACGGGCCGGGATCTGGAAGATGGCCGAGCCCACGTCGATGCGCTCGGTCTGGGCGGCGACCCAGGTGAGCACGGTGGCCGCGTCCGAGCCATAGGCCTCGGCGGCCCAGCAGACGGCGTATCCGAGCCGGTCGGCCTCCTGGGCGACGGCGAGATTGTCCGCGTCCATTCCGGCGCCCCAGTAGCCGAGGTTGATCCCGAGCTGCATGGCCGATTCCCCTTACCGATCAGTAACGTCCCTTTGCTGGCAGACCATAGCGTGACAGGGCGGAGCGGGGCAGGTCGCGGTCCGTGCCGGTGACCGGACGGCAATTCGCCGTGCACCTGTGGGAATCCGTTGTCCACAGGCCCCCACGCGACAGGTTCTGGCCAGTAATCTCGGCGTTCATGGAGCAGAGGCATCTCGGCCGTACCGGCCTGCGCGTGTCCCGCATCGGACTCGGCACCCTCACCTGGGGCAGGGACACCGACGAGCACGACGCGGCGGACCTCCTGAAAACGTTCTGGGAAGCGGGCGGGACACTCGTCGACACGGCGGACGTGTACGGCGACGGAGAGGCCGAGTACCTGCTCGGGCGCCTCATAGAAGGGCTGGTCCCGCGCCGGGACCTGGTCATCTCCACGAAGGCGGGCAGCGTGGCCGACCCGGACCGCCGGGTCGACGGTTCGCGCGGACATCTGCTCTCCGCACTGGACGACTCGCTGGCCCGGCTCGGCACGGACTACGTCGACGTCTGGCACATCCATGTCTACGACCCCTGCACCCCGCTGGAGGAGACGCTCCAGGCTCTGGACCTGGCGGTCAGCAGCGGCCGCGTGCGCTATGCCGGGGTCTCCAACTTCTGCGGCTGGCAGCTCGCCAAGGCGGGCACCTGGCAGCTGGCGGCGCCCGGGACGCGGACCCGGCTGGCCGCCACGCAGCTGGAGTACTCGCTGCTGCAGCGCGGGATCGAGCGCGAGGTGCTGCCGGCCGCGCTCGATCTGGGCATCGGGCTGCTGCCGTCCTCGCCGCTGGGGCGCGGGGTGCTGACGGGCAAGTACCGCGGAAACACCACGCCGGCGGACTCACGGGGTGCCTCGGAGCACATGGCGCCCTTCGTCGCGCCGTACCTCGACGACATGGCGAGCCGCATCGTGGACGCGGTCACCACGGCGGCCGACGGACTCGCCGTCACCCCGCTCCAGGTGGCCCTCGCATGGGTCCGGGACCGGCCGGGGGTGGCCGCGCCGATCGTCGGCGCGCGCAACTCGCAGCAGCTCACGGCGGCATTGTCAGTGGAGGCCCTTAGTCTTCCTGACGAGATCTGCCGGGCGCTCGACGATGTGTCGGCGCCCGTGCACCGCTATCCCGATCACGACTGGAGCACGCTGTGAGCACGGAGCCGGAGCCCACGGAGAAGACCGACCCGGGCACGCGGGACACCGCGACGGAGCCGGAGGGCGCGGGGGAAGCGCCGGGCACGGAGGCCGACGGCGTGGAGACCAGCGCGGGGGACGGCGAAACGGAGGCAGCGGGAGCCGAAGGCGGTGAGTCCGCCGCCGGTGAGGCGGGCGGTGCGGCCAAGGCGCAGTTGTCCGAGGCCGAGGCGGAGCTCGCGGCTCAGCGGGTCGAGCGGGAGCGGATCGCGCGGAGGAAGGCCGAGAAGCAGGGGCCCGTCGAGAGCGGGGCCAAGCTCAGCGGGAAGGCCGCGGATCTCCTCGCTGCGGTACGGGCCGTGGAGAGCGGGGCCAAGCCCGTGGCCGCCGTGTTCAGTGAGCCCGAGCCGCCGCGTCGGCCCGCGCAGGAGCCGGGGCGGGCTCGGCCGGCGTCGGCGGTTGCCGGAGCCGGGATGGAGCCGGCCGAGGCGGGCCGTTCTCTGGCCGCCGGGTCCCTCGCTGGGCCCGTTCCCGGGACCGTGGAGGCCGTACGGCGTGTGCTGGCCGAGGGCGGTGCGCCGGAGGCACTCGCCTCGCAGGTCGCCGCGGTCCTCGGAGAAGGCGCGGAGGACGAGCTGCGGGCGGATCCCTGGCAGCTGCTGCGGGTCACCGGTGTACGGCCCGAGCAGGCCGATGGGTTCGCGCGGGCACTGCTCGGCGCGGAGTGCGCGCCGGACGACGAGCGGCGGGGCCGGGCGGTCACCGTCTGGCTGCTGGAACAGGCGGCTGTCGCCGGGCACACCGCGCTGGAGATGCCGGCCCTGGTCACCGCGCTGGGCCGGCAGGGCGTGCCGGACGCCGACGCGGCCGTACAGAGCACGATCGCCGAGGCCGAGGCCCTGGTCTTCCAGGACGCCCTCGACCCGACCGCCCCGGCGTCCGAGGAGGACGACGAGGAAGAGGTGGAGCGGCCGGTCCGGATCCTGGTCGGTCTGGAGCGGTACGCCCTCGCGGAGGAGAGTCTCGCCGACGGACTGGCCCGGTTGATCAACTCCGTGCCGAAGGAGGACGGTTCGGCCGAGGACTGGGAGCGCGCCGCGGCGTCGGACAAGGGCTCGGCCGCCGAGCTGATCCGCGCGGTCATCGCCGACGGCCTGGTCCTGCACACCGGCGGCGAGGCGTCGTTGGCGGAACCGGCGGCGCTGCTGGCGGCCGCGCGGAGCCTGGGGCTGCGGGCGTGGGCTGCCACGCACAGCCCACTGGGCCGCGACCGCTTCGGTGCCTTGCTCGAAGCCGGACAGCAGAGCGCCCCGGGTGCCGACGAGGCCGCGGGGCACGACAGCACCGCATCCACCCACCCCGTCGCCACCGTCGCCGGTCTTCTCTCCGGTGCCGAAGGGCCCGGCAGGGACGCCGACGGAGCGTTCGATCTCGACCTGCTCGTCGTGCTCGACGCGCCGCAGCTGGACGTCGAAACGGCCGCGCTGCTCGTGGAGTCGCTGCCGGACGGGGCGCGGCTGGTGCTGGCCGGGGATCCGGCGGTGTTGTGGTCGGCCGGGCCCGGGCGGGTGTTCGCCGATCTGCTCGCCGCGCGGATCTGCCCGCAGGTCGCCTCACGCAGGCCCGATCCCGGGCCGCTGGGCGAGCTGGTCTCCGGTATCGGCATCGGTGAGCTGAACCAGGTCGAGGCCCCCGGTAAGGAGATCGTGATCGTGCCGGTGCGGGACGCGGGCGAGGCCGTGCACCGCACCGTGCAGCTGGTCGCGGACTCGGTGCCGCGGGCGATCGGCGTCCCCACCGAGGAGACCCAGGTGATCACACCGGGCCATGGCGGCGCCGCCGGCACCCGCGCGCTCAACGCGGCCCTGAAAGAGCGCCTCAACCCCGGCCCCGGCCGCTTCGGCGGATTCGACCCCGGCGACCGTGTCGCCTACTCCCCCGCACCGGGCCGTACGCTCCCGGGCCATGTGGTGAAGGCCGACGCGGAGGGCCTGCACCTGAACTGCGCCGGTGAGCCCGTCGTCGTACCGAAGGAACGGGTGGAGCAGTCCGTCCGGCACGGCTGGGCACTGACCGCACACCAGGCGGTGGGCGGCCGCTGGCCCGCGGTGGTGGCGGTGCTCCCGGGCGACGCCACCCAGGCACTGACCCGCCCCTGGGTCTACACGGCGTTCGGCAGGGCGTCCCGCCACCTCTCCGTGGTCCAGGGCGCCGAACAGGCCCTGCCCAGGGCAGTGGCCGAAATCCCGCCCAAGCCCCGCACGACCCGCTTGCCCACGCTCCTTGCAACACCCACGACGAGCTAGCCGACCCAGGGGCGCGGGGCCGTGTCGACACGCGGCTCCGCCGCGGGGCGCAACCAGCAACAACGGACCCGCAGACCGCCTCCCACGGACAGGACAACGGCGGTCCCGGAGATCAAACCTCCGGGACCGCCGTCATATGGCCTCAGCGACGATCCGCGTCCAACGGTTCCAGGTCCTCGTCCTCCAGGTCGGCCCCGTCGGCGTCGTCGTCCAGGTCGTCATCGAACACCGCGCTGACATCGAACCGGCACACCACCCGCTCCGCGTCGACCTGCTCGAAGGGCGCCTCCAGCCACTCCCCCGGCTCGGCCGGTTCGTCCGCCGCCGTCACCCACAGCGTGGAGTCGCCCTCCTCCAGACCGAACTCCTTGTGCCGGGAGGCGATCTCGTCGGGCTCGAACTCGCCGAAAAGCACCCCCAGTGCACCATGCACCGTGCGGGAGGCCTCCGCGCCGAGACTTTCGTCGTCAGCCGCCTCGACCCGCTGAGCCTGCGCCAGCAGCCGCTGGGGTTCCACCACGGCGTAGTCACGGCGGATCAGCACGCTCAGCGCGTTCGGCTCCTCCGGGCCCGTGTACGGCGGGGTCTCCTCCGCGCCGGGAATCTCGAAGGGGGTGACCTCGTCATAGCGGTCGTAGAGCAGCTCGTCGTACACCTCGGCGGCCGCGGCCAGTTCGTTGAAGGCCTCGTAGACGGCGGGGTCGTCCTCCCCAGACCTGCGTTCGACCGCGGCCAGGTGGCGGTCGAGCGCGGTCTTGACCGCCTCGGCGGCGGCACGTACCTCGGCAGCGGTGGGCTGCACAGCATCAGACATAGTGCAGACGCTATCCGTACCGGGCCCCGGCCCGCACAATAGATGCGATGCCGGAATACGAATTTGTCGACGTGTACGTACCGCGGGGCGTCTCCCGCAAGGACGCCACACGTCTGCTGACGGACCATGCCGAGTACGGACACTGGGAGTTGGACCGACTGAGCCTCATGCGCGACGGCAGCCGCAGGGTGCGGTTGCGTCGGCGGATCATCCGCCAGGTGCGTGCCACGTGGTGAGACAGGACGAACGGAGCGGGCCCCGCCACGGCGGGGCCCGCTCCGTTCCACACGCTGTCCGCTAGGCCGAGGCGCGCGCCCTGCGGTAGAGGACCGCGCCCGCCAGCAGTGCGCCCGCACCGACCGGGAGGGCCAGCCCGATCGGCAGGTCGATGCCGGTCTGGGCGAGCTGTGCGCTGCCCCGGGGCTGGGTCACGGTCTGGGTGCCGGGGTGGTTGCCGTGCGTGCCGCCGCCCGGCGTCTCGGCGCCCGGCCCGGGCGGGGTGACGGGGGAACCGGGGGAACCGGGCTCCACCGGGTTCCCGGGGTTGCCCGGGGTGCCGGGGCTGCCCGGGTGGCTCGGACTGCCGGGGGTGCCCGGGTTGCTCGGACTGCCGGGCTGCTCCGGCGATCCGGGGGGCGTCTGCTGACCTCCGCCGGGCGGGACGTGCTGCCCGCCGCCGGAACCGCTGCCGCAGTCGTTGCCCATCGCGGGGTTCCCGATGCCGATGAGGTCGACGCTGTTGCCGCAGACGTTCACGGGAGCGTCGATCGGCACCTCGACGTGATTGCCCGATCCCACGCCGGGCGAACCTCCGGTGTGTCCGCCGGCATGCGAGCCCCCGGAGCCGCCTGGGCCCCCGGAACCGCCGTGCCCGCGGCCGCTGTGACCCCCGTGTCCTGCGGAGCCGCCCGAGTCGCCGTATCCGCCGGACGACCCGCCGCCGCCCCTGTTTCCGCCCTTGCCGCCGCTCTTGTTGCCGCAGCTGTTGCCCATCGCGGGGTTGAGGACCCCGACGACGTCCACGGTGTTGCCGCAGGCGTTCACCGGCACGTGCACCGGCACCGACACCGTGTTGCCCGACAGCACGCCGGGTGAGTTGGCGCTCGATCCGCTCGCGCCCGCGTCTGCGTGGGCGGCGCCTCCTGCGGCGGCGATCACGCCGGTCGCGGCCGCCACTGTCATCAGGCCCTTGCGGGTGACTTGTCGCATGTACTGATTCCCTGCCTTCGACCCTGTCTCGAAATACCGCTGTTCGGCCGCGCCGTTCTGTTCGAAAAGGCCCGTCGGCCCCGGAGCGCGTGGCGTGCGCTCCGGGGCCGACGGGTTCATCCCTGTCAACTAAGGGCGAGGCACAACGTCACTTGTTGATGCAGGTGTTGCCGAAGGCGGGGTTCAGCAGGCCGATCACGGAGACCGTGTTGCCGCAGACGTTCACCGGGACGTGAACGGGAACCTGCACGACGTTGCCGGACAGCACACCCGGGGAGCCCACAGCGGCACCCTGCGCACCCGCATCGGCGACGGCAAGGCCCGCACCCGCGAGAACCAG
This sequence comes from Streptomyces sp. NPDC019531, assembly GCF_044903305.1. Taxonomy (NCBI): domain Bacteria; kingdom Bacillati; phylum Actinomycetota; class Actinomycetes; order Kitasatosporales; family Streptomycetaceae; genus Streptomyces; species Streptomyces sp. NPDC019531. The sequence continues at coordinate 16,269 of NZ_JBJDQL010000015.1, read as the reverse complement.
GCCACCAGTGGCAGCCGCAGCGGCGACGATCTTCTTGATCATTATTCCTCCTTGTTGGAAATGCGACCCCAAGTAGCGGATCGCATCACCTGTAACGAGGACGGAGTAATGGGGATACGAGCTTATGAGCGCATTCACCCTTCCCGGCCGATCTCGCACGCGCAGCCGAATAACTGCGTCAACGCATGTCAGCTCGCGTCGATGAACCGGTCGAGCACACGGACACCGAACTTCAGGCCGTCCACCGGAACCCGCTCGTCGACACCGTGGAACATGCCGGCGAAGTCCAGCTCCGGGGGCAGCTTGAGCGGCGCGAAGCCGAAGCCGCGGATGCCGAGCTCGTCGAAGGACTTGGCGTCGGTGCCGCCGGAGAGCATGTAAGGGATCGCCTTGGCGGCCGGGTCCTCGGCGACCAGCGCGGACTGCATGGCGTCCACGAGAGCGCCGTCGAAGGTGGTCTCGACGGCCTTGTCGGAGTGCACGTCCTCGCGCCTGACCTTGGGGCCGAGGATCTTGTCGAGGTCGGTGAGGAACTCCTCCTCGAAGCCGGGCAGGAAGCGCCCGTCGACGTGGGCGGTGGCCTCGCCGGGGATGACGTTGACCTTGTAGCCGGCGCCGAGCTGGGTGGGATTGGCGGTGTTGCTCAGGGTCGCGCCGATCAGCTTGGCGATACCACCGAGCCGGACGAGCGTGCCCTCCATGTCCTCCGGGTCCAGCTCGGTGCCGAGCGCGTCGCCGAGCTCGTCGAGGAAGGCCCTGGTGGTCTTGGTGACCCGCACCGGGAACTGGTGTCGGCCGAGCCGTGCGACGGCCTCCGACAGTTCGGTGATGGCGTTGTCCCGGTGGATCATCGAGCCGTGTCCGGCGGTGCCGGCCACCGTCAGCTTCATCCAGTGCATGCCCTTCTCGGCCGTCTGGATCAGGTAGAGCCGGCGCTGCTCGTTCACCGTGAAGGAGAAGCCGCCCACCTCGCTGATCGCCTCGGTGACGCCTTCGAAGAGCTCGGGGTGGTTGTCGACGAGGTGCCGGGCGCCGAACTTGCCGCCCGCCTCCTCGTCGGCGAGGAACGCCAGGACGATGTCCCGCGGGGGCCTGCGGCCACTGCGCAGCCGGTCGCGGACGACCGCCAGGGTCATCGCGTCCATGTCCTTCATGTCGACGGCGCCCCGCCCCCACACACAGCCGTCGGCGACCTCACCGGAGAAGGGGTGGTGGGTCCAGTCCTGCGCGTTGGCCGGTACGACGTCGAGGTGGCCGTGGATCAGCAGGGCGGGCCTGGACGGGTCCTCGCCCGCGATCCGGGCCACCGTGGAGGCGCGACCCGGGTGGGACTCGAAGATCTGCGGGTCGAGGCCGACCTCGGCGAGCTTCTCCGCGACCCACTCGGCGGCCTTGCGTTCGCCCGGTCCCGAGTGGTCGCCGTAGTTGCTGGTGTCGAACTGGATCAGCTCGCGGCAGAGGTCCACGACCTCGTCCTCGCCGGTGACGGTCCCGGCCGTGTCCGTCTCGCTCACGGTGCTTCCTCCCGCTGTCACTGCTGATGGTTGGGCTCATCCTCTCTCCGTGACCGGGTCGGCCCCAAGACCGGACCCGGCCCGTCACACGCCGTTCACGCACGAGCCGGGGCAGGGACGGGGGGTGATCGGACCCCTTCGAAAGCCTGGTAATGTTTCCTTCGTCGCCGCGAGGGGCAACCCCGCACGACAGACACCTTGTCCGGGTGGCGGAATGGCAGACGCGCTAGCTTGAGGTGCTAGTGCCCTTTATCGGGCGTGGGGGTTCAAGTCCCCCCTCGGACACCAGCCAAATCCCCCTGACCGCTCGGCGGTCGGGGGGATTTGTCGTGTACGACCCCTTGCTCGCTGTATGTGGGGCATCTCTCGCTCGGTGTAAAGATCACCAGGTCAGAGACGCCCTCCAGGTCTGCGCCGCACCCCGAACGGCCTTCCCGGGTGGCTGTTTCGGTGGCTCGAACCTAGCGTCGTACTAAAATTTCCGGCTTGTTACGAGCTGGAGCCGGACAACCCCAGGCAGACCTGCGGGCCCGCCAGCGCCCCGGAGGCTTCCGGGATCGAGACGCGAGGACCGATGGCAGCCATACACGAGAGCAGCGCTCTCGGCCTGCTCAACGAAGAGCTCAGCGCAGAGATCCGCGAACAGTTCGGCGACACCGCCCGATTCTCCGGGGGCCCCGCCGCCTCCCCGCGCACGCTCGTCGACGTCTTCGACGCGTCCGTACGGTCATACCCCGACGAGCTCGCCCTGGACGACGGGACGACCCGGCTCAGCTACCGTGCGCTGGCCGTGGAGGTGGAGCGGCTACGGCGACGGCTCGGTCAGGCCGGCGTCGGTCTCGGCGACCGGGTGGGCATCCGGGTGCCGTCCGGCACCAATGATCTGTACGTCGCGATCCTCGCCGTGCTCGCCGCCGGTGCCGCCTACGTCCCCGTCGATGCCGAGGACCCCGACGAGCGGGCCGAGCTGGTGTTCGGGGAGGCGGAGGTCCGGGCCGTGGTCGGCGCCGGGCACGAGCTGACCGTCAACGGGCGCAGCGACTCTCCCGCCGCCCGGCCCGGCATCGAGCACGACGCGTGGATCATCTTCACCTCCGGCTCCACCGGCAAGCCCAAGGGTGTCGCCGTCTCGCACCGCAGCGCGGCCGCCTTCGTGGACGCCGAGGCCGCGCTGTTCCTCACCGAGGACCCCATCGGCCCCGGTGACAGGGTCATGGCGGGGCTGTCGGTCGCCTTCGACGCGTCCTGCGAGGAGATGTGGCTGGCATGGCGTTACGGGGCCTGTCTGGTGCCGGTGCCGCGGTCGCAGGTCAGAAGTGGCGCGGACCTCGGGCCCTGGCTGGTGGAGCAGGAGATCACCGTCGTCTCCACGGTGCCGACGCTCGCCGCGCTGTGGGAGCCCGAGACCCTGAACGACGTACGGCTGCTGATCTTCGGCGGTGAGGCCTGTCCGCCCGAGCTGGTGCAGCGGCTGGTCACCGAGGGGCGCGAGGTGTGGAACACCTACGGGCCCACCGAGGCGACCGTGGTGGCCTGTGCCTCGCTGATGAGCGGTGCGGAGCCGATCCGGATCGGGCTGCCGCTGGACGGCTGGGAGCTGGCCGTCGTGGACGAGACCGGGGAGCCCGTGCCGATGGGCGCGAGCGGGCAGCTGGTGATCGGTGGGGTCGGGCTCGCCCGGTACCTGGACGCCGAGAAGGACACGGAGAAGTACGCCCCGCTGAAGTCGCTGGGCTGGGAGCGGGCGTACCGCAGCGGTGACCTCGTGAAGGCCGAGCCCGAGGGCCTGATCTTCCTCGGACGGGCCGACGAGCAGATCAAGCTCGGCGGCCGGCGCATCGAGCTCGGTGAGGTCGACGCCGCGCTGCAGGCGCTGCCCGGGGTCGCGGGAGCGGCCGCCGCCGTGCGCACCGCGCGGAGCGGCAACCAGCTCCTCGTCGGTTACGTCGTCACGCAGGACGGCTGGGACCAGTCGGCCGCGGTGGAGAAGCTGCGGGCCGAACTGCCCGCCGCGCTCGTGCCGTTGCTGGCACCGGTCGAGGACCTGCCGACCCGGACCTCCGGCAAGGTGGACCGCAACGCCCTGCCATGGCCGCTGGAGGGGCTCGAAACAGGCGGTCCCAAGGAGCAGTTGTACGGCACCGAGGCCTGGCTCGCCGAGCAGTGGGCCGAGGTTCTCGGTATCCCGGTGAGCGGCGCCCGCGACGACTTCTTCGCGATCGGTGGCAGCAGCCTGGCCGCCGCCCAGTTGACCACTCGTCTGCGCACCCGCTACCCGAGTGCGGCCGTCCTCGACATCTACCAGCAGCCCACACTGCGGAAGTTGGCCCGTCACCTGGAGGAGTCCGGGCAGGACGACGGGGCGGCGCGGGTGATCGCACCGGTGCCGGTCAGGGCCCAGGTGATCCAGCTCCTGGTCCTGCTGCCCCTGTTCACACTGCTGGGACTGCGCTGGCTGGTGCCGCTGGCCGCGCTCGGCAACATCCTGCCGTACTCCTGGCTGCCGTCCGCCTCGTGGTGGCTGGTCGGGGCCGGGGCGCTGCTGCTCTTCAGCCCGCCGGGACGGCTCGCGATCGCGGCAGGCGGGGCACGGCTGCTGCTGCGCGGTCTCCAGCCGGGTCGCTACCCGCGCGGTGGCAGCGTCCACCTGCGGCTGTGGACCGCCGAGCGGCTCGCCGAGTTCAGCGGGGCGACCTCGCTGACCGGCTCCTGGCTGGAGCGGTACGCGCGGGCGCTGGGCGCCAAAATCGGTCCGGACGTGGACCTGCACTCGCTGCCGCCGGTCACCGGCATGCTCAAGCTGGGCCGGGGCGCGGCCGTGGAGTCCGAGGTGGACCTGTCCGGCTGGTGGCTGGACGGCGACCGGCTGGAGATCGGCCAGGTCAAGGTGGGCGGGCACGCCGTCGTCGGTACCCGCAGCATCCTGTTCCCGGGTGCCCGGGTCGGCAAGCGGGCAGAGGTGGCGCCGGGTTCGGCGGTCGCCGGGCAGATCCCGACCGGTCAGCGCTGGGCGGGCGCGCCCGCGGTCAAGCTCGGCAAGGCCAAGCGCAACTGGCCGAAGGAACGGCCGGTGCGGGGCACGTACTGGCGTGTGATGTACGGCGTCACCGGCCTCGCGCTGTCGATGCTCCCGGTGCTGGCGGGCGGCGCGGCCTTCCTGGTGGCCCGTCCCTTCCTCGCGGCGCACACGCCCCTGGCAGGGGCCGCCCTGGCCCTCGTCCCGGCGACCCTCGCCTTCGGGCTGGCCTACGCGCTGCTGCTCCTGGTCGCCGTAAGGCTGCTGAGTCAGGGGCTGCGCGAGGGGACGTATCCGACGCACAGCCGGGTCGGGTGGCAGGCGTGGACCGTGACGCAACTGATGGACCGGTCGCGCGAGACGCTGTTCCCGCTGTACGCCGGGCTGGTCACGCCGGTGTGGCTGCGGCTGCTCGGGATGCGGATCGGGCGCGGTGCCGAGGTGTCGACCGTGCTGGCGCTGCCGAGCCTGACGACGGTCGGTGAGGGCGCGTTCCTGGCCGACGACACGCTGACCGCGCCGTACGAGTTGGGCGGCGGCTGGGTCAGGGTCGGGCGCGCGGAGATCGGGCGGCGGGCGTTCCTCGGGAACTCGGGGATGACCGCACCGGGGCGGACCGTGCCGGACGGCGGGCTGGTGGGCGTGCTGTCGGCGACGCCGAAGAAGGCGAAGAAGGGCACGTCGTATCTGGGGCTGCCGCCGGTGAAGCTCCCGCGCAACACGGCCGACAGCGACCAGAGCCGGACGTACGAGCCCTCGGCGGGGCTGCTGTGGGCGCGCGGGCTTGTTGAGCTGTGCCGGATCGTGCCGGTGTTCTGCTCGGCCTGGCTGGCCGTGCTGACGGTGGCCGCGCTGTGTGTGCTGGGGCCGTGGGCCTGGCTGCTGGCCGGGGTGGTGCTGCTCGCGGCCGGTGCGGTGGCGGGGCTGGTGTCCGTCGTCGCGAAGTGGCTGCTCGTCGGCCGTCACCGCACGGGTGAGCACCCGCTGTGGAGCGGGTTCGTGTGGCGCAACGAGCTCGCGGACACGTTCGTCGAGGTGCTCGCGGTGCCGTGGCTCGCGGGTTCGGTGCCCGGTACGCCGGTGATGACGGCGTGGCTGCGCGGGCTCGGCGCGAAGATCGGCAAGGGCGTCTGGGTGGAGAGCTACTGGCTGCCGGAGACCGATCTGGTGCAGCTGGGGGACGCGGCGACGATCAACCGTGGCTGTGTGCTCCAGACCCACCTCTTCCACGACCGGATCTTGCGGACGGATACTGTTGTTCTCCGTGAGGGCGCCACGCTGGGCCCTGGCGGGATCGTGCTGCCCGGCAGCACGGTCGGGGCCCGCACCACGCTGGGCCCCGCGTCGCTCGTCATGGCCGCGGAGTCCGTCCCGGACGACACCCGCTGGCTCGGCAACCCGATCGAGGCATGGCGGCCCTGAACGCGGGCCACTCGGATCCGGTGAGCGAGGCATCGGCGGGTCGGAGCGGCAACGCAGCGCAGGGAGCAGAAGCGGCAGTGGCAGTTCAGCAGGCGGCGGGTTCGGACCCGTACTTCCCGGACCACGGTGACGCCCGGTACCGGGTGCACCGGTACGAGCTCGCGCTGGACTACCGCCCGGGCCCGAACCGGCTGGCCGGAAGCGCCCGGATCAACGCCATAGCGGGGCGCTCGCCGCTCGCCGAGTTCATGCTCAACCTGACCGACTTCAAGATCGGCCGGGTGCGGGTGGACGGACGGCCGGCGCACTACACGCACCGGGGCGGGAAGCTGCGGGTGAAGCCCGCGAAGGCGGTGCGGCCCGGGGCCGCGTTCACGGTCGAGGTGCACTGGTCGGGCAACCCCAAGCCGGTGCACAGCCCTTGGGGCGGGCTCGGCTGGGAGGAGCTGGAGGACGGGGCGCTGGTGGCGAGCCAGCCGATCGGGGCGCCGTCCTGGTACCCGTGCAACGACCGGCCCGCGGACAAGGCGTCGTACCAGATCTCGATCACCACGCCGTCCGCGTACGCGGTGGTGGCGGGTGGCAGGCTGCTGACGCGTACGACCCGTGCCTCGACGACGACTTGGGTGTACGAGCAGGCCGCGCCCACGTCCAGCTATCTCGTCGGGCTGTCGATCGGCAAGTACCAGACGGTGCTGCTGGGCGATCCGGGTCCCGGCGGGGTGCCTCAGCACGGGCACATTCCGGCGCATCTACTGCCGGAGTTCTCAAGGGACTTCGCGCGCCAGCCGCAGATGATGGAGCTGTTCCAGGAGCTGTTCGGGCCGTATCCGTTCGACGAGTACGCGGTCGTCGTCACGGAGGAGGAGCTCGATGTGCCCGTGGAGGCCCAGGGGTTGTCGCTGTTCGGCGCCAACCACGTGGACGGTGCCCGGGGTTGGGAGCGGCTGGTGGCGCACGAGCTGGCGCACCAGTGGTTCGGCAACAGCGTGTCCATCGCGGACTGGCGGCACATCTGGCTGAACGAGGGGTTCGCCAAGTACGCCGAGTGGCTGTGGTCGGAGCACTCGGGGGGCCGTACCGCCCAGCAACTGGCGGCCGCCGCGCACCGGTTGCTGTCCTCGCTCCCCCAGGACCTGCGGCTGGCCGACCCGGGCCGCAAGTCGATGTTCGACGACCGGCTCTATGAGCGCGGCGGGCTCGCCGTGCACGCGGTGCGGTGTGCGATGGGTGACGAGGCGTTCTTCCGGATGCTGCGCGGCTGGGCTGGGCTGCACCGGGGCGGGGCCGTGACCACGTCGACGTTCACCGCCCATGCCAACCGGTTCGCGGACGAGCCGCTGGACGGCCTGTTCGACGCCTGGGTGCGCGGGGCGGCCCTGCCGGCGCTGCCCACGCTGATCCCGGCGCGACCGGCGCATCCGCCGACCAATACCGGCCAGGTGCAGCCGTGAGCCGACGTGTCTCACGGCAACAGCCCCACTGTCCGTGCGGTCGTCAGGAGACGTACGACAACTGCTGCGGCCGCTTCCATCGGGGCGAGGCCGCGGCACCGACCGCCGAGTCGCTGATGCGTTCGCGGTACTGCGCCTTCGTGAAGCGGGACGAGGTGTACCTGCTGCGCACCTGGCATCCTCGGACCCGGCCGCCGGGCGTGGGCTTCGACGCGGGTATGCGCTGGACGGGCCTGGAGATCCTCGGCACGACCGAGGGCTCGGCGTTCCACAGCACCGGGACGGTGACGTTCAGGGCGTCGTTCAAGGGCGGTTCGCTGCATGAGCGCAGCCGTTTCGAGCGGGTCGCCGGGGCCTGGGTGTACGTCGACGGGGAGTTCCTGGACTAGGGAGCCAGGATGTCCAGCTCGTGGAGCGCGCCCACCGCGATCTCGCGGGTCAGTTCCTCCGCATGACCCGCGTCGCCCGCGCGGATCGCCTCGGCGAGGCGGACATGGAGTGTGACGGCTGCCGGGTCGGGGTCCTCGAACATGACCTCGTGATGGGTGCGGCCGGTGAGGACCTCGGCGACGAGGTCGCCCAGGTGGGCGAACATCTCGTTGCCGGAGGCGTTGAGGACCACGCGGTGGAACGCGATGTCATGGAAGAGGTAGCCCTCCAGCCGGTGGCCCTTGGAGTTGGCGACCATGCCCAGGGCGCACTCGGTGAGTTGCGCGCACTGCTCGGCGGTCGCGTTCTTCGCGGCCAGGCCCGCCGCCACCGGCTCGATAGCCGAGCGCAGCACGGTCAGGGAGCGCAGCTGCTGGGGCCGGTCCGCGCCGGCCAGGCGCCAGCGGATGACCTGGGGGTCGTAGACGTTCCACTCGGCCTTGGGGCGGACCGTCACGCCCACTCGGCGGCGGGACTCGAGCAGGTGCATGGACTCCAGGACCCGGACCGCCTCCCGCATCACCGAGCGTGAGACGTCGAAGCGCTGGGCCAGTTCGTCGGTGCGCAGAACGCTGCCCGGCGGGTACTCACCCGCAGTGATCGCGGGGCCGAGGGTTTCCAGTACCCGGCCGTGCAGCCCCCGGCCCGATGTGCTCATGCACTCAGAGTACGGGGCGCGTCACGGCGCCAAAAAGTCAGACTTATTTGTCACAGGGTCTTGAATTCGTCGTACCTAATCGGTTTCAGTTGCGTCGACATCACCTGTCGAAGACGACACCAGACAGTGAGGCAGCGATGAGTACCCCCCATGTCGTCGTGGTCATGGGCGTCGCGGGCACCGGGAAGACCACCATCGGTCCCCTGCTCGCGGCCCGGCTCGGCGTCCCGTACGCCGAGGCCGACGACTTCCACCCGCCGGCCAACATCGCCAAGATGTCGGCGGGCACCCCGCTCACCGACGAGGACCGGTGGCCGTGGCTCGACGCCATCGGCTCCTGGGCGCACGGACGGGCGGGGCTCGGCGGGGTGGTCAGCTGCTCGGCGCTGAAGCGGTCGTACCGCGACCGGCTGCGGGCCGAGGCACCCGGGATCGTCTTCGTGCACCTGGCAGGCGACCGTGCCCTCATCGAGGACCGCATCGCGCATCGGCAGGGGCACTTCATGCCCACCGCGCTGCTGGACTCGCAGTTCGCCACGCTCCAGCCCCTCCAGCAGGACGAGGCCGGGGTCGTGGTGGACGTGTCCGGCAGCCCGGAGGAGATCACCGGGCGGGCCGCGAAGGCGCTCGCCGAACTCCCGTAACACCCCTTTCCGAAGAACACCCCCGTATCTGCAAGGGAACCCCCGTGACCAGACTCAGCGTCGAGATGCTGGCAGCGGACGCACCGGAGCCGATCACCTCGGCCGGTCACGCGCAGCTGGGCATCGCCGTACTGGCGGGCATCGCCGTCATCGTCCTGCTCATCACCAAGTTCAAGCTCCACGCCTTTCTGTCCCTGACGCTGGGCACGCTCGTGCTCGGCGCGGTCGCCGGAGCGCCGCTCGACAAGGCCATCGCCAGTTTCACCACCGGCCTGGGCACCACGGTCGCCGGTGTCGGTGTGCTGATCGCCCTCGGCGCGATACTCGGCAAGATGCTCGCCGACTCGGGCGGGGCCGATCAGATCGTCGACACGATCCTGGCGAAGGCGGGCGGCCGTTCGATGCCGTGGGCGATGGTCCTGATCGCCTCCGTGATCGGGCTCCCCCTCTTCTTCGAGGTCGGCGTCGTGCTGCTGATCCCGGTCGTGCTGATGGTCGCCAAGCGCGGCAACTACTCCCTGATGCGGATCGGCATCCCGGCCCTCGCGGGCCTGTCCGTGATGCACGGTCTGGTGCCGCCGCACCCCGGTCCGCTGGTCGCGATCGACGCGGTCGGCGCCAACCTCGGTGTCACGCTCGCGCTCGGTGTGCTGGTCGCCATCCCGACGGTGATCATCGCGGGACCGCTGTTCTCGCGGTACGCGGCCCGCTGGGTGGACGTCCCGGCGCCCGACCGCATGGTTCCGCAGCGCGCCTCCGAGGAACTGGAGAAGCGCCCGGCCTTCGGGCCCACCCTCGCAACCATCCTGCTCCCGGTCGTCCTGATGCTCTCCAAGGCGCTGGTCGACATCGTGATCGACGACGCCGACAACACCGTGCAGCGGGTCTTCGACGTCATCGGCTCCCCGTTGATCGCCCTGCTGACCGCGGTTCTGGTGGGCATCTTCACGCTGCTGCGCCCGGCCGGCTTCGGCAGGGACCGCCTCTCCCCGCTCGTCGAGAAGGGCCTCGCGCCCATCGCCGGCATCCTGCTGATCGTCGGCGCGGGCGGCGGCTTCAAGCAGACCCTGATCGACTCCGGTGTGGGTCAGATGGTCCTGGACATCTCCAAGGACTGGTCGATCCCGGCACTCCTGCTGGCCTGGCTGATCGCGGTGGCGATCAGGCTCGCGACCGGTTCGGCCACAGTGGCCACGATCTCCGCAGCCGGCCTGGTCGCCCCGCTCGCCGAAGGCATGTCGACCGGGGAGACGGCCCTGCTCGTCCTCGCCATCGGCGCCGGCTCGCTCTTCTTCAGCCATGTCAACGACGCCGGGTTCTGGCTGGTCAAGGAGTACTTCGGTCTCGACGTCGGCCAGACCATCAAAACCTGGTCGATCATGGAAACGATCATCTCGGTGGTCGCCGGCGGGCTGGTGCTGCTGCTCTCGCTGGTCATATAGGGGTACGACCGCCCCGACGCGGAGGCCGAGCGGCTCGTCAGAGCTCCTGCTCGGCCTCCGTCTGCTCCTGGGCGGCCGTACGGTCTCCTCGTACGGCCGCCCAGGAACCCAGCGTGCGGTCACTGCGGTCGAGGGTGTCCCGCATCTCCTTGATCGTGGGAACAGCCGGATCACGGCCGCCACAGAGGGTGTTCGCGCTTCGCCCACTCCCTGTCCACCGACCCCGTCCGCAGCCCCCTGCGTGCCTCCGGGTCCCCCAGGGCCATGCCGATGTGGCCCGCGAGGACGATGCCGATGGTGAGGGCGAGCCAGTCGTGGACGAAGGTCGCGCTGGTACGCCACTGGATCGGGGTGAGGTGGGTGAACCACATCAGCAGGCCGGTGCCGAGCATGACGAGGGTCGCGCCGGAGATCCAGGCGGCGTAGATCTTCTGGCCCGCGTTGAACTTGCCCGCGGGGCGGGACGAGCGGCGCTTGTCGCGGTGCAGGGCGGCGCGCAGCCAGACCCGGTCGTGCGGGCCGAAGCGGTTCAGGAAGCCCAGGTCGGCGCGGAAGGCACGGGAGACGAGGCCGGCCAGGGCCGGCACCGGCAGGGCGAGGCCCGCCCATTCGTGGATGCGTACCACCAGCTCGCGGCGGCCGACGAGTTCGGCGAGCTGCGGGAGATAGAGACAGGCGGCCGTCGCCACGCAGACGCCCATCAGTGCGGCGGTGGTGCGGTGGACCCACTTCTGGGTGCGGCCGAAGCGCCGGATCCGGGTCTGCGGCGGTGCGTCAACTCGTAGGTGCATCGTCCCGCCCGTTCGAACGGCCGACCCAGGCGTCGACGTCGTAGCCCCGCTCCTCCCAGTAACCCCGCTCCACGTCCTCGGTGACGGTGATGCCGGACAACCACTTGGCGGACTTGTAGAAGTACATGGGGGCCACATAGAGGCGGACCGGGCCGCCGTGCGAGTGGCCGATGTCCTTGTCCTGCATGCGCAGGGCGACCAGGACGTCCGAACGGCGGGCCTGGTCGAGGGTGAGGCTCTCGGTGTACGCCCCGTCGAAGCAGCTGAAGCGGACGGCACCCGCCTTCGCCGTCACCCCGGCTGCGTCCAGCAGCGCGGAGAGTCGTACACCTTCGAACGGGGTGTCCGGGACCCGCCAGCCCGTCACGCACTGGACGTCCTTGACCAGCCGGGTCTGGGGCATCGCCCGCAGGTCCGCCAGGGTGTACGTCTTCGGGCGGGAGACCAGGCCGTCGATCTTGAGCCGGTAGTTCCAGGCGCTCTTGTGCGGCACGGACGAGGTCACCGAGTAGTAGCGGAAGCCGCCGCCGTTGGGGAGCAGGCCCGTCAGGCCGGTGGGGTCCTTGTCGGCGGCGCCGCCGAGGAAGGCCTCCAGACCGCGTTGCAGGGTGGGCGCGGCGACCACGCCGAGCGCGCCCAGGCCGAGGGTGCCGAGGAGGACCCGGCGGCCGATCGGCGTGCCGTGCTGCTCCTCGGGCTGTTCGGGGTTCACGTATCCATTCGAACACCCGCGACCCCGGCAGGACCAGGAATCGCGGGTGCTCGTCAGACTTCCGTAATCAGTTCTCACCCGGCTCTCAGCGAGCGTCCGGTGCCGAGGGGGCTACGACGCCTCCCCGGCCGCCCTCTCCAGCTGGAACGCCTCGTTGCCGAGCCCGATCCGCGCGTGTGCCTCGGGCTTGCGGGCCTTCAGGAGCAGCCCCTGTGCGAGGCCCGCCACCAGGGCGAGCCCGATGATGCCGGGCAGCAGCCAGCTCAGAGCGGAGCCCGGGCCCGCGCCGACCAGGACGTCGAAGTCCTTCACCGTGTAGACGGCGATCACCAGCAGCGCGATCCCCGCGACGGCGGAGGTGGCCAGCCGCCAGGCCTGGGCGCCCGCCGCACCCCGCCGGACGAAGAAGACGACGACGGAGGCGGAGGCGGCCGCCATCAGCACGATCACGCCGAGGGAGCCGATGTTGCCGAACCAGGTGAACAGGTGCAGCACCGGCACGGTCGGGTCGCCGGTGGGCTTGTCGTCGGCGACCGCGAAGACGATCACGACGATGACCGAGACGGCTGTCTGGAGCAGCGACCCGGTGCCGGGCGCGCCGCTGGCGCTGTTCGTGCGGCCGAAGGCGGCGGGCAGCAGACCCTCGCGTCCCATCGCGAAGGCGTAGCGGGCGACGACGTTGTGGAAGCTGACCATGGCCGCGAACATGCCGGTCACGAACAGCACGTGCAGGATGTCGGTGAAGGTGGTGCCGAGGCGGTCCTCGGTGAGACCGAAGAGCAGTCCCGCGCTCTGCTTCTGCGACTCGGCGACGACTGCCGAGGGTCCGGTGGCCACGGTGAGGGCCCAGCTGCTGAGCGCGAAGAAGACGGCGACGCCGCCGACGGCCAGGAACATCACGCGGGGCACCAGGATGTGCGGGCGGCTGGTCTCCTCGGCGTACACAGGCGCCTGCTCGAAGCCGAGGAACGCGGCGATGCAGAAGCACAGGGCGGTGCCGACGCCGGCCCCGCTGAGGGTGTCCGGGTTGAAGGCGTGCAGGGACAGGCCCTCGGCCGCCGGGTCGGCGACGGCGGCGAGGTCGAAGATGACGACCAGGGCGACCTCGACGATCAGCAGGACGCCGAGCACGCGCGCGTTGACGTCGATCTTCAGCCAGCCCAGCGCGCCTACGACGAGGGCGGCCACCAGCGCCGGTATCCACCAGGCCACCGAAAGGTTGGTGTAGGTGGCGAACAGTCCGGAGACCTCGAAGCCGAAGATGCCGTAGATGCCGACCTGGAGGGCGTTGTAGGCGACCAGGGCGACGAGGGCCGCGCTCGCTCCGGCCGTGGCGCCGAGGCCGCGGGAGATGTAGGCATAGAAGGCGCCAGCGTTGTGGACGTGCCGGCTCATCTCGGCGTAGCCGACGCCGAACAGGACGAGGACCAGGCCGAGGACGACGTAGAGGAGCGGCTGGCCGACGATCCCCATCACCGCGAATGTGGTGGGCATGACACCCGCGACGACCATGAGGGGCGCGGTCGCCGCGAGGACCGAGAGCAGCAGCCCTCCGGTGCCGAGCCGGTCGGCGCGCAGCGCGCGGTCCTGCCCCTTGAACGTACTGATGCCTTCGGCGGCCGGTCTGCTCGTACTGGAACTGTCGGTGGCCATGGGGACCGTCCTTCTGGGGTTCGGGGGTGCTAGACCGTGCCGAGCGCACGGTCGCGGGCGGCGCGGAAGGCGGAGTACGGCTCACGGTCCGGATAGGACCAGGGGGCCTGGGTGGGACGTTCGCCGATGCGGTGGAAGAGGGCGGCGGCCTCGGCGCCGCGGCCCTCGCAGACCTTCGCGTGGGCGAGGAAGTTCAGGTCGACCAGCCGGCGGGGATGGCCCTCGTGCTCCCATTCCAGCCACCAGTCGAAGGCCGACTTCATCACCTGCCGGGCCCTGCGTCCGGTCCAGTGGCCGGACGCGGCGGGGTCACGCGGCTCGTGTCCCGCGGTGGCCAGGGCCCGGTAGCGCTCGGTGTGCGCGATGACCGGCAGGATCGCGAGCGGAGAGTCGGCGGGGGCCTGCTCGGCGGCCCAGTTGGCGAAGTCGTAGACCTCGTGCAGCGGGTCGGGGCCCGCCACCGCCCGGCGCTCGGCAAGCCGGGCGACCATCAGATGGTGGGCGTGGTGGTGGTCGGCGTACCGCTGCCTGATCTCGCCGAAGACGTCGGCCACCTCGTCCGCCGCGCCCAGGTCGCGCTCCAGCAGGAGCAGGCCGAGCCAGGGGGTGGGGTCCGCGGGCGCGCGTCCGGCCGCGGTCCGGCAGGCCTCGCGCGCGGGGGCGGGCTTCCCCTTGCCCCGTAGGGCGCGCTGGACCAGGGCGAGGGCGAGCAGTACGGCGGCGTCCGCGGAGTCCGGTTCGGCGACCAGCCAGTCCCGGGCCCAGGCGTGGGCGTAGGGCTCCGCCGCGAGGACCGTCACCCGGTGCCCCCGCAGGTCCCAGTCGTCACCCGTACGAGCGAGCAGCGCCCTGACCGCCTGCCATCTGCCCTGCGCCAACGCCGCTCGCGCGTCGACGAGTTCGGCGTCGTCGAGGGCCGCGTCGAAGGCCTGGGTGGCGCGTTTTCGACTGCGGCCGAAGGATGGCGGGGGTGGGGACACCGTGTGGGCTTTCCTCACGGAACAAGGCGCGGAGCGGGCGGGGGGAGGGGGTCGTCAGCCCATGCGGGCAGACCGAACGGCCGATTCGCACCGCCATCGACTGATCACACACAGCCAACCCTCCACCAATGGATCGCGTCAAGGGTCGAAGGCACGTTACACGCGTCAACTCTCCATACCTGAGGGGAAGTTGTGGCCATCCGGTGCTGGTGGGACCCGGTCAAGAGCCCGCACTTGTGGCGTACGCCATGGCGCCACCCTCCCCCACACCGCACCATGGCAGGAACCCCCGCTGCCGAGAAGGGCGCGGTGACCGGGTCAACGGCCCGGATGCGGTTACTCCCAGGGGCAAGCCGGGCACTGGGACGCTACAGTCGGCGACTACCACCCCGCCGCCCGGCCGGACGATCGAGGTACGCAGCGTGTCGGTTCTGGTTCTGATTCTCGCCGTGAGTGCTGCCTGTTGCCTGGGCTTCGGCTTCGTGCTCCAGCAGAACGTGGCCCGTCAGGCCCCGCTGAGCGACTTCCTCTCGCCCCGGCTGCTCCTCGACCTGATGAAGGTGCCGCGCTGGCTCGGCGGCATCGGCCTGATGGTGGCCGGCATGGTGCTGGGCGCGATCGCCCTCGGCCAGGGCGAGGTCTCCCTGGTCGAGCCCCTCCTCGCCACGAACCTGCTCTTCGCCCTCGCCCTCTCCCGCAAGCAGTCGAAGCAGCCGCTGGGCCGCCAGGGCTGGGCGGGCCTCGCCCTCCTCGCGGGCGGGGTGACCGCGTTCATCGTGGCGGGCGAGCCTCGCGGCGGTACGGCGGTCACCGACCCCTTCCGCCACTGGCTGATCATCGGCGCGATGATCGGCCTCGCCCTGCTGCTCACCACCTACGCCAAGCGTTCCCGCCTCAGCTCGGGCCCGGTACTGCTGGCCCTGGCGGCGGGTCTGCTGTACGGCGTCCAGGACGCCCTCACCCGGGTCAGCGGCCAGCGCTTCTCCGAGGGCGGCCTCACCGAGCTGCTGACCGGCTGGCAGCCGTACGCCGTGCTGGCCCTCGGCGTCACCGGGCTCGTCCTGGTGCAGAGCGCCTTCGAGACCGCGCCGCTGCGGATGTCGCTGCCCGCGCTCACCGCCGCCCAGCCGCTGGCCGGGATCATCTGCGGGGTGGGCTTCCTCGGCGACCGGCTGCGCACCGACACCGGCGCACTGACCTGGGAGGCGCTGGGGCTCGCGGCCGTCGTCGTGGGCATCGTGCTGCTGGGGATGCACCCGGCGATGCCCTGCGGAGCCGCCCAGCCGGAACCTGCGCGGAACCTCCAGCCGAGCTGAGGCGTGCGGGTGTGGGGGCGCGGGCCGCTGCGTGGACGCGAGCCGCTACGGTGCGCGCGCCTGCGTGGGTGCTTGCTACCGCTTGACTGCGGGGCTCCGCATGGATGCAGGCGCGTGCTTGGCTACGGGTCCCGGCACGGATAGGTACTTCTGCTTGGCTGCGGGTCCCGGCACGGATAGGCACTTCTGCTTGGCTCCGGGTCCCCGCACGGATAGGCACTTCTGCTTGGCTCCGGGT